>NZ_CP069303.1:2724545-3027272 GCF_016839145.1 Shinella sp. PSBB067 | reverse complement strand
CGGATGCCGAGAAGCTCTCCGCGAGGTCGGGCGTCGCCGTTCCGTCGGCGGCAAGCTCGGTCAGCGCGTTGCAAAGCGTGCCGCCGAAGACGACCTGGGTGAACGAGCTCTGCCAGGTGGCCGGATCGAGCGAGTCCGTCTGCGCGCCGTCGTTGATGGCGAAGCGGACCGATCCGCCCTGCTTCGGCGCGGCATGGGCGGCGCGCATGCCCACCGGCAGCAACGATGCGCCGAGGACCAGGGCGCCGACCCCGCCGATGAATTGACGGCGCGTGGCCGGCGGAAGGCCGGCCTGCTGCGGAAAGTCTTTCTTGTCCTGCATCTCGTTCCCCTTTTTCTGACGATAAGCCTGATGCGGCAATGCGGCGGACGACCTCGATGCGAGGCATCGGGCGCCGGTATTTTTCGGCCGGGGCCGGGGGAGCTTCCGATGCCGCCAATCTCCGCACTTCCTTGCGAAGGAAACGCCGGCTGACCGCTCCATCCGGGGCCACTATTATTGCACTAGATTGATTGGTCAATAAGATTTTGATCGATCAATCAATTTTATGATTCAAAAAACTATTTGACGACAGTCAGTTAGGTCATTAAGAAAAAATACATGGCGAAAAAAATAAAAGAGATATCAAGTCAAAGTTCGGTGCGGCGCCAGCAGCTTCTGGATGCGGCGCTCAGTGTCGTGGCGCGCCGGGGGCTCTCGGGCATCACGGTCAACGACATCGCCGACGAGGCCGGATGCAGCTACGGGGTGATCGCGTTTCACTTCAAGACGAAGGAGCGCCTGCTGCTTGCCGTGCTGGATCTGCTGGCCAGCAACTACGAGAAGATCTGGCTCGACGCGATGGCCTCCGCGGCGGCCTCCCCGGCCGAAAGGCTGCGGCTCCTCATCGACGTGGATTTCGATCCGCGCGTCGCCAAGACCAAGCATCTTGCGGTCTGGATGGCGTTCTGGGCGGAGGCGCCCCGCGTTCCCGCCTACAAGAAGCGGTGCAGCGAGCTGAAATACCGCTCGCTCGACACCATGGTGACCCTGGTCACCGAGCTTGCCGCCGAGCGCGCGGTCACGGTCGATGCGATGGCGATCGCCCGGGGGCTCTATGCCATTACGGACGGCTGCTGGATCTTCAGCCACGTGACCGGCGAGAACAGCCCGCAGATGCGCGAGCGCTCGCGCCAGGTCTGCCTCGCCTTCCTTTCCGCGTTCTTCCCGTCCGACTTCGCCGAGGCCGGGCAGGCCGTTCCGGCCTAGGCGCGCCGCGCCGGGGCACGACGACAAGCAAAGACGAAGCCAGCGGCCGCGCACCACCATGCCGGCCCGAACTATCGAATAGGAAAACATCATGTATGCCGAGACCGGATCGCAGTGGAACGTCGCCGAACTCGAAGATGCGGCGCATCGTCATCTGATCAGTCCCGCCGAGGAGATGTCGAAGCTGGGCACCTCCGGCGGCCGGCCGCTCTTTACCTCGGCCGACGGCATCTATATCCGCGACAGCCACGGCCGCACGCTGATCGACGGCCCCGGCGGCATGTGGTGCACGCAGGTCGGCTACAACAGCCAGCCGATCGCCGACGCCATCGCCGCCCAGGCCCTGCGCATCTGCTACAATTCCCCCTGGTATTCGATCAACGGCCCGGCATCGGAGCTCGCGCGGCGGATCGCCGCCTTCGCGCCGGGCGATCTGGACCATGTGTTCTTCACCACCGGCGGCTCGTCGGCGGTGGATTCGGCCCTGCGCTTCATGCAGTTCTACAACAACGTGCTCGGCCGTCCGGACAAGAAGGCCATCATCTGCCGCATCGACGGCTATCACGGCAGCACGCACCTGACGGCGGCCTGCTCCGGCCGGGCCGGCAACCGGCCGAACTTCGACCTCGCGCTCGACAACGTCTCCTTCATCTCCGCGCCCAACGTCTTCCGCCGTCCGCGCGGTATGAGCGAAGAGGCCTTCCTCGACATGCTGGTGGCGGAATTCGAGGAGCGGGTCGAGACGCTCGGCCCGGAAAATGTCGGCGCGTTCCTTGCCGAACCGCTGCTGGCCTCCGGCGGCATCCTCATCCCGCCGAAGGGCTACCACCGCCGCATCCTCGAGATCTGCCGCAGGCACGACATCCTCTACATCTCGGACGAGGTGGTGACGGGCTTCGGCCGCTGCGGCCACTGGTTCGCCTCCGAGGAGGTGTTCGACATCGTGCCCGATATCATCACCTTCGCGAAGGGCGTCACGTCGGGCTATGTCCCGCTCGGCGGCTTCGTCATCTCCGACGCCGTGCTCGCCCGCGTCAGCGGCGAGAACGCCAGGGGCAGCTTCTACACCAACGGCTATACCTATAGCGGCCATCCGGTGAGCTGCGCGGCGGCGCTGGCCAATATCGACATCATCGAGGAGAAGGGCCTTCTCGCCCATGTCCGCGAGATAGCGCCCTATTTCCAGGAAGAGATCCGCAAGCTCGGCGAGCTTCCCCTGATCGGCGATGCCCGCGGCACGGGCCTCGTCGCCTGCGTCGAATGCGTCACGGACCCCGATGCGGAGGAGGCGACGGACTTCGACAAGGAGGTGGCGCTGCGCGTCGACCGCTACTGCTACGAAGGCGGCCTCATCGTCCGGCCCATCGGCAGCATGTGCGTCCTGTCGCCGGCGCTGATCATCACGTGCGAGCAGATCGACGACATGATGGCCATCCTGCGCGGCAGCATCGTCCGCGTGCAGGACGAGCTCAAGGCGGAAGGGCGCTGGTAGGGCGCCCGCCGCATGCAGTCGCGCCGGGCGCCCGCCCGGCGCCCTCGTTCCTTCTCGGGGATATTCCGATGGCCGCAACCCACGCCTCGCCCGCCGCCGCAGCCGCTACCGCCAGCAAGGACCCGCTGCTCCAGCCGCTGCGCATCAAGGGGCTCACCCTGCGCAACCGCATCATGAGCACCAGCCACGCGTCCTTCCTCGACGACGGCGGAATGCCGATGGAGCGCTACCAGCGCTATCATGAGGAAAAGGCCAAGGGCGGGCTTGCGCTGACCAGTTTCGGCGGCTCCTCGATGGTGGACGTGGATTCGAGCTGGGGCAATGGCGGCCAGCTCAACCTCGCCACGGACGCGGTGATCCCCCACCTGCAGGCGTTCTCGCAGCGCATCCACGCGCATGGCGCCGCGCTGATGTGCCAGATCTCGCATCTCGGCCGCCGGGCGGATGCCACCACCCTCAACTGGCTGCCGGCGCTCGCCCCCTCCCGCTCGCGCGAAACGCAGCACCGTGCATTCTCGCGCGAGATGGACGAGCACGACATCCGGCGGATCGTCAAGGCCTATGGCGCGGCCGCCGAGCGATGCCGCGAGGGCGGCCTCGACGGTGTCGAGACGCTGACGGGCGGCCACCTCATCGGCCAGTTCTTTTCCCCGCGCACCAATTTCCGCTCCGACCGCTTCGGCGGCTCGGTGGAGAACCGCGTGCGCTTCGGCCTCATGGTCCACGAGGAGATCCGGCGCCGGCTCGGCGACGAGATGATCGTCAGCATGCGCTTCGTCATCGACGAGGCCAGCGAGGACGGCCTTGGCTTCGAGGACTGTCTGGAGATCGCGGCGATCTTCGAGCGCGAGGGACTGGTGGACGTCTTCAACTGCATCTTCGGCCGGATGGATACCGTCATCGCGCTCGCCGAACACAACATGCCGGGCATGTCCCAGCCGCTGGCGCCGTTCCTGTCGCGGGTCGGCGCCTTCCGCCGGCATACGAAGCTGCCGGTTTTCCACGCCGCGCGCATCACGGATATCGCCACCGCGCGCCACGCGATCCGCGACGGCCTGCTCGACATGGTGGCGATGACCCGCGCGCACATGGCCGATCCCCAGATCGTCAACAAGATCATGCGCGGCGAGGAGGACCGGATAAGGCCCTGCGTCGGCGCGTCCTATTGCATGCACAAGAAGGTGAACTGCATCCACAATCCCGCCTCCGGGCGGGAGACCACGATGCCGCAGATCATCGCTCCCGCCGCGCGAAAGCGCCGGGTGGTGGTCGTCGGCGGCGGGCCGGCGGGGCTGGAGGCGGCGCGCGTCTCGGCCGAGCGCGGCCACGAGGTCCTGCTGTTCGAGGCCGGAAGCCAGCCGGGCGGGCAACTGCTCCTCGCCTGCCGCGCCCGCCAGCGCCGCGACCTGATCGGCATCATCGACTGGCGGACCGCCGAACTCGCCCGGCTCGGCGTGGAGATGCGCTGCGACACCTATGCGACCGCGGACGACGTGCTCGCCGAAAACCCGGACGTCGTCATCGTCGCGACGGGCGGCCTGCCGGATGTCGACTGGCTCGACGGCGCGGAGCATTGCCAGACCGTCTGGGACGTCCTCAGCGCGACGACCGAGCGCTCGGGCGACATCATCGTCTATGACGGTACCGGCCGGCACGAGGGCATTTCCACGACGCTGCACCTGAAGGAACAGGGCTGCAACGTGCATCTCGTGACCATCGACGACAGCCTGGCGCAGGAGGTCGAATATTCGACGCGCGCCATCTATCGCAAGCAGTTCCACGAGAGCGGCATCACGGCGACGATGGATCATCACCTCGTCAGGGTGAGCCGCAACGGCGCCAATGCGCTGACCGCCACCTTCCGCCACGAACTGACGGGCGATCTTCTCGACATGGCCGCCTCGCAGGTGGTCGTCGAGCGGGGCACCATGCCGCTCGACGAGGTGTTCCAAGACCTTAAGGAAGGAGCGGTCAACGAAGGCGTGACGGACCTCGAAGCGTTGCTCGCCGGCACGCCGCAGCCCCGGCAGGGCGGCGCCGGCACCTTCGAGCTGCACCGGATCGGCGACGCCATCGCCAGCCGGAACGTCCATGCCTCGATCTACGACGCGATGCGTCTGTGCATGGTGCTGTGATGGGCGGGCCGCAAACCGTGCCGTTCGACGTCGCGGTCATCGGCGGCGGCATCACCGGGGCGAGCGCCGTAAACCATCTCGCCGCCGCGGGCTTCTCCACGGTCCTGCTCGAACGCGCGGATTTCGCCGGGGGAACGTCGAGCCGTTCCAGCCGGCTCCAGCATTGCGGGCTGACCTATTTCTCGCCGGGGCGGTCGATCTGGAATTTCCTGCGAAACCCCCGCATGGCCATCGAGCATATGGAGCTGGCGCGGCGCGCGATGCGCGACCGCTCCGGCTTCGTCAGGGCGACGCCCGCGCGGGCGAGGGCGATCGGCTTCTACATGCCGCTCTACCGGCGCGAAGGCATTCCGCTCTGGAAGGCCCGTCTCGGCTTCGCCCTGCTGCGCGCGCTCGATCCCGGCGGCGTGCCGCTCGATTTCAAGCCGATGTCGGCGCGGGAGATCGCGGCGATGCCGGCGCTTTCGCATCTGCGCGACCGGAAGGACCTTTCCGGCGTCATCCGTTTCACCGAATACCAGTTCGACTGGCCCGAGCGCATATGCGTCGATACCGTGCTGAATGCCCGCGACCTCGGCGCCGTCACCCGCAACTATACCGAGGTCACGTCCGTTCGCTGCCAGCCGGACGGACGCTGGCGGCTGGAACTCCTGGACAGGCGCACGCAGGCCCGCGAGACGCTGGAGGCGCGCGCCGTCGTCAATGCCGCCGGGGCCTGGGTCGATGGCATCGCCGCGGCCTCTGGCCTGCCGGTGCCGAAAATCAACCAGGGCCTCAAGGGAACGAATGTCGTGGTCCGCCTGCCGCCGGAATTCCGCGGCATCGCCATCGAGACGGCATTGCCGAACGGCGATCCCTTCTATGTCATTCCCTGGCGGGACCTCCACTATTTCGGCCCGCGCGACGAGCCGCACGAGCCCGAAGCCGCCGGCTTCAGGGCCGACGAGGCGACCATCCGGGGGCTCCTCGACGACTTCAACTCGGTCTTCCCGGATATCGCGCTGAGCCGCAAGGACGTGCTCTACAGCTGGGCCGGGGTGCGCCCGCGCACGGCCCGCGCCGGGCACCCGGATGGCTGCGAGGCGGTGCTGCTGCACGACATGGCGCAGCACGGCGCGCCCGGCTATTTCGTCTATACCGGCGGCCTCATCATGACGCACCGCCATGCCGGCGCGAGCATCGCGAAGGCGCTCTCCGGCCGGATGGCGCCGAGCGGCCCCGCGCGGGCGATCTCCCATGCCGCCCGGCAGTTTCCGCAGGCGGCCGGCGCCGGCATCTCCACAGGCGGAGAGGCGATCCCGCTGGATCACCTGCGGTTTTCCGCCGCGCACGAACAGGTCGTCAATCTCGACGACCTGATGTTCCGCCGCTTTCCCATCGGCTGGTCGGAGGGCATGGGGCTCGATGTTGCCGAGGCGGTGGCCGAAGGCGTCAGCGGCGTCATGGGCTGGTCGCCCGCAGAGGTCGGCGCGCAGGTCCGGCGCTACCGCGCGCAGGTCGCGCAAGATTTCGGAGTGGGGGAGCCATGCGCCTAGTCGACGGTCACGACGTTCATAGCCTTCTCGATTATCCGTCGCTCGTCGCGGCGCTTCGCAAGGCCCATGGCGGCGCCATGCCCGAGGCCGGCGAGCTCTATATGGGCGAGCCCGGCGCGCCGGACGGCGGCCGTGGGCTTATCCTGCTGCCGGCCTGGAGCCGCGGGGAAATGCTGGGGGCCAAGCTCGTCAGCATCTTCCCCGGCAATCCTCAGGCGACGCCGCCGCATCCCGCCAACCAGGGCCTCTATGTCGCCTTCGACGGCGTGACCGGCGCGCCGGCCCTGGTCGCCGACGGAACCGCGCTGACGCTGCGCAAGACCGCCGCCGATTCCGCCCTTGGCGTCGATCTTCTCGCAAGGCCGGACGCCGCCACGCTGCTCGTCTTCGGCGCGGGCGCGCTTGTTCCCCATGTCATCGAAGCCATCGTCAGCGTGCGCCCGGCGATCCGGCACGTCTGGATCTGGAACCGCACCGCCGACAAGGCCCGGCAGGTCGCGACCGGCATGCGCATGGACGGCGTGCGGATAGAGGCCGTGGACGATCCCGACGCCGTCCTGCCGCTGGCCGACATCGTCTCGAGCGCCACCATGGCGACGACGCCGCTCGTCAAGGGCGCGCTCCTGAAGGAGGGCTGCCATGTCGACCTCATCGGCGGCTGGCGGCCCGACATGCGCGAATCCGACGACGACGTCATTCGCCGCGCCGCGCTTTTTGCCGATACGCGCGATCTCTGCCGCGATTGCGGCGACTTTCTCCAGCCGGTCGAAAAGGGCCTGATGACCTGGGCGAGCATCCGGGCGGACCTGTTCGACCTGTGCCGCGGCTCGGGCGAGGGGAGGCGGTCCGCCGACGAGATCACGCTGTTCAAGAATGCGGGCGGCGCCCATCTCGACCTCTTCACCGCGCAGGAACTCCTGCGTAGGGTGCGGTCGGAAACCGAATATTGATGCCACACGAAGGACCAAGGCCATGATCGACAGGACGGATTTCTACATCGACGGCAAATGGGTCGCGCCCGAGGCGGCAAGGCCGCTGCCGGTGATCAACCCCGCGACGGAGGAAGCCTATGCCACGATCTCGGCCGGCTCCGCCGCCGATATCGACAAGGCGGTCGCGGCGGCCCGCAGGGCTTTCGAGACCTGGAGCCGCACGACGCGGGAGGAGCGCCTTTCCGCGATCGAGAGGATCGTCTCGATCTACCGGGCGCGCAGCGAGGAAATGGCCGAGACCATCTCGAAGGAGATGGGCGCTCCGATCCGGCTGGCGCGGGACGCGCAGGCGGCGGCAGGCCTCTTCCATATGGAGGCGTTCGTCAGGACGCTGCGGTCCTTCGCCTTCGAGCATCCGCTCGACGAGGCGAACCCGCAGGAAAGGATCGTCTACGAGCCCATCGGCGTCTGCGGGCTGATCACGCCCTGGAACTGGCCGATGAACCAGATCGCCCTGAAGGTGATCCCGGCGATCGCCGCCGGCTGCACCGTCATCCTGAAGCCCTCCGAGATCGCCCCGATGTCGGCCATGCTGTTCGCGCAGATCGTCGACGAGGCGGGGCTGCCGGCCGGCGTCTTCAACCTCGTGAACGGCGAGGGCCATGTCGTCGGCGAGGCGCTTTCCGCCCATCCCGGCGTGGACATGATGTCGTTCACCGGCTCGACGCGTGCCGGCATGGCCGTGTCGCGGGCGGCGGCGGCGAACATCAAGCGGGTCTCGCTGGAGCTCGGCGGCAAGTCCCCCAACCTCGTCTTCGCCGATGCCGACCTCGAGGACGCCATCGGCCGCGGCCTTGCCCATTGCTTCCAGAACACCGGCCAGTCCTGCAACGCGCCGACGCGCATGCTCGTGGAGCGCCCGGTCTATGACGAGGCGGTGAGGCTCGCGGCCGGGATCGCGGCTGGTTATAGTGTCGGCGATCCCGCCGAGGATGGCGACCATATCGGACCGCTGGTCTCGGATCTGCAATTCAGCAAGGTGCAGCAGCTTATCGAAGCCGGAATCGCCGAGGGTGCTGTCGTTGTAGCCGGCGGCCCCGGCCGGCCCGATGGTTTTGATCGCGGTTACTTTGTCCGCCCCACGGTTTTCGCGGGCGTCCACAACGCGATGACGATCGCGCAGGAGGAGATCTTCGGGCCGGTGCTGGTCATGATCCCCTTCGACACGGAAGACGAAGCCATCAGAATTGCCAACGATACACCCTATGGACTATCCGGTTATGTCCAGACGGGTAGTGCGGAAAGGGCCCAGCGGGTGGCGCGGCGTATCCGGGCGGGGATGATCCAGATAAACGGCAAGAGCCGCGCTCCGGGAAGCCCCTTCGGCGGATTCAAGCAGTCGGGCAATGGCCGCGAAGGTGGCAAGTGGGGTCTTGAGGACTTCATGGAGGTGAAGGCGATAAGCGGCTAGCGGCACCAGACGGGTTCAGTCCTTCAAATCACGATGCAATGGTTCAAGCGAACCAAGGCTCAGGAGCCAGTCGCGTACGGCGGCGGCTCTCGGGGTCAGAGGGCGCCCTTTTCTGTAAACCAGCAGGAAATCGTTGCTGGTTGTCTGGGTTTCGTCCAGCGGGCGGACCAGGGCGCCGGCGGTGACCAGGTCGCCGACGGAATGCTGCCAGCCGAGGCCGATCCCCGCGCCGGACAGGACGGCGTGAACGACGAGGATATAGTTGTTGAATGTCGAGACGCCCCCCGGCACGGCATAGTCCACGCCGTAATGCGCCAGGAACTCCCGCCACGTCGCGCCCTCGTGATAGTGGCTGTCGAGGTGGAGGAGATTGTGTGCGGGCAGCGCGTCGAGCGATGATACCGGCCCGTGCTTTTCCAGATAGGCGGGGCTGCATACCGGGAACATCGTCTCGCGCGTGAAGGGCAGGACCTCGTAGCCCGGCCAGTCCACCCGCCCGTTGGTGATCGCCATGGAGACGCCGTCGGCCGGCAGTTCGAGCTTCTTGTCGGAATTGTAGAGCTGCATCTCGATGCGCGCATCGTTGCCCGGATAGGTGGAGATGCGCGGCAGGAGCCAGTAGGTGCCGACGGTGATCGAGGCGTAGACCTTGATGTCGGAGGCCGCCGTCGAATGGATCTCCACCGCGGTGCGCTCGATCTGGTCCAGCCCGCCTTCCACCGAGCGGTAGAGCTTTTCCCCGTCGTCGGTGAGCTGCAACTGCCGGTGCTTGCGGTGGAACAGCGAGGCGCCGAGCCCGGTCTCGAGCTGGCGTATCGCATGGCTGATCGCCGCCGGCGTGACGTTCAGTTCCTCGGAGGCCTTCGTGAAGCTCTCGAGCCGCGCGGCGGCGTCGAACACATAGAGCAGGTTCCCCGAGGGGATGAAGCGACGCATGTCTCGCATGAGCTGAATTCAATCAAATGTGAGTTTTTTTGCTAGTCACAGCCCGGCTTCTTTGCACTAGCAATCTTCGACAGTCAAATCCTGTTTGCAGGATAGCGCGCTGATCGGGAGGGCGGCCGAGGATGGAGATGCTTCACGCGGAAGGGATTCGCAAGTCGTTCGGCAATCTCGAAGTCCTGCGCGATGTCAGCCTCACCGCCAACAAGGGCGACGTGATCTCGCTGATCGGCGGCAGCGGCTCGGGCAAGTCGACCCTCCTTCGCTGTCTTAACTGCCTGGAGCATCCGACCGGCGGCAGGATCCGCGTCGACGGCGAGGCGATCGCCTTCAAGCCCGATGGCCACGGCAACATGGAGCCGGCGTCGAAGGCGCAGATGCGCCGCATCCGCGCCCGGCTGGCGATGGTCTTCCAGAGCTTCAACCTGTGGAGCCACATGACGCTCATCGAGAACGTCATCGAGGCACCCGTCCACGTGCTCGGCGTCGAGCGCAAGCAGGCGGTCGACGAGGGTCTGCGGCTGCTGGAGCGCGTCGGCCTCTACGACAAGCGCGATGCCTACCCGGCCTTCCTGTCCGGCGGCCAGCAGCAGCGCGGGGCCATCGCACGGGCGCTGGCGGTGCAGCCGCTCGCCATGCTGTTCGACGAGCCGACCTCGGCGCTGGACCCCGAACTCGTCGGCGAGGTGCTGAAGGTCATCCGAGCGCTCGCCGAGGAGGGCAGGACGATGATCCTCGTCACGCATGAAATGTCCTTCGCCCGCGAAGTGTCCTCCGAGGTCCTCTTCCTCCACGGCGGCCGTGTCGAGGAGGCGGGGGCGCCGGCCGAGGTCTTCGGCAATCCCAGGTCCGAGCGCCTTGCGCGGTTCCTGGGCAATTTCAACTAGTCTTCCAACAAAAAGGGGAATGAAATGAAGAAATCCATACTGGGGCTGGTCGCCGGCGCGGTGCTTGCGATGGCCGGGACGGCCCATGCTGAAAAGACCCGCGTCGGCTTTGCGCCGGAGCCCTATCCGCCGTTCTGGGTGGCGGATGCGAACGGCAACTGGACGGGCTGGGAAGTCGAGATCATCGACGCCGTCTGCGCCGAGGCCAAGCTCGACTGCGAGCGCGTGCCCGTCGCCTGGGAGGGGATCATCCCCGCGCTGCTCGGCGGCAAGATCGACATGATCATGAACTCCATGCGCATCAACGACGAGCGCCGCAAGGTCATCGACTTCTCCGACAAGTATTACGAGGTGCCGACCGTCGTCGTCGCGGCCAAGTCCGCCGCCATCGACACGACGCCGGAGAGCATGGACGGCAAGGTCATCGGCGTGCAGGTCTCGACCGGCCAGCAGGCCTATGCGGAGAAGAACTTCGCCGCGAATGCCTCGGAAATCCGCGGCTACAACACCCAGGACGAGGCCTACCAGGACCTTGCCGCCGGCCGCATCGACGTGGTGATCGACGGCGTGGTCGCCATGAACGAGTTCCTCAAGTCGTCGTCCGGCGAATGCTGCGAATCCAAGGGTGTCCTCAAGCGCGATCCGGCGACCCTCGGCGAGGGCTACGGCGTCGGCATGCGCAAGGACGAGCCGGAGTTCAAGGCGAAGATCAACGAGGCCATCGCCGCGATCCGCAAGAACGGCACCTATGACGCCATCACCAAGAAGTACTTCGACTTCGACATCTACGGCGGCGAATGAGGCTGCGGCCGAGTTCGCCTTTCCACGCATCGATGCTGGAGAACGACGATTAACGACCTGTTCGACATGATCTGGTCTCCCGCCGCGGCAAGCGTCGAGCTGCTGACGGCGGGGGGATGGGGCAGCGCCATGCTCGTCGGGCTGGCGCGCTCCCTGACCATCGCGCTCGGCGCGTTCGCCCTTGGCCTCGTCATCGGCATTGCGGGCGCGCTCGGCAAGCTTGCCGGCGGCGCGGTGACGCGGCAGGCCCTCGACCTCTATACGACGATCGTCCGCTCGGTGCCCGAGCTGGTGCTGATCCTCATCGTCTATTTCGCCGGCGCCGACCTCATCAACGGCGTGCTCACCGCGCTCGGCCAGGCGAAGATCGACTTCAACGGGGCGTTTGCCGGCATCATCGTGCTGGGCGTCGTCCAGGGCGCCTATTCCACCGAGGTGATCCGCGGCGCGATCCTGTCCATCCCCTACGGCCAGATCGAGGCGGCGCATGCCTATGGCATGTCGTCCTGGCTGACGCTCCGGCGCATCACGCTGCCGGCGATGCTTCCCTTCGCCCTGCCGGGGCTTTCCAATCTCTGGCTGATCGCGATGAAGGACACGGCGCTGCTCGCCGTGCTCGGCTTCGGCGAGCTCACCCAGGTCACCCGCCAGGCGGCGGGCACCACGAAGGCCTATTTCACCTTCTTCATCGCCGCCGGCTGCATGTACCTGCTTGCGACGATGCTCTCCAATCTCCTCTCCCGCCGGCTCGAAGCCTGGGCGACGAAGGGCGTGGCGCATGTCTAGCCGGTCGGATGAGATGGCCCGCGGCGGCAAGGCCGGGTTCAGTCGCCTGCGTCTGGATGCCGGCACGCTGACGCCCATCGTCGCGGCGATCGTCCTTGCCGCCTATGCCGCCTTGCGCATGCGCTGGGACTGGCTCGGCGATTATTACCCGCTCCTCATCCGCGGGCTCTTCATGACGGTGCTGCTGGTGGTCGTCACCGCCTCGCTCGGCATGCTGCTGGCGATCCCCATCGGCCTGGTGCAGGTCGTCGGCCCGAAATGGCTTGCGCTGCCGGCGCGTGCGTTCTGCACCGTCATCCGGGGAACGCCGCTGCTGCTCCAGCTCTGGCTGCTCTATTACGGCCTCGGCTCGCTGTTCCCGCAGTTCCCCTGGATCCGCGACTCGGCGCTGTGGCCGATCCTCCGGCAGGCCTGGCCCTATGCGTTCCTCGGGCTGACGCTGTCCTACGCGGCCTATGAGGGCGAGGTCTTCCGCGGCGCGTTCAAGGGCGTGCCCAAGGGCCAGCTCGACGCGGCGCGGGCCTATGGAATGTCCGGCTTCCTGACCTTCCGCCGCATCTGGCTGCCGCAGGCCTTCCGGCGGGCGATGCCGACGCTCGCCGGCGAGACGATCCTCCAGCTCAAGGCGACCCCGCTGGTCGCGACGATCACGGTGATCGACGTCTATTCGGTCGCCGCGCAGGTGCGCCAGCAGACCTACCTGACCTATGAACCCCTCCTCCTCATCTCCGCGATCTACATCGTCCTTGCCGTTGTTATCACCAAGGTCTTCGCCCGCCTGTCGGGCAGGAGCGGGGACAACACCGCCTTCCGCAAATCCTGAATGCAAAGAGCACGCATCATGTCACTTCCCCTGGCCAAGCGCCTGAAAGCGCGGCTTTCCGCCGAAAAGCCGGTCTTCGGCACCTGGGTTGGAATTCCCCATCCCATCGTCATCGAACTGACGGCGCGGACGCGGTTCGATTTCCTGCTCCTCGACGGCGAGCATTCGCCGATCGACGTGAACGCGCTCGCAAGCCTGCTGCCGGCGGCCGAACTGCACGGCGCGCCGACCATCTTCCGCACGCGCTGGAAATCGCCGGACGACATCAAGGCGGCGCTCGATGCGGGCGTCTCCGGCATCATGGTGCCGATGATCGAGAGCGCGGAGGAAGCCCGCGCCGTCGTTTCCCATTGCCGGTATGCCCCGGCGGGCACGCGCGGCATCGGCCCCTGGCGCGCCTCGGGCTACTATGACGACTTCGGGGCCTATCTCGCGGACGCCAACGACGCGACGACGCTGATCCTGCAGCTCGAAAGCGGGCAGGGGCTCGCCAATGTCGAGGAGATCCTCGCCGTGGAGGGATTCGACGTCCTGTTCGTCGGGCCCGCCGACCTTGCAAGCTCCCTCGGGCTGCCGATCGGCCGCTTCGACGGCGAACTGCGCGGTGTGCTGGCCCGCGTCGCCGGGGCCGCGAGAAAGGCCGGAAAGCGCGCCGCCATCGATGCACCGAACACGTCGCTCATTCCCGATCTGATCGATATGGGCTATTCGCTTTTCACGGTCGGCTCCGACATGGGCTTCATCCAGGCATCCGGACGCAGCCTTGTCGGTGAACTGGCCGCCATCGCGGAAAGGTAGGGAAATGGTCGATCTCGACGATGTAAGGCGGATCGTGGGCGAGCGCCACGTCGTGGACGGCGCGGCGCTTTCGGGCCGGCCGCAGGATTTCTGGGTCCACACGCCGACCGCGGCGCTG
This sequence comes from Shinella sp. PSBB067, assembly GCF_016839145.1. Lineage (NCBI taxonomy): Bacteria > Pseudomonadati > Pseudomonadota > Alphaproteobacteria > Hyphomicrobiales > Rhizobiaceae > Shinella > Shinella sp. PSBB067. Next base: position 3,013,303 of record NZ_CP069303.1, on the reverse strand, counting down.
GGGCTGGCAAAGCCGAAGGACGTGCAGGAGCTCTCCGCCCTGCTTGCGCTCTGCCACCAGGAAGGCCAGCCGGTCATCGTCGAGGGCGGGCGCACCAACCTCGTCGGCGCGACGCAATCGACCGGCGAGACGCTGCTCGTCTCGCTCGAGCGCCTCAACGACATCGCCGCGCCGGACCGGCAGGGGATGACCGTCGAGGTCGGCGCCGGCGCGATCATCGAGACCATCCAGCAGCGCTGCGCCACGGACGGCCTGCGCTTCGGCCTCGATTTCGGCGCGCGGGGCAGCGCGACGCTGGGCGGGGCGCTCTCCACCAATGCCGGCGGCTTCCAGGCCCTTCGCTACGGGGTCGCGCGCGACCAGGTGCTCGGCCTCGAATGCGTGCTGGCCGACGGAACGGTGCTGAGCCATCTCTCTTCGTTTGTGAAGGACAATACCGGCTACGACCTCAAGCACCTGTTCATCGGCTCGGAGGGCACGCTCGGCGTCATCACGCGGGCCGTGCTCAGGCTGCATCCCGCGCCGCAATCGGTCAACACCGCGCTGCTCGCCTTCGAGACCTTCGAGGCCGTGGCCGAGACCCTCGGCCTGATGCGCCGGGACCTCAATGGCACGCTCTCCTCCTTCGAGATCATGTGGGCCGAGTTCTTCCATTTCAACGTCGATGCGGTTTTGAACAGCCGTTCGCCCATCGAGGGCCGCTATCCGTTCTACATCCTGTGCGAATCCGAGGGTTTCGAGGCGGAGGCGGATGCCGCGCTCTTCGAGACGGTCGTCGGCCGGGCCATCGAGGACGGGCTGGTCGCCGACGCGGTCATCGCAGCCTCCTCGCGCCAGCGGCAGGAGCTGTGGAGGATCCGCGAGGATTTCGAGGCCGAGATGCAGCTTTTCAAGACCATGATCGATTTCGACGTGTCCCTTCCGGTCGCAAGCATGGAAGCTTTCGTGAGCGAGGTCGAACGCCGCCTGAACGAGGAGGTGCCGGGCAATCTCGGCCTTCACGTTCTCGGCCATCTCGGCGACGGCAACCTGCATGTCACGACGGGCCTTGCCACGCCAGAGGGCAAGGGCGAGGTCCGCAGGCTCGTCTACGAACTGATTTCCGGCTACGGCGGGTCGATTTCCGCCGAGCACGGCATCGGCCTTGCCAAGCGTGATTATCTGCACCATTCCCGCACGGCGGCGGAGATCGCCACCATGAGGGTGCTGAAGCAGGCGCTCGACCCGAAGGGGATCCTCAATCCCGGCAAGGTCATCTGACGTGCCGATGAGGCCTCGAAGGCTGGACGCTCCCGATTTCGAACCCGCCCGTGGAAGACGATGTTCAAGCTGCCGCCCGACAAGATCGTGAATACTGGCGACCTGGAGCGCTCGGCCAGGCGCTACCTTCCGAAGATGCTCTACGACTGGATTGCCGGCGGAGCGGGCGACGAGCTGGGCCTGCGCGAGAACAGGGACGCCTTCCAGCGCTTCCGCTTTCTGCCGCGCTATCTGCGCGATGTGAGCGCCTGCTCGATCTCCAAGCGCCTGCTCGGCCGCGATTTCGGCGGGCCGCTGGGTATTGCGCCGATGGGCTATGCGGGGTTGTTCCGGCCGCAGGCGGAGCTCTTCTTCGCGCGGACGGCGAAGCGGCATGACGTGCCCTACATCATGTCCGGCGTCAGCGTCGCCTCGATGGAGACGGCCGCGGAGATCGCCGGCGGAAACCTCTGGTATCAGCTCTATACGACCGCCGACGATGCCATCAACGCCGACATGATCCGCCGCGCCAGGGCCTGCGGCTGCGGTGCGCTAGTGATCACGGTGGACATTCCCGTGGCGGCCAGGCGCGAGCGCGATATCCGCAACGGCATCGACATCCCGCCGAAATTTTCCGCGCGGACCGTTCTCGACGGCTTGCTTCATCCGGCCTGGACGCTGCTCTACCTTCGCACCGGCGGCCTGCCCGTCATGGAAAACTGGGCTCCCTATCTTCCCAAGGGGGCCTCGGGGCTCGATGTGGCAAAATTCTCCATTGAGCATGGTTATGCGCTGCAGACCTGGGATCATCTCAGGCGGTTCCGCCAGCTCTGGCCGGGCGCGCTCGTCGTCAAGGGCATCATGCATCCCGACGATGCGCGCCTTGCGCGGGAGGTGGGCGTGGACGCGATCATCGTCTCCAATCACGGCGGGCGGCAGTTCGATCGCGCGGTGCGCTCCATCGATTACCTGCCGGCGATCCGCGAGGCCGTGGGGGCGGATTTTCCGATGATGTTCGACGGTGGCGTGCGCCGGGGATCGGACATCCTCGCGCTCCTGTGCCTCGGCGTGGACTACGTCTTTTCCGGCCGGCCCTTCCTCTATGGCGCCGCGGCCCTCGGCCAGGGCGGCGTCGACCGGGCGTTGGAGATATTCAACGACGAGCTTGCAGGCCTGATGCGGCAGCTCGGATGCCTCGACCTTGATGGACCCGGGCTCGAAACCTTCATGATCGACGGCCTTGAACAGACCAGACGCTATCCGCGGGGAGAATGACATGAGAGCCCAACCGAAAGCCTCGCACTTCATCGATGGCGACTATGTGGAAGACGTTGCCGGCACGCCCTTCGAGAGCCTCTATCCCGCCACCGGCGAGGTGATCGCGCGCCTCCATGCCGCAACGCCCGCCATCGTGGAAAAGGCCGTCGCCTCGGCGAAACGCGCGCAGAAGGAATGGGCGGCGATGAGCCCGACGGCCCGCGGCCGCGTGCTCAAGCGCGCCGCCAAGATCATGCGCGAGAGGAACCGCGAGCTTTCCGAGCTGGAGACGCTCGATACCGGCAAGCCGATCCAGGAGACCATCGTCGCCGACCCGACCTCGGGCGCCGACGCCTTCGAATTCTTCGGCGGCATCGCGGCGGTCGGCCTCAACGGGGATTACATACCGCTCGGGGGAGACTTCGCCTTCACCAAGCGCGTGCCGCTCGGCGTGTGCGTCGGCATCGGCGCGTGGAACTATCCGCAGCAGATCGCCTGCTGGAAGGGCGCGCCGGCGCTCGTCTGCGGCAATGCCATGGTCTTCAAGCCTTCGGAGAACACCCCGCTCGGCGCGCTGAAGATCGCGGAAATCCTCATCGAGGCCGGCCTGCCGAAGGGGCTCTACAACGTCATCCAGGGCGACCGGACGACCGGCCCGCTGCTCGTCAACCACCCCGATGTCGCCAAGGTCTCGCTGACCGGCTCGGTGCCGACCGGCAAGAAGGTGGCGGGCGCGGCGGGCGCCGACCTCAAGCATGTGACGATGGAACTCGGCGGCAAGTCGCCGCTCATCGTCTTCGACGACGCCGACCTCGAAAGCGCCATCGGCGGGGCGATGCTCGGCAACTTCTATTCCACCGGACAGGTCTGCTCGAACGGCACGCGCGTCTTCGTGCAGAAGGGCATCAAGGAGAAGTTCCTGTCGCGCCTCAAGGAGCGGACGGAAAAAATCCTGATCGGAGATCCGATGGACGAGGCGACGCAGCTCGGGCCGATGGTCTCGAAGGCGCAGCGCGACAAGGTCCTCGACTTTATCGAGAAGGGCAAGGCCGAGGGCGCGACGCTCATCACCGGCGGCGGGATCCCGAACGACGTTTCGGGTGACGGCTATTACATCCAGCCGACCGTCTTTGCCGACGTCACCGACACCATGACCATCGCACGCGAAGAGATCTTCGGACCGGTCATGTGCGTGCTCGGCTTCGACGACGAGGAAGAGGTGATCGCGCGCGGCAACGCAACGGAGTTCGGCCTCTCCGGCGGCGTCTTCACGTCGGACATCACCCGCGCACACCGCGTCGTCGACCGGCTCGAAGCCGGCACGCTCTGGATCAACACCTACAATCTCTGCCCCGTGGAAATCCCCTTCGGCGGTTCCAAGCAATCCGGCTTCGGGCGGGAGAACTCGCTTGCCGCGCTGGAGCACTATTCGGAGCTGAAGACGGTCTATGTGTCCATGGGCAAGGTCGAGGCGCCGTATTGAGGGGCTTTTCTTGTCCCGCGGCTGCCAACCCAATGCCCGTGCCGGTCGGATGCTTTCACCAGGTGCCTTGCCGCTATCAACGGTAATCCCGCGGTCGAGGGCCCGCATTGGTTCAATGCGTTGCGGAAGATGCCGTTGGAGCGTGAAGCGCCATCATCCCTTGCAACACCCTGGGGCGCCTTGTGCTCTTGTGAGCGGTTTCCTATTGTGACCGCATCTGGTGCTGGACTGTCGGGAGGATCGCAGGTGCCGAATGAAGCCGTGCGCGCATTGCGCGACACGTCCGCCGATCCGGAATTCGGCCCCTGGCTGGCGCAGGCGTCCATTCTCGTCGTCGACGACGAGCCTGGAATGCGCAACTTCCTGATGCGCACGCTCGGGCCGCGCTGCAAGCGGCTGGAACTGGCGGTCGATACGCAGGAGGCGTCGAGGAAGCTCGACGAGCACCATTTCGACGTCGTCATCCTCGACAACATCATGCCGCGCAAGAACGGCGTGGAATGGCTGGCCGAGCAGCGCGCCATCGGCTTCTTCTCCGATGCGATCCTGATGACCGCCTATGCCGACCTCGAAACGGCGATCCAGGCGCTGCGGGCCGGCGCGGTCGATTTCATCCTGAAGCCCTTCCGCTCGAACCAACTGCTCAATGCCGTGGCGCGCTGTCTCGACCGCATCCGCCTGCAGCGCGAGAACTACGTGCTTCGCTACGAGCTGAAGACGACGTCCGACCATATCCTGCTGCGCGACCGGCTGATCGGCGAATCGGCCGCCATCGCCGGGGTGCGCGAGACGATCGCGCGGGTCGCGCCGCTGCCGACCTCCGTGCTGCTGACCGGCCAGTCCGGGACCGGCAAGGAGGTGGCGGCGCGCTCGCTGCATGCGCTCTCCGACCGGGCGGAAAAACCCTTCGTTCCCGTCAATTGTGGCGCGATCCCGCCCGACATGATCGAAAGCGAGCTGTTCGGCCACCTGAAGGGGGCCTTTACGGGCGCCGAGCGGGCGCGCGAGGGCCTGTTCCTGCATGCGCAGGGCGGCACGCTGTTCCTCGACGAGATCAGCGAGATGCCGCCGGCCACGCAAAGCAAGCTGCTGCGCGTACTGGAGGATCGCAAGGTCCGGCCGGTGGGCTCCGAACGCGAGGTGCCGGTCGACCTGCGTTTCGTCTTCGCCACCAATGCGGAACTGGAGAAGGAGGTGCAGGCCGGGCGCTTCCGCGCCGATCTCTTCTTCCGCATCAACGTGATGCGGATCCATCTGCCGCCGCTGAAGGAGCGCGACGGTGATGCGGTGGAACTCGCCGCGCTCTTCATGAAGAAGCTTTCCGCGCAGCTTGCCATGCCGGCCGTACCCATCGACGCGGCGGCGCGGCGGGCGCTTGCGGCCTACGACTGGCCGGGCAATGTGCGCGAATTGCGCAACCTCATCGAGCGCACGCTGATCCTCGGCCATTTTCCCGAGGGCTTCGGGCCGGGCGGGGCAGCGCCGACGCAGGGCGAGGATGGCTCGCTGGCGGATGTCGAGCGCCGGCATATTCTTTCCGTGCTCGCCGCCTGCAACGGGCAGCGCGACGCGGCGGCGCGCCGGCTCGGCATTTCGCGCAAGACCATCGACCGGAAACTGGCCGCCTGGGATGGGTGACCGCGGGCATAGCATCCGCCCGGCGCGGTCCGTCCGCTACCGGCTGCTGGCCATCGCGCTCCTGCCCATGCTGGTCATCCTGCCGCTGCTGCTCGGCGTCACGGTCTATCGCTGGAACGCGAAGTTCGATGCGGCGCTGATCTCGAAGGTCAACGGCGACCTCACCATCGCACATCAGTATCTCGCCCATATCCTCGACAATACCGGCGAGCATGTCACCGCGCTCGGTGGCTCGGTACGCTTCCGGGAGGCCGCCGGCGACGGGGCCGCGCTCGACGCCCTCCTCGACGAGGCGCGGGCGCGGCTGGAGCTCGATTTCCTCTATGTGATCGACAGGGAGGGCCGGCTCATGGCGTCCGTCACGGGACAGACCGCAGGCGCGCTTCGCACCGACTGGCCCGTCATCCGCGATGCGCTTGCGGGCCGGCCCTCGACGGGCATCGACATTTTCGACAATGCCGACCTGCAGACGCTCTCCCTCGACCTTGCCGCCCGCGCGCGCGTGCCGCTCGTCCCGACGCCGAACGCCGTTCCGACCGAGCGAACCGAGGAGACGCGCGGCATGGTCGTGCAGAGCGCCAGCCCGGTGAACCTTGGAGATGGACGCGAGGCCGTGCTTGTCGGCGGCATCCTGCTCAACCAGAACCTCGTTTTCATCGATACGATCAACGATCTCGTCTACCGCGAGGCGAGCCTGCCGGAGGGCAGCCAGGGCACGGCGACGCTGTTTCTCGACGACGTGCGCATCAGCACGAATGTACGCCTCTTCGAGGGGCGCCGGGCACTCGGCACGCGCGTGTCGGCGGCCGTCCGCTCGGCCGTGCTCGGCGAGGGGCAGACCTGGCTCGACAGCGCCTTCGTGGTCAACGACTGGTACATCTCCGCCTACGAGCCTATCGAGGACAGCCGCGGCAAGCGGGTCGGCATGCTCTATGTCGGGTTTCTGGAGGCGCCCTTCACCGCGGCCAAGCACCAGACGGTGCTGACCATCGTCGCCGCGTTCCTCGCGATCACGGCGGCGAGCGTGCCGATCTTCCTGCGCTGGGCGCGCGGCATCTTCGAGCCGCTGGAGCGCGTCGATGCGACCATCGCCAAGGTGGAGAGCGGCGATCTTGGTGCCCGCACCGGCCCGGTCGGCAGCCGGGACGAGATCGGCCGCGTCGCCGTGCATCTCGACGATCTCCTCGACCAGCTCGAACGGAGCGACCGGCAGTTGCGGCGCTGGAACGAGGAGCTGAACGCCCGCGTCGACGAGCGCACCCGGGAGCTGCAACTCGCCAACCGGCAGCTCGAGGCGACGACGAAGCAGCTCATCATGTCGGAGAAACTGGCGGCAATCGGCGAGATCACGGCAGGCGTCGCCCACGAGATCAACAATCCCATCGCCGTCATGCAGGGCAACCTGGAGGTCGTGCGCGCCGTGGTGGGTGACAGGGCGGAGCTCGCCAAGGTCGAGTTCCAGCTTCTCGACGAGCAGATCCAGCGCATCAGCCAGATCGTGACGAAGCTCCTGCAATTCGCCAAGCCGGAGGAATTCGCCGGCTTCGTCGACCGGCACGCGCCGGGCGCGGCGGTGGCCGATTGCCTGCCGCTCGTCCAGCACCTGCTCGCCCGGGCGGCCATCGAGGTGACGCTCACGGACACGGCCGGACGGCTGGTGCTGATGAACCGCACGGAGCTCCAGCAGGTGGTCGTCAACCTCGTGGTGAACGCCATCCACGCCATGCCCGACGGCGGCAGGCTAGCCATGACGACGCGCGACAGCGACCGCGACGGGAGGCCCGGCGTCGAGATCGTCGTCAGCGACACCGGCATCGGCATGGATCCCGACGTGGCGGCGAAGGTGTTCGACCCGTTCTTCACCACCAAGCGGCAGGACGGCACGGGCCTCGGCCTCTCCATCAGCCAGACGCTGGTGCGGCGGCAGGGCGGGACCATCGCCTGCGCCAGCCGCCCTGGCGAGGGCGCCACCTTCACGGTTTGGCTGCCGGAAGCGGAATAGCCGGACATTTTGTCTGTCGGCCGGACAAAATGTCCGGCTTTTCTTCCCGTCGTCACTCGCAACTTATTGATTTGTAAAGCCGCAGGCCCTGGCACGCGCCTTGCAACGGACCCGGCGGGAGGATCGCCGGCATTCGTCCGCACGCAGATGCGGAAGGTTTCGCGTTCGTTCCCGCAAATACCATACCGCGCATCAGAGGGGTGCGCTGCGGAGGAGACACATGACTGTATCGACCGAGACCTATGCCGGCGGCTATTCCGGCAGCATCCTCGACCGGGAGCGCATCATCGCCAGGCCCGGCTTCAACCGCTGGCTCGTTCCGCCGGCCGCGCTCGCCATCCATCTGTGCATCGGCATGGCCTACGGCTTCAGCGTGTTCTGGCTGCCGCTCTCCAGGGCCATTTCCGGTGCTGCCGATCCGGCCTGCGCCGATCTCAACCTCGTGTCCGCGCTCTTCACCACGAGCTGCAACTGGCGCGTCGCCGACCTCGGCTGGATCTACACGCTGTTCTTCGTGCTGCTCGGCTGTTCGGCGGCCATCTGGGGCGGCTGGCTGGAGCGCGTCGGCCCGCGCAAGGCCGGCTTCGTCTCTGCCTGCTGCTGGTGCGGCGGTATCGTCGTGGCGGCGATCGGCGTCATGACGCACCAGTTGTGGCTGATGTGGCTCGGCGCGGGCGTCATCGGCGGCATCGGCCTCGGCCTCGGCTATATCTCGCCGGTCTCCACGCTGATCAAGTGGTTCCCGGACCGGCGCGGCATGGCGACCGGGATGGCGATCATGGGCTTCGGCGGCGGCGCGATGATCGGTGCCCCGCTCGCCAACCTCTTGATGAACGTCTTCAAGACCGACACGTCGGTCGGCGTCTGGCAGACCTTCCTCGTGATGGCGGCGATCTATTTCTGCTTCATGATGGGCGGCGCCTTCGGCTACCGCATCCCGCCCGCCGGCTGGCGGCCGGAGGGCTGGACACCGCCGGTCTCCAAGTCGACGATGATCACCAACCGGCATGTGCATCTGCGCGACGCGCACAAGACGGCGCAGTTCTGGCTGATCTGGCTGGTGCTCTGCCTCAACGTATCGGCCGGCATCGGCGTGATCGGCATGGCCTCGCCCATGCTGCAGGAAATCTTCGGCGGACGCCTCATCGGTCAGCCAGACCTTACCTTCAGCCAGCTCGACACGGAGCAGAAGGCGGCGATCGCGGCCATTGCGGCAGGCTTCACCGGCCTCATCTCGCTGTTCAACATCGGCGGACGCTTCTTCTGGGCCTCGCTTTCCGACAAGATCGGTCGCAAGAACACCTATTACACGTTCTTCATCCTCGGCATCGTGCTCTACATGGCCGCGCCGACGCTCGCCGACATGGGCAGCAAGGCGCTCTTCGTCTTGTCCTTCGGCATCATCCTGTCCATGTATGGCGGCGGCTTCGCCACCGTCCCGGCCTATCTTGCGGACATCTTCGGCACGCAGTTCGTGGGCGCGATCCACGGGCGCCTGCTGACGGCCTGGGCTACCGCCGGCATCGTCGGGCCGGTCGTGGTCAACTATATCCGGGAGGCGCAGATCGCCGCCGGCGTGGCGCCGGGACCGGAGCTCTACAGCGGCACGATGTACATCCTCGCCGGCATGCTGGCGCTCGGCCTCGTCGCCAATGTGCTGGTGCGGCCGCTTTCGGAGAAGTGGTTCATGTCGGACGAGGAGGTCGCCTCCCTTCAGGCGAAGACGGCGGCGGCCAATGCCGGCCCCACCGGCTCGTTCGGCATCGGCAAGGGCAGCCTCGACGGCAAGGCGGTCCTCGCCTGGGCTATCGTGGGCCTGCCGCTGCTCTGGGGTATCTGGGTGACGCTGAAAAGCACGGCTGCACTGTTCTAGAAGCGTCGACTGCTCCTCCTGGAGCCGCTCGATGCCGCCACTTTCGAGCCTCGGACGCCGGTTGCGTCCGAGGCTTATCCAATGAGCCGGTCCATTTTCGGATATTTCGACCTCGCGCCTCAGTTTTCGTCGGGCGCGGCAGCGGCCGGGCCGGCAGTCCCGGTGCGCGGCATCATGGCCAGTGCCAGCGCCATGGCCACGCCGCAGAGGCCCGCGATGCCGGCCGCGAGGGCGAAACCGTGCGCGAAGCCGGCCTCGAGCAGCGCCTTGAAGGCTGCGGGATCCATGACAAGACCTTCGGGCAGGGCGTGGCTGCGGACGGCGCTGTCCGCGAGGGCGAGCGCGTCGTCCATGCCGGCGGCGGCAAGGCGCAGGGCCATGTCGCCCGAGGCCCCGGCCACCATGACCGCACCCAGCAGCGCGATGCCGATCGTCATGCCGCTCTGGCGCAGCGCGTTCATCGTCGCCGAGGCCGCACCTGTCCGCTGCCGCGGCGCCGCCTGCATTGCCGCCGCGCCGGTTGCGGGCACGGCGAGCCCCATGCCGATCCCGAGAAGGGTGAAGGCGGGAGCGATCATCCAATAGGCCGTGTCCGGGGAAAAGACCGTCATCGCCAGCATGGAGATGCCGAGCAGGAGGTAGCCTGTGACCATGAGGCGCGTCTGCCCGTACCGCTTCGCCAGGCGACCGAACTGCGCGGCGACGATCGCCATGGCGGCGAAGACCGGCGCCATGCGTCCGCCGGCCTCGGAAGCGGACCACCCCTGGGCCTGCTGCAGGAAGAGCGAGAATAGGAACAGGCTCGAATAGCCGCAGAAGCCGAGCACGAAGGAGGCGAGGTTGACGAGCGCGAAGCCCCTGTCGCGGAAGAGGTCGACCGGCAGCACCGGCCGCTCGACACGGCGCTCGACGGCGATGAACAGGATAGCGCTCGCAAGCGCGATCCCGAAGGCCGCCAGCACGTCCGCCGCCGCCCATCCGTTCCGGCCGGCGCCGATCAGCCCATAGGTGAGGCTGCCGAGGAGGGCGATGGAGAGTATCTGCCCGGCCGGGTCCAGCGCCGCATGATCGGGGTCGGCGCTTTCGTCGATCCCGGCAAGGCCGAGGCCGAGCGCTAGCAGGCCGACAGGCAGGTTGACGAGGAATATGCTGGGCCAGCCTAAATGATCGACCAGCACGCCGCCGATCATCGGCCCGAGGATCAGGGACACCCCGCTGAAGGAGGACCAGCCGCCGATGACATGGGAGCGTGCGGCAGGGTCCGGAAAGGCCTGGGTGAGAATGGACAGCGCGCCCGGAATGACAAGGGCGCCGGCAATGCCCTGAACGGCACAGCCGACGATCAGCACCGCAAGCGAGGTGGCGAGCGCGCTTACCGCCGAACCCAGCACGAACAGGCCGACGCCGGCGAGCCAGGCTCGCTTGCGCCCGTAGCGGTCGCCGAGCGGCCCCGTCGAAAGCATGCAGGCCGACAGGCAGAGCGCATAGGAGCCGACCACCCATTGCAGCCCGGCAAAGTCGATATGAAGGCCCGCCTGGATAGCCGGGAGAGCGACGGTGACGATGCTGATTGCGAGCGTGGCCATGAAGGTGCCGAGATAGACGGCGACGACGGCCCTGGTTCTGCGGGAAGGAGACATGGGATGCAACCGTTCAGCTTGACGAGGGCATGCCTACACTATCGACCGACGGTCGGTCAATATGTTTGCCGCGTTGCGGTTCTCGCCGGAAAATGCGATACCGACCGGCAGTCGATTGAGGAAGGAGGAACAGCATGGCCGCGTCGATCCGGTCCACCGCCAGATCCAGCGCGTCCCGCGCAGGCCGAACGCGCCGTGTCCTGCCTGCCGAGGTGCGCATCGACGCGCTGATGAACGCGGCAGCCGCGCTCTTCATCGCCCGCGGCGTGGAGACGACGACGGTCGACGACATCACCGCCGCGGCGGGCGTGGGCAAGGGGACCTTCTATCATTATTTCGCGACCAAGACGGATGCGGTGCTGGCGCTGCGCGAGCGGTTTACCCGGAGGTTCCTCGACGAGGTCGGTGCAGCGGTGGAGGCTTGTCCTCCCGGCGACCATCACGCGCGGTTCGAGGCATGGCTCTCCGGCGCCGTCGGGGCCTATCTCGGCAACTTCGAGCTCCACGACGTCGTGTTCCACGACTTTCGGCATGACCGCCGGCGGTCCGACGAGAAGGACGCGGTGATCGACCAGCTCGCCGGGATCCTGTCTGACGGAATGCAAGCGGGTGCCTGGTCGCTGCCCGATGCCCGCGCCACCGCCATCGTGCTGTTCGATGGCATGCACGGGGTGGTCGACGACGCGATCGCCGCCGGTCGGCGCGACCCCGCGCCCCTCTGCCGCCTGCTTCGCCAATTGTTCGGCCGGATTCTGAAGGGCTGAGGCTGAAAACAAGCCGTGCTTTGGAGAGCGGCGCGGCGGCATGCCGGCTGGCCAGATCGGGGGGCGGCCGTCCGACAAGGCTCTCCCCCTATATGATTGACGCCTTCACCAGGGGCCTTCCCCGTCCCGGGTGTGTTCATCCTTGTTCGTCAGAGGACGTGCCTTGGCAGCGACTGCACGAAGCCGCGACTTTGAGCCGAAATCCAGGCCTTGCAAGAAAACACTCGGTCCATTGCCGCCCGCTGAATCCGAGGACGGTGGCCAGATGGCACGAGAGGACCACGACGGCCGCCGAACCGATGGGGCCAAAGTCTCCCAAGAGCACGGGTGCTGAAACCGGCCGAGGAGGCCATCGTCGTGGCTTTCCCGCAGATGTTGTAGATGGTTTTGGCAGGGCCGTATTCGATCGGAACGTCGCGCCAGCGGCAGCCTGCTTTCAACACATGGAGAATGCCGGAAATGACGCGCCGATCATCGACGCGTCGAGCCCCCGGCTGGTTCTTCGGCAGATGCGGCTCAATGGCTGACCATGCCGCGTCCGAAAGCCAGAAAAGATCGCTCATCATGAACCTCTGCCTCTAAAACTCAAAAAGCAGAGAATCAGCCAATAAAGACAATTATTTGATAAGGTCCCTATCCCAGCCCGGACGGCTTGACGCCTTATGAGTTTGCAACCCGGTCCAGACGGGACCAAAACCAGAACAGGGCTAACTTATAAACGCGGACGAGCAGCGGAGGACGTCAAGTCGAGCGTTGCATGCCCGCCGTAGAAGCGGATCCGCAGTCAACGTCCGATGACCCAAGTCCCACGCGTCGTTCGAGACAGTTTGGTTGGCCCGGTGCTTGCCAAGACGGGCCAGAGGCCTGATCACGGTCTATAGAATGCTTTTCAGGTCGCCGCTAACTATCGGCCGTACGCAGTGGAGCTCGGCTCCTTTCGTTCACGCTCTCCGTTACTTTTTTCAGGAGATCGAGGAACTGGACCTGTTCCGATTCGGACAGCGCCGCGAGGAGCTGCTGCTGAACTCGCCAGACTCCAGGGGTCATTTTCGTCAGTTGACGTGAGCCCGCGTCGGTGACATATAATTCACGGGAGCGCCGATCGGCGCTGCTTACGATGCGGGTTAGTAAACCCTTGGCAATTAGTCTCGACACCACCTCGCCGATGGTGGCCTTGTCATAGGCGATAAGACCGGCCAGCGTGACTTGGTCTATGCCGGGATGATGTTTTGTCATGGTCAGCGCGCCGAACTGGACCGGCGTCAGGTCAAGTCCCGCCGATGCCGTTTCCGTCATAAACATCGAGACAGCAGCCTGCTGAAGACGGCGGATCAGATGGCCCGGCGCGTCGTATAGGTCGTCGTCGAACTCATACCGCCTCATTCAGCCCATCCCAGCAGCATCTGCAGAAGTCTCATCACGTAGCCCGTTGCAATTCCATTTGACAGTCATCAATTACTGGGGATACACATTAATTAGTAAGCGTCCTTACGATTATCGGAATGGGAGGAAAACGCGATGGAACCCATTAGCGCCGCACCGGCCAGCCCGTGGATAATCGAGGGACACGAGCGATATTCCAAACGCACTTGAACGGCATCGATCCGGCTCGGCAGCATCGCTACCTGACACTTCACAAAACGCTTCGTAAGATACCGAGTGGCTTGAGACATTAACAATTCCTAGGAAATCGCCCAAAATCCAAGTATAATTAAATATACTCTTGGTTTAATCTAGAATCAACATGTATTTATTCAGGTGGCGGACGTATTTACCCGGCGTGCTTGCAGTATGCTATATCTGCTTCTCGCTCGGCTTTTGCCTGACTGGAATGGAGCGCACGGGAACGTGGAGGCGTTTCTGATCTTGGGAGGAAGACAGATGGTAATGATACCTGACGCGGTTCGCCCGCCGTCCACGTACTTGAAGTCCTTCAACAACTGGGGACATCTCATTCGCGAAAAACTTATCAACCTCGATTTCGCACGAGGGGGACCTGAGTTCGAGGGAAGCTTCACGCACGCCTCCTTTGATGACGCGACATTCTGTCGGCTTTCGGGGGATGCGCACCGGACGACCCGTTCGATGCGTCTGTTGAAGCAAGTCGACAGCGACTTCATGCTGTTGCTATACATCAAAAAGGGCTCCGTTCTCATTTCGCACGGCAACTTCGAAGGCCGCGTGAAGACCGGCTCGTTTTTCCTGATCGATGGCACCAGGCCCCACATGCTGGAGATGGAAGACGATTTCGAGCACCTTGCACTTCGCACGTCGAGGTCACGGATCATAGCGATGCATCGCGCTGTGACCGCACTGGTTGGACAGCCTGTCGACGGGATAGACGGTGACGGATATCTCGCGTCCAGGATGTTGGAGGCGGTCATGTCGGCAAAAGAGGTCAGCGACTACGCCGCACTCACCGCATTCGAGAGCGTGGTAAAAACGCTTGCAGACCAGTTGGTCAACAGCTGCGTGCCGGGAACGGCACTTGGCCTCAACAGCCAAGACAAGTTGCTCGCCCGCATCCTCAAAACACTGGATGCAAACTGCGCGAACCCTGGCTATTGCTGCAACGACCTCGCCGCTGACGTCGGCATCTCCCGTCGCTATATCGACCGGCTGCTGTCGACGATCAATACGAGCTTCGGGAGACTGCTTCTGGAGAAGAGGCTGGAGCGTTGCCACGAGCAACTGAGGGACAGGCGGCTCGGTCGACGAAGGATCACCGAGATCGCTTTCGAGAATGGCTTCAACGACCTGTCCCATTTCAGCCGGACGTTCAAGTCCAGATACGGGCGATCCGCCCGCGATGTTCGCGACGCCCACGCGGACTGAGGGGAAGCGCTCCTCAAGCGCTTCCCCTCAGTCATTCATTGAACGGTGTATCCGCCGTCCATCATGAAATCCGCGCCGGTCACCGCCGAGGATTCGTCACTGGCCAGGAATACGGCACCCGCCGCGATCTCGTGCGGCTCGGACAGGCCCAACGGGGTCTTCGCGACCACGCTGGCCGTGACGTCCGGTTGAGCGTCGGTCAGCGGCGTGCGCACGATTCCCGGCACGATCGCATTCACCCTGATGCGATCCCCGGCATAGGTTACGGCCGCATTCCTCGTCATCATCCGCAACGCGCCCTTGGTGGCATGGTAGGCCGCGACACCCGGAGCCGCCACGAGCGCCCAGCTCGACGTCACATTGATGATGGAGCCGCCGCCGAGTTTCTGCATGACCGGAATGACCTCCCGCATCCCGAGCATCGGACCCGTCTGGTTGACGGCGATCGACCTGTTCCAGTCATCGAGAACGATCTCGTGAACGGACTGATAATTGATGATGGCCGCGTTGTTCACCAGAACGTCGACGCCGCTCCATCGCTCTACGGCGTCAGCGACGACACGCTGCCAATCGGCGGGGTTGGAAATGTCCATGCGCTCGAAGATCTGGCCTTCAAGTAGCCGCCCTGCAGGCTCCTTGACGTCGATCAGAACCACCCTTGCACCTTCGCGGCTCAGACCGTCAGCGATCGCTCGCCCTATCCCGTCGGCGGATCCCGTGACGATTGCCCGCTTTCCTTCAAGTCTCATCGTTTTCTCCCATGCTTCTATGCGTGACTGGATGAATTTTGCGCGCCGCCTGCGCGCGAGAGGCCGAACAGCGACGCCGCCACGATGGCGATGACGCCGACGACGACGTACTGCCAGGCCGGGTCGATCTGGACGAACGAGGATGCGCTGGTCGTCGACTGGACGAGCAGGGCGCTGAAAAGGACGCACAGGAACGAGCCGCGGCCGCCCGTAATGCTCGCTCCGCTAAGGACGACGACCGTCACGCTCAGAAGGGTGTAGTCCGTTCCGACGCTTGCGGAGCCCAAGCCGATCTGACCGGCAAGGATAAGTCCTGCGAGGGCCGCCAGCATCCCGGAAACGCCGTAGGCGGAGAGCTGGCTTTTGATCCTGCTGGTACCCAGCCTGAACGCCGCGTCCGGATCGGACCCCACTGCCCGGATCTTGCGGCCGGCCGATGTCCTGAAGAGCGCGATCTCCAGAAGCAGGACGATCGAGACCGCGAACGCGAACGCGACGGGCAGCCCGAACAGACTGGCGGACGCCAACTCGCCGAGCGTCTCCGTGATGTCGCCCGTCGGCTGCGGCCGCAGGATAAGCGAGACGCCCTGCAGGCCGATGAAGGACGCAAGGGTGACGACGATCGCCGGCAAACCCGCGAAAGCGATCAACGCTCCTTGCGCGACGCCGACAGCCCCGCCGATCGCCAGGATCATCAGCGAGTATCCGATCAGGGACGATGCCGGAATATCGGGGCCGAGAAAGAACGAGGCCAGTATCAGCGAGAAGCCGGCCATCGGCCCGACGGAGAGATCGATGCCGCCGGTGAGGATCGGGCCGAGCTGGGCGCACGACACCATCGCGAGCACCGAAACGAGGACCAGCAGGTTGGTGACATTCGACGCGTCGAGGAAATACGGGTTGCCTGCCGCCGTCATGCCGACCACGAGCGCGATCATCGCGCAAAGCACCAGGATGGGAAAATAATCGCTGCGGAAGAACGAGTGCTTGGTCCTCGCTGGTCCCCCTTGCGCATCGCGCCGCAATACCGTCGCCGTCAACGACGCGCCGGTAATCCTGTCATCGTTCACCGCCTCGCCGGTCAACTCGGCGACGACCTGCCCTCGCGCGAACACCAGGACCCGATCGCAGAGGCCTTCCAGCTCGACCCCGTCCGACGACAGGACAATCACCGCGGCGCCTTCGTTCGCCAGCGCCCGGATCTGCTGGTAGATCTCGGAGCGCGAGCCGATATCCACGCCCTTCGTCGGCTCGTCGATCAGATAGACACGCGCGCCGGCATAGGTCTCACGGGCAAACAGCACCTTCTGCTGGTTTCCGCCTGAGAGGTTGGCGATCCTCGTGCCCAGCGACGGCGCCTTCACCGCAAGCCGGCTGGTGGCATCCTTCGCCGCGCGGGCTTCAGACACGCTGCTGACGACACCCCATGACGAGATCCGCTCAAGGATCCGAAGGCCGATATTTTCCTGGATATCCAGCCCGAGGAACAATCCCTCACCGTGCCGGTCATCGGAAAGAAAGGCCATACCGGCCTCCTGCGCGGCCGAAGGCGAAGTGATGCGCCTCTGCCGTCCGTCGACGACAACGGATCCCTCGTGCCGGCTCAGACCTGCCAGGGCGCGAAGGAAGTCTCGCTGTCCCTGTCCTTCCACGCCCGCCAATCCCAGGATTTCCCCCGATCGGACGGCGATGTTGATTCCCGCGAATCCCTTGCCGGTCAGTTCCGCGACGGACAGAACGGCCGACCCGGGCGAACGGCCCTTCGCGGGGAAGATCTGATCCAGCGGCCGGCCGGCGATGAGCGTGATCACCTTGTCGATATCAAGATCGCCGGCCCGGTCGTGCCCTACCATTTCCCCGTCTCGCAGGACCGTCACGCAATCCGCGATCTCCATCACTTCGTGGAGCCGGTGGGAGATGTAGGCGATCGCGACGTTTTCCACCTTCAGTCGGCGTATGACGTCGAAAAGCCTTTGGACGTCCGCTTGCTGGAAGGGTTCGGTCGGCTCGTCGAAAACGACGACAGACGGTTCGGAGACAAGCGCGCGGGCGATTTCCACCACGTGCATCTGCGCAAGGTTCAGATCGCTTACGCGCGTATCGACGCCGACGCGCAGCGCATCGCTTGAAACCCTGTCGATCAGCGCCTGTGCGGAAGCCTTGGTCGGAACGGGACGGTCCGATTTCACTCCGAGCCGCAAATTCTCAAGGACCGTCAAATCTCGTGCCAATGCCGGATGCTGGAAGACCACGGAAATCCCGGCGTCTCGCATCGCGAGCGGATCGGGCTCGGAGACTGCCGCGCCATTCACGAGAATCCGGCCGGCATTCGCCTGCACCACACCGGCCGCGACTCCGATGAGCGTCGATTTCCCGGCGCCGTTCTCCCCGACGATCGCATGGATCTCGCCTGGCTTGAGCTGAAGATCGACACCCCTGAGCGCACGGACGGCGCCATAGGATTTCTCGATGCCCTCGAGCGCCAAGACCGGCGCAGCATCGTTGGCGACATTTCGTTTTTCCAGGTTGAGACCGTTCATCGTGCCGCCCCCTTCATTACCGATGCCATCTTGATCAAGACGGGAATGCCTACGCCCGCCAGGACGATGACCGCCTGCAGGATGAGCTGCGACGAACGCGTGAAATTCAGCGCGAGCAGAAACTGATCGAGATAGGTGAGGAAAAGCGCTCCTACCACAGTGGCAAGGAAACTGCCCCGGCGGCCTCCGGCCACGTCGTTGCCCGCGATGACATATGCCGCGACGGTTGCCAGCATATAGCTGTTGCCGACGAAGATGCCCGGCAGGCTAAGATATCCCGCGAGCACGATAGCCGCGACTGCATAGCAGAGGCCCGCCACCATGTAGGTTGCGATCCTGTAGCGGGAAACGTTGACACCGATCGCATGGGCCGCCCGGTCGTTGACCGCAACGGCGATAAAGCGTCGGCCGATGACAGTCGAAGACATGATGAAGATCATGGCCGCGGCGGCCAACGCAAGGATCCAGATCGTATTCGGGGCTCCGAGGGTCGCTCCGAACGAGACGGCGACCAGCTTTTGATCGGCGGCTGTCGGCCTTCCGCCGGAAAGCACGAGCGCAAGGCCGATCAGGATCGAGTTCATGGCGATGGTGGTGACAAGCGGCGGCACCCGAAGGAATGTGATGACGAGTCCGTTTGCCGCTCCTATCGCCAATCCCGCACAAAGGCTCAGGATCACATAGAGCAGAACGGACCAGCCATCCGCGCCTGGACCCGGCCCGATCGTGACGAGCACGGCGATCAGCGAGATGCAGCCCGCCACGGAAAGATCGAGCCCGCGCTGCTGGATAATCAGGTGTTGCCCCAATGAGGCGAGTGCGAGAATTGCCGCGAAGGGCAGCATGGACAGCACGGCCGTCGTGGAGATGGTCGCCGGCGCGACGAGCGATCCGATGGCGATAAGCAGTACCGTCAGCGCGATAATCTGTGCGGACTGCGGAACTTTCCGCTGCATTCCGGTCCCCTCCGGCGTCTTGAGCGATAACGCGGATCTGGTGAGCATGATCATTGTCCTCCGGAAGGGGAGGCGGCTCGGCGCCGCCTCCCTTCAGCCCTCACTTGAAGAGTTCCGCCAACTGTTCCTTGCTGAGCTTGGAGGAGAGAATCGCATCCGGCGGAAGCGACGCGTCGCATTTGGGCTGCAGCGCCGGGTCCGTGCTGTCTTCTTCCATCGGCAGGTTCAGGATCGAGGGCTCGGCATTGTCGATGCCCTCAGCCGCGGCCACGCCCTTACGCAGGGCAAGGCGCGAGAGCCAGGTGCGGGAGGACCAGGTTGCGAGCTTGAAGTCGGGGTTGTCGGCGACATGGTCCTTCCAGAAGCAACCCAGCTCGTTCGCGTCGCCGGACGACCAGACCGGAATCTTCCTGCCGGCGGCCACGAATGCTCTGAGCGCCCCGACGGAGCCGGTCCCGTAGTCGCTGTAGACCGCGTCGATCTGCGGATACTTGGCCAGCAGGCCTGCCATGATCTGCTGATACTGTGCCGGATCCCAATTGGTATCGATAGGCCCTTCGAGGACCTTGATGCCGGGGTACTTCGCCCAGACCTCGGTCCAGGCGGCCTTCAGCGTGTTCGTGAAGTTGTTCCCCGGCGAGCCGCCGAAGACGATCACGTTGCCCTTGCCGCTCAGCTGCTTTGCGACCCACTCCGCGTTCAGCTTCCCACCGTTGACGACGCTTTCGGTCACGGCCGCCAGATAGTCCTTACCCGGCTCCCCGGCGAAGGTTTCGCCCACGGTGAAGGGCACGACGGCCGACCCGGCCTTCGTCGCCTGGCGCATGGTGCGGATGAGCGCCTCGCCGGAATCCGGATTGACGACGATGACGTCGTATTTCTGCGCGGCGAGGCCCTGGATGTCGGCGATTTGCTTCTGCGGATTGCCCTGCCCGTCGGTGTACTTCACTTCCGTGATGTTGGGGCATTTCGACGCCTCGTCGCGCAGCTCCGCAAGGGTGATGCGGCGCCAGGAGTTCCCGCCATTGCCGTCGGACAGAGCAACCCGGATCGGCTTCGTGCCGCAGAAATCCTTCATGTCCTGAAGCTCGTCGACGGAGCCGACCTTCTTCGGCGACACGTCCGCCGCGAACGCACCCGGCGCCATGGCAAGACCGACAGCCACCATCGATGTTAGCGCAGTTCCTCTCATTATCATGTCCTCCCAGACATCATTAGGCAGCTCGGCCCCTGGCCAAGCAGGCGTGCAGATACGGTGAGGATGGTGCCGGTTGATCGTCCTGCCGGCTTTGCTGTGAGAGAACCAATTCATTGCTTGCAGAGCACAAGGACGCCGTCCGCGAATGCTCGGTCGAACAAGACTTTATTCCGGATCAGGCAAGAGTCCTGCGGACCGCTGCGACATCCTTCGCTCGTCTTGCAGACGAAGGAGGAATGACGGTGAACAAGCCAATCAGCAGTGCCGGGCCAAGGGAGACGGCCAGGCCGAGCCCCCCGGAACGCCCGTATCAATCCGAGTACGACGTGGTCGTCGTGGGTGCAGGCGGCGGCGGACTGCCGACTGCGCTGTTCTCCCGCTGGCTGGGCAACAGCGTGGTGATTCTGGAGAAGGCGGACGAGATCGGAGGCACGGCACGCAAGGCCGCCTTCTGGTACTGGGTTCCGAACAACAGGCCCATGCGCGAGCTCGGCATTGCCGACCCCAAGGAAGACGCCATCCGCCTGATGGCGAGACTGTCGCGTCCTCAGGGTTACAATCCCGATGACCCGAAATTCGGCATGACCGATTGGGAATATGCGGCGTTCGAGGCCATCTACGACAGTGCCTCCCCCGCGGCGGAACTGCTGGCGGAACGAAACGCCCTGCCGTATCGGCATTGCCCCGACGTCGTGGACTACTGGGCCGAACTGCCGGAGAACAAGGCCACCAAGGGGCGCGTTCTTCTTCCGCTCGGCGCCAACGAGACGATGTCCGACGGCGGCAAGGTCGCCATCGAGACGATGTCCGCGGCTGCGGTCCGCGACGGTGTGGAAATCCGTACCGCGCATCGCGTCCAGCGCGTCATTCGTCGCGAGGACGGCGAGATCGTGGGCGTCGAAGCGTCGACGCCGGGCGGAACGACAAGAATTCGCGCCCGCAAGGCGGTGATCTTCGTCACCGGAGGCTTCACGCACGACACCACCTTCCGGCGCAACTATCTGCACGCGCCGGTCTTTCCCGGCTGCGGGGCGCGATCGAACGAGGGCGACCTCATTCCCATCGCGACAAGCCTCGGCGCGCAGCTCCGGAACATGAATTACGCCTGGATGTGCCCTGCTCCGCTGGAGCGGATCCTGGATAACAATCCCGGCCTGATCGGAACGTTCTCTTCTCCGGGGGACTCGATGATATGGGTCAACACGGCGGGCAAGCGCGTCGCCAACGAGAAACTGGCCTATAACGAAATGGCGCAGGTCTTCTTTCAATGGGACGGCGCGACCAGTTCCTATCCCAATCTCGCACTGATCGCGATCTGGGACCGGCACAGCCAGAAGAACTGCGCAAGTGTCGACTACGGCCGCTACATCGTTCCGGAAGGCACGGACGATCGGCACGTGATCAAGGCCGATACCCTCGAAGGCCTGAAGACCGCGATCGCCGACAGGCTGGAAAAGCACAAGGCGCTCACCGGCGGCCTGAGCCTGGACAAGGACTTCTTGAAGAACCTCGACGCCACGATCGAACGTTTCAATCGGTTCGCCGAAGCCGGCAAGGACGACGACTTCAGACGCGGCGAGCGAAAGATCGAAGTGCAGTTCAACGGGCCGGTCGGAGACGACGCCGGAAGCAACCCGACCATGTATCCGATCAGCGATACGGGGCCTTACTATGCGACCCTGATGACCGGCGCGACGCTCGACACCAAGGGCGGACCGATGACGACGGTCGACGGCCACATTCTCGACGACACCGGCATGCCGATCCCCGGCCTCTTCGGGGTCGGCAACTGCGTGGCCTCCGCGTCCGGCCGATCCTATTGGGCCGGCGGAGCGACCCTGGGGCCGATCCTCGCATTCGCCTACCGGGCAGCCGGCGCGGCGAATGCGCAGCCTGTCAGAACGTTTTCAACGGCCGCCCAGGCGGCCGAATAATCGGGAGGATTGAAATGAACGACACATCAGCAGGTTTCCGTGTGGAGCCGATGACCGACGAACAGCGCAAGGCGGTTGCCCTTGAATATCTTTTGCGCATGGACCGCGGAAGCAACGACTACATGGAGCTTTTCGACAAGAACGCGCAGGTCTACCTGCCCAAATGGGGCTTCGCCCGCGGCACGGAGGAGATCGAACTTCTTTTCAAGGACCTCGGTGGGCTCCTGGAAAGCATCGAACACCACAACGTGCATTTCAACTTCCTTGTCCAGGGCGACATGGTCGTCATCGAAGGCACGACGGCCGGCACCACGAAAGGCGGCGTGAGCTGGCGCGCCGGGCCGGACAGCCATGCGGGTTACTGGTGCGACGTCTTCGAAATCAGAAACTTCAAGATCCAGCGCCTGTCGATCTACATCGATCCGGATTACGAAGGCGCCGACACCGCGCGCTATCCGTGGCTGGGCTCGGACGGAAAGCGCATCCTCAATCGCAAATAGCCCCGATCCAACGGTCACGTGGCGCTGCCGGGGCAAACCCGGCAGCGCCATTTTCATTGTGCCGTATAGCCGCCGTCGACGTAGAGCTCGATCCCCGTGACGAAGCTCGACTCGTCGGAAGCCAGGAACAGCACCCCGTTCGCCAGTTCCCTTGGATCCGCCATCCGTCCCATCGGCGTCTTCGCTATGACGGCGTCCGTGATCGAGCGCTCCTGCACATCGACGACGTGGGGAGTGGCGATAATGCCGGGGTGTATCGAATTCACGCGAATGCCCTGCCGCGCATAGGTCATTGCCGCATTCTTCGACAGCGTCCGGACCGCCCCTTTGCTGGCGTGATATGCCGCCGCTCCGGGAACGGCGACACTGCCCCAGATCGACGACACGTTGACAATCGCCCCGCCGCCGGCCGCGATCATCTGCGGAAGGAAAGCCTGCATTCCGAAGAGAACCCCGTCGACGTTGACGGACATGATCCGCTTCCAGGCATCCGGCGTCACTTCGATGATTGGCGCGTAGTCGACGATACCCGCATTGTTGACGAGGATGCGGGCCGTACCGAAAGTCGACGAAACCTCCTGGGCGAGCGCTTGCCAATCGTCCTGCTGCGTAACGTCCAATCGCCGGAAATGCTGCCGGTGCAAAAGCGCCGCATCCGGCTCGTTCCGGTCGCACATGACCACGATTGCGCCTTCATCGGAAAATCGATCGCAAACCGCTCTTCCGATCCCTCGGCTAGCGCCGGTCACGATCGCTATCTTGCCTTCAAGCTTGGGCATTGACTCTCCTTTCGCGCTGCATTGAGCGCAGCGCTCCCAGCTTATGAAGCGGGCGGAGAGGGGCTTGCTTGGCGCAGCAGAATTACTTGGATGAATGAGCACGTTAAGGGGTAACGTTCGTGTCCTCCGGCACCGGCAAACCGATGCCGGGACCATGCCATCCCTTCAATACAAGAAGGGCGGCACCCAAAGCCTGGATGCCGCCTCCCGTTGGTTCGACATGGCCGGAAACCTCTTCGGCCCGACCGCGAGCGCAGATCATTCGATCCAGGGATATCGCGCCAAATCCTCATCGCCGTAGTCCGGGTCGAGATAGATGAACAACCGCTGTATCTTGAAATCACTGATTTCGAAAACATCGCACCAGCGGCCGGCATGCGTCACCCCGGCTTGCCATGTGCGGCCCGACGTTGTGGAGCCCGAGCTGGTGCCTTCAACCACGACCATATCGCCCTGGATGACGTAGTTGAAATATGCGTAATCGTGGGAGATCGATGCGATTATCTTGCCCGTCGAAGCAAACAGCCGGCGAATCTGATCGATACCGTTTGCAATACCGAATTTGGGGAAATACGCCTGTGCGTCAGGGGCGAACAGCGCGAAGATGTCATCTCCGCGATCCAGGCGTTTCAGATAGTCCAACGCCACCGACTTGCGCTGCTCGTCGGTCATAGTTTGTGTCACGACTGACATGGTGGGCCTCCATTGGTGTCTGCATCCAGTCTTGTTCAGCCAAGAGCCCGCGTCTTGTCCGAGCAGGAACGAAATCGTTGCTGCATGAGACACGTCCTCGAAACCTCGGCAGATCTGGACGAGACAGGCCGCATGGCGGTCATCGAAGAAATATGATGCGTGTACATATCATAAGCATAATTGCATATTTTCGGCTTCGAGCATATGCTTCCCCCGAAGTTTACAGCAAGGCGCAGGATGCTACCGATACTTACGATGCCGGGTTACCTGATCCGGCGAGCCCACCAGCAATCGACGGCGCTCTTCACGGAGCGGATGGCCGCGCTGGGCCACGATATCACCCCTGTCCAGTTCGGCGCGCTTTGCGTGATCGGCGAATATCCGGGCGTCGGGCAGGCGGTGCTCGCGGACATGGTCGCTTATGACCGCGTGACGATCGGCGGTGTCGTGGATCGCCTGGAAAGCAAGGGGCTGGTGAAGCGGTCGATCAGCGCGAGGGACCGGCGGGCGCGGATGCTGACCCTGACGCCTGCAGGCAAGGCGGTTCTTGGCGAACTCATGCCCGTCGTGGCCGCCCTTCAGGACGATATTCTCGGCCAGCTCGGCGAAGGCGAGAGGCAGAGCCTCATCGCCCTGCTGAACGGAATGCTCGGCCTTCCGGCGAGCGGGGACGGGAACGATCCCGGATCCGGTGCCGGCGCCCCTACGACGGGTGTCCGTTAGCCGGAAGGGAGAACGGCATTCCGGAACAGTCATGGGGAGGATGGCATGCTCAGGGAATTCGATACGAGCGGACTGCAGGTCCCTCATCGGATCGGTAACTGGCGTGCGGCGGTAGCGGAAAATCTCGTGGAAATCGACTGCCGGCCGGGTCGCAACGAGCCGTTCACCGGATCCTTCTCCGTCTTCTCCACCGGCGAATGCGGCCTGGCGAGCCTGCGAGGGTCATGTCGCGGCGCGTGACCCGTCCTGCATCCGGCGCACCGGCGGGGATTTCTTCTTCTACGACGCGAGCGTTCCGCACCGGCTCATCTTCGGCGAGCCGTTCGAGCATATCGCCGTCCGGGTTCCCCATGCCTCGGTCAGCCGCAACTGGCGGACATTGCAAAATCGGGCTGCTTTCAGCTTACGCCCGGGGAGCCCCTCAGCCGGATCGCCGCCGCCGCGCTGGACGAGAGCGCCAACAGCATCCAGCGCCTGTCGGTGGACGATCTCTCCACCGCCATCGGGAACGTCATCGACCTGTTTTGCGCCGGCGCGAGCAAGGCCTGTCCAGAGACCGCGCCGAGCGACGGGCGGACGGCCGCCGTCAATTTCGCCCGCGCCCGCGCGGTGGCGCAGGCCCGTCTTCACGACCCCGATCTTACGCCCGACGGCATCGCCGCCGGACTGCGCATGTCCCGCCGGACGCTGAACAAGCTGTTTGAACTGCACGGCATCGGGCCGATGGAATACATCTTCGTCGAGCGTCTCGAACAGGCCGCGCGCGATCTCGCCAGCCCGGTGCAGCGAGGCGCGAGCATCACCGAGATCGCCTTCCGCTGGGGCTTCAAGAACAGCGCGCATTTCGCCAGGCGGTTCCGCCAGCACTTCGGAAAGATGCCGACCGGGCTGCGGCAGGAAGGCGGCCCTGTGCCTCCACGGCAAAAACTTTAGACCTGCACGTGAAAGCGGGCCTCCGCCCCGCCGCATAATGTTGCCTCCTCGTAGGGAGGACGATCATGAGGGCGAGGACATTGACGGGAATCTCCCGGCGCGCACCGTTGCAATCCGGCGCGAGCGCTTGGGGACTGACGAGGACCGGCGGGCCGAGGCGATCGGCGTCGGTTTCGCGACCGCGCTTCCCGGGGCGCCGATCTTCGTCATGAAGCTGCACATGACCCCCGACGCCGCCTTCAGCGTGCTCGACTGGACGGCCTATGTGCCTTTCATCGTCGGCGGCAGCGGCAAGATCGGAGGGCCTTTCGTCGGCACGATAGTCTTCTTCGTCCTGCGGGCGCTTCTGGCGGGATTCGGACCGATCTATCTGGTCCTTCTCGGCGCCGTCGCCATCGCAGGCATGCTGTTCGCCCCCGGTGGTCTCTGGGGGCTGATCCACACGCGCACCGGCTGGGAACTGTTCCCGACACGCCGGCGCAGGCTTTGACATCCAGTAGGAGGAAAC
Source organism: Shinella sp. PSBB067 (assembly GCF_016839145.1). NCBI lineage: Bacteria > Pseudomonadati > Pseudomonadota > Alphaproteobacteria > Hyphomicrobiales > Rhizobiaceae > Shinella > Shinella sp. PSBB067. Next base: position 2,987,059 of record NZ_CP069303.1, on the reverse strand, counting down.
ATGTCAGACAATCAGGCACCCCAAGGCCCGGTGATCACCGCCGAGATGGCCGGCACGATCTTCACGGGAACCTATGAAGCGGCCTCCGGCCGGGTCGTTCCGGTGACCGACAAGGCCACCGGCGAGGAAATCTTCACCTCGGTCGCCGGCAACGCCGCCGATGTCGCGAGGGCGGCGGCCGCCGCAAAGGCGGCGCAGCCGGCCTGGGCGGCGCTGACGCCCGTCGCCCGGGGCGACATCCTGCGCAAGTTCGCCGCTCTCTGCGAGCAGCACGCGGAGGAGATCGGCGGCTGGATCGTTCGCGAGACGGGCTCCATCCCGCCCAAGGCGCCCTTCGAGATCATGACCTCGGCCCGCGAGGCCATCGAGATCGCCGGCCTGACCGGCCAGCCGACCGGCCACATCCTGTCGTCGTCGCTGACCCGCGCGAGCTATGCCCGCCGCATTCCGCTCGGCGTCGTCGGGGTCATCACGCCGTGGAACTCGCCCTTCATCCTGGCGGCGCGGGTCGTTCTTCCCGCCCTTGCCATGGGCAATGCCGTGGTGCTGAAGCCCGACCTGCAAAGCCCGGTCTGCGGCGGCTATGCGCTGGCGCGGCTCTTCGCGATGGCGGGCGTGCCGGCGGGCGTCTTCACTGTCGTACCCGGCGGCGTCGAGGCGGGCGAGGCCCTGACGCTCGACCCGAACGTCAACATGATCTCCTTCACCGGCTCGACCCTTGCCGGCCGCAAGGTGGCCGAGAATGCCGGCAAGACCTTGAAGAAGGTCGCCCTCGAACTCGGCGGCAACAACGCGGCGATTATCTTCGACGACGCCGATCTGGATGCGGCCACCTCCGCCACCGCCTTCGGCTCGTTCTTCCATCAGGGCCAGATCTGCTTCACCATCGGCCGGCATCTGGTGCATGAAAGCATCGCGGCGGCGTACACGGAGAAGCTCGCCCGGCGCGCGGCGAACCTCCATGTCGGCGATCCGAACAAGGCGCAGGTCCATCTCGGCCCGATCATCAACGAGAAGCAGGCCGCAAAGGTCGAGAAGCTCGTCACGGACAGCCTGGCGGCAGGCGCGACGGCCGTTGCCGGCGGATCGCGGGACGGCCTGTTCTTCAAGCCGACCGTGCTTGACGGCGTGACGCCGGACATGCCGGTCTACAAGGAAGAGATCTTCGGACCGGTCGCTCCCATCGTCACCTTCAAGACCGAGGAAGAAGCGATAGCCCTTGCGAACGACACCGAATACGGGCTGGCGGCATCGATCTTTACGGCCAACCAGACGCGGGCGATGCGGATCGCGGCGCAGATGAAGACCGGGATCGTCCATATCAATGACCAGACGGTCATCCATGAGGTCTTCGGGCCGATCGGCGGCACGGGCGCGTCCGGCAACGGCGCCCGCTCGGGCGGCCCCTCGGTGATGGACGAGTATAGCCAGTGGCAATGGGTGACGGTCAACGAAACCGTCCCTCCCTATCCGTTCTAACCTGTCCCGGGCGGAGAGATCGTCTCGCCGCCCGCCCTTTTGCGAGAGGCAAGCTCATGAAAATCAAAGCCGCCCTGACCCCCGAGAAGGGGGCCCCTTTCGTCATGCGCGAACTGTCCCTGGCCGAACCGATGGGGAACGAATTGCGGGTACGCGTCGTCGCGGTCGGCATCTGCCATACGGACCTCAACAGCCGCGACCAGTTCTATCCGATGCCCCTTCCCGCCGTGCTGGGCCATGAAGGGGCCGGCGTGGTGGAGGCCGTCGGACCCGCCGTTTCCTCGATCAAGCCCGGCGATCATGTGCTGATGTCCTTCGGATCGTGCGGCGACTGCCCGAGCTGCAAGACGGGCGACGTCGCCTATTGCTGGCATCACATGGAGATGAATTTTTCCGGGCTGCGCTATTCCGGCAAGGCCTGGGACATACCCTCGCCGATCAGCATGACCTGCGAAGACGGCGAGGAGCGGCCCATCGGCGGGGCGTTCTTCTGCCAGTCCTCCTTCGCCAGCCACGCGATCTGCACGGAGGAGAACGCGGTCGTGGTGGAGGGCGACCTGCCGCTCGACGTTCTGGCGCCTCTCGGCTGCGGATTGCAGACCGGCGCGGGCGCCGTGCTCAATTCGCTGAAACCCGGCCCCGGCGACAGCCTTGCCGTAACGGGCGCTGGAACCGTCGGCCTTGCGGCGATCATGGCGGCCCGGATCGCCGGATGCGACCCGATCATCGCGATCGACACCAATCCCGACCGGCTGCGTCTGGCGATGGAGCTGGGCGCCACGCATGCGATCAATCCGGCCGACGGCGATCTCGTCGAGGCCGTCAAGGCGATCGCGCCGGACGGCGTGAAATTCTCGATCGAGACGACGGCGCATCCAAAGGTGTTCCGCGCCGCCGTGGACATCCTGCAGGTCAGGGGCGTGTGCGGACTGATCGGCGGGGCGAAGCTCGGCACCGAGGTCTCCCTCGACATGACCCATATCCTGTTCGGCCGCACCGTCCGCGGCATCCTGCAGGGCGACAGCGCGCCGAAGCAGTTCATTCCGCGCCTGATCGAGCTGTTCCGCGAGGGGCGCTTTCCCATCGACAAGCTTGAGCGGTTCTACCGGCTCGACCAGATCAACGAGGCCGTTGCCGATATGAAGAGCGGCGCGACGATCAAGCCGGTCCTGCTGACCGGCGCGGCGCAATAAAAAAAGGCCGTAACCCGGACAAGGGCTACGGCCTTTCCGACGCGGCGATCAGGCTTCCCAATCGGGCTGGTTTCGTGGCTGCGCGGCGATGAAGGCGGGTAGCGCCTCGCAGGCTTCGGCCACGGCACGCACCCGCGGCATCGCGCTCAGGTCGGCGCCGAAGCGGCCGGCGGAAAACACCTGCGGAACCAGGCAGATATCGGCCAGCGTCGGCTCTTCGCCGAAGCAGAAGGTCGAACGTGCCCGGCGTGCCAGCAAAGCCTCGCATGCGCCGAGCCCGTCGAGAATCCAGCGCTGGCACCAGGCGTCAAGCGCGGCCTGTTGGGCGGAGAAGTTCGCCTTGAGGTAATCCAGCACCCGCAGGTTCTGCAACGGGTGGATATCGCAGGCGATGATCTGTGCGAAGGCGCGCACCTCGGCCCGCAGGTCGGCGTCCGCCGGCATCAGCTTAGGCCCGTCCTGCGTTTCGTCCAGCCATTCGATGATGGCCAGCGATTGGGTCAGGCGGAAATCGCCGTCCTCGATCGTCGGCACCAGCGCCTGCGGATTGAGCGCGCGATAGCCCGGGGTCTTCTGCTGGCCACCGTCCTTTCGCAGATGCACCGAGACGAAATCGTAGCCCACGCCCTTCAGGTTGAAGGCGATCCGGCAGCGATAGGCCGACGAGCTGCGGAAATAACCGTGAAAGATCATTCCGCCGCCCCCACGGTCAGCCGCACCGGCTCCAGCCCATCGATGCCGCCGGTGATCACGTCGCCGGGCACCACCGCGCCGACGCCGGCCGGCGTGCCGGTCATGATCAGGTCGCCGGGCGCGAGGTGATAGTAGTGCGACAGATGCGAGACGATCTCCTCGACCTTCCAGATGAGGTCGGAGAGACGCGCCTCCTGCTTTACCGCACCGTTGACCTCCAGATGGATGCGCTGCGGACCGACGGCGCCAAGGTCGGCCGCCCTGGTGATCGCGGCGAAGACCGCCGACTGCTCCACGTCCTTGCCGAGATCCCAGGGGCGCTGCTTGGCGCGCGCCTCGAGCTGCAGGTCGCGCCGGGTCATGTCCAGGCCGCAGGCGTAGCCGTAGATCGCGGCGGCGGCCGTGGCCTTGTCCGCCTTGAAGACGGGCGCGCCGATGGCGATGACCAACTCCATTTCATAGTGAAAGTTCTCGGTGCCCGGCGGGTATGCGACGGTCGTGTCCGTCGGCTGCGCCGTCAGCGCGGATTTCGTGAAGTAGAACGGGGCCTCGCGATCGACCTCCACGCCCATCTCGGCGGCATGGGCGGCATAGTTGCGGCCGACGCAGAAGATGCGGTGCACCGGATAGGCGGCCGTTTCACCCTTCACGGGCACGGCCGGCCAGGCGGGCGAGGAAAACAGGGTGGCAGTGGTCATGACGATGTTCCTTCAATCTGTGTCAGGTCTGAAATCGGCGGGCAGATCGCGGAGCCTTGCCCCGTTTCCCAAATGATAGGCGCGCTGCCAGAGCAGGCGCGCCCGCTCGCCGGCCGTCGCCCGCAACGGCCGCAGCACGCCGGTATCGTCCGGGGCCACTGCATCCCATCCAGGGCCCGGCAGGTCGCGCCAGACGACGTTCAGATGCACCGCCGCATGATCGAAAAGGTGGCGTAGAGCGCGCGGCGGCAGCGTCGCGCCGAGCTCTATCGCCGCGTGCCGGTCGTCATACATGGCCGGCGCCGGATCGCCCCCGGTTATCGCTTCGGCCTGACGGCAGATCGCCCGCGCCTGATAGGCGACCTCGCAGATCAGATGCGCCCGTGCAAGGCCGGGCAGGAGCGAGGGCCCGTACAGACCGCCGTCCGGCAACTCGTTGAGCTTGCGCGCGAAGAAAGCCGTCCCGAGCCTTGCCTGTGCAAGCTCCGCCGCCGGAGCCTCGGGCGCGTCGTAACGCGCGCCCTGTCCCTGCCGCGCCCGCAACGCCTCGCGCGCGTCGTCGAGCCGGCTCATGCCGGGATTTCCTCGACCTTGCTGCGATCGAAGTTAAGCCGCTCCATGATCGGCGCATCCGAGAACCGGAACAGGTCCAGTTGCGTCTCGGCCTGAAGGGACCATGCGATCCACGACGGGATGACGAAGATGTCGCCCTTCTCGACCGTGTGGCGCGTTCCCGCCATCACCACGGCGCCGGTCCCCTCGAACACCTGGAACACGGTCGATCCGACATCGCGGCGCGGCGCGCTTTCGACGCCCGGCCGAAGACGATGGAACTCGGCGCGGATCGTCGGCATCACGTCGCCGCCGGTGGTCGGATTGACATAGCGCACCGCTGCATGGCCCCGGGCGACGGTGGCGGGCTGCCCTTCCTCTTCGAGCAGAAGCTGTTCGGTCAGGGCGCGATCGGTATGTTCCCAGCGATAGGCGCCGATCGGAGAGGAGACGGTGTTCTGCAGCCCCGAGAGCGGCCGCAGGCCCGGATGGCACCAGAGGCGCTCGCCGCGCGAGAAATTCGGGGTGGCATAGTCGGTGACGCGATCGGAGCCGAATTCGAAGAAGCCGACGTCGTTCTGGAAGCTGAAGGGAATGTCCAGCCCGTCGATCCAGGCCATCGGCCGGTCGGTCTTGTTGTGATGGCCGTGGAAGTTCCAGCCCGGCGTCAGCAGGAAATCGCCCCGGCTCATTCTCACCGGATCGCCGTTCACGACCGTCCAGACCCCTTCGCCCTCGACGACGAAGCGGAAAGCGTTCTGCGAATGACGATGCTCGGGTGCGGTCTCCTTCGGGCCGAGATACTGGATCGCGCACCACAGCGTCGGAGAGACGTAGGTATCGCCCCCCAGTCCGGGGTTCGCCAGGCCGATCGCCCGCCGCTCTCCGCCGCGCCCGACGGGAACCAGATCGCCCGACGCCCGCGCCAGGGGATAAAGCTCCGTCCATTTCCAGAGATGCGCCACCGCCCTCGGCTTCGGATGACGCGGCATCAGATCACCGATCTGCGTCCACAGCGGATTGAGATGCTGCGCCTTGAAATCGGCATACAGCTTGCGCAGGGCAGGCGTTTCCTCCGGCTGCATCGCGTTCTCCATTTCATCCTCCTCCCAATTGACGATTATTAATACGTATACGTATCATGTGTATGCGTGTCAAACGTTGGCTTTTCTCTTTCGCCATTCCCCGCGGGCTGGCAGGTCCGGGAGAGTGCGATGTTTCGTCCGCAGGCAGTGCGCTATGGCGGAGACGCTAACGCTTTGCCGCCGCGCTCGGTGGTGCCCGAGGCACAGGCCGTGATAGCGACGTTCCCGGATGCACGCGGTGGAGCCAGCACCCGCTCGACACAGGCGCGCAACACGTTGCCGTGCATGGCGCCGTCGTAGACGAACGGAGTGGTCATGCCGGACAGCCTGCGTGCCGGCGAAGGCGGCGGTTTTCCAGTGGCCGTGGCGGCACGCCGGCCCGACGGCGCTCACCGCAGGGCGCGCAGTCTTGGCCGACAGGCCGGGCTCGTCGATGGCCGGATGGAGATCGGGTTGGCTGTCGCACCGGGCGCGATGGCGACCACCCGTGCCCGCCGCTCAAGGCGTTTCGGCCGATGCGCATGAGCATCTTCTGCGAACTTCCGGGCACATGCCGCTTGCCAGCTCGGGACGTCGCCGACGCCGATGCCATCCGGAAGAAGGACCGAACACCCGGTCATGTCCATGTGACTACGCCCTAAAAAAATGCGTTCTTGAGGACGCTATTCGCGTCTCATATCTTGTGTAGGTCTACGATCAAGACTGCGAACGGGCGTCTTCGCGCCAGTCTTTCCACCACTTGAAAAGGAGCAGAGATGCCTGGCGAATGGATCCCCCGCGACGCTAATATGGACGCGCCGACGCCGATCATCTCCGTCCGGCCGGTCCGCCTCCCGGCTCCCGCGCGCGGCGAAGATATCCAGTTGCGCGTCTCTGCGCCGATGAGCGGCGACAAGCTGCCGGTCATCCTGTTTTCCCACGGGTTTGGCTCATCGATGGACGGCTATTCGCCGCTGGCCGAGTACTGGGCCTCGCACGGTTTCGTCGTTGTTCAACCGACCTATCTGGACGCGCGCCGGCTTGGTCTGGCGCCCGATGATCCGCGGCGGACGTCCATCTGGAAGGTTCGGGTGGAGGACGCCAAGCGCGTTCTGGACGACCTTTCCGGGATCGCGCGAGCCGTTCCCGGACTGAAGGATCGTATCGACCTCTCGCAGGTCGCCGCTGCCGGCCATTCCTTCGGCGGTCAAACCACCAGCATGCTCCTCGGCGCCCGCATGGTCGCCGGAGGCGGCGAGGGGGAAGACATGTCGGATCCGCGGATCAAGGCAGGTGTTCTGTTCGCCTCGGGCGGCAAGGGTGGCGACGACCTCAGCGACATCGGTCGCCAAGTGACGCCCTATCTCGATACCGCGTTCGATCACATGCGGGTGCCGACCCTCATCGTCGCAGGCGATCAGGACAAGTCCCCGCTGACCACGCGCGGACCCGACTGGTTCTATGACCCGTTCAACCTTGCGCCGGGCGACAAGGCCCTGCTTACGCTCTACGGCGGCGAGCATATGCTCGGCGGCATCTCGGGATACGAGGTCACCGAGACCACCGATGAGGATCCGCAGCGTGTCGCCGTCATCCAGACGGTCACACAGGCCTACCTGCGCGCAAAGCTGCTCGGCGATGAAGATGCGTGGCTCCGTGTCTCCGCCGCGATGGCTGACGAATATGCATCGCAGGGTTTTCTTCAGTGCAAGACGGGTTGACGGCCGACTGACCCGCGCGACGGCGCCTTGGAGACCGCTCGCTCCGGATGGGCGAAGCGGAACACGCGACAAGGACGGACCGATGACGATCGTCTGCCTTGAAGAGCATATGGCGACGCCGGGCCTGCAGAACCTGGAGCCGGACGAAGCGGTCGCTGTCCAGAGCCAGGCAAACGATATAATCGCGGCGGCAGTCCAGCGCCACCCCGATCGCCCTTGCCAAGCGGGGCTCAGGCCAGGTCTTCTTCTGACAGCGCCTGCTTAACCGAAGGCCCCTGATTCATTCGCTCGACGTCGGATTGCAGGCGACCTGGCAGTTCGAAGGTCGGCAGGGTGGGATGGAGTTTCCGAGGATTGAAAGCCGCAGGAAATCCGGTCAACAACGCTGACTCGACCTACATATGGAACCGTATAAGCATCGACAAGAAGATATTTTTTAGGAGCAGGTCCCATCGATATGCCCACCGAAACGAGAACTGCCCGCAGTTGTTGCGGCGTAAGCGAAATACTCAGCAGAGTAGGTGACAAGTGGAGCGTTCAAGTTGTGGTCGCCCTTCGCGAGCATCCTCGCCGTTTCAACGAACTGAAACGACATATCAATGGTATCTCGCAGCAGATGCTGACGCGCACCCTTAAAAGCCTTGAACGTGACGGGATGGTTTCTCGCAAGGTTCATGACAGGGCTCCTCCACAGGTCGAGTACGCTTTGACTGATCTTGGCCGCTCTCTGGCGGAGCCGGTTCGGCAACTGGCGGAATGGTCTGTCGCGCACCTCGGCACGATTTACGCCCACAGGGAACGGTACGACGATACCCACCCCGATACATCTGCGGGCCGAGGAAGATGAAGGCCAGGTAGCGAGAGAAGCGCCGTGTTTCTGGAAGGGCCTGGAGCTAAGGCGTGCGATGCGCGCCTGTTTCTCTTACCGGCCTGTGCACCCGCGACGATGTCGTCGAGGAAAGTGCGCCCCCTGTGCGACAGCGCATCGCCATTAATGCGTCTTGTGATCAACCGTCTTGCCAAATATCTGCTGACCGTCAGGGCGGAAGAACGGCCAGCGACATCGAAGGATATTGAAATGGCAACGCACAACCGAGCTGCTTGGCAGAGCCGCCGGCAGTCGGGCCGGCAGTCCTAGATGTCGATCCGGCCTGGATGTTGTGAGCTTCGGGCGTTAAAATCGGCCCCATGGATATCAAACCCAAAAAGGTCGACACCCATCCGGAAGCGGCGATCGCGCCGGGTTACCTGGTCAATCATGCGGCGCGTCTGTTCAACCGCGGGATGGACGTCGCCTTGCGGCCGCATGGCCTGACGCTGGCGCTGCTGGGGCCGCTCCTGCTGCTGTCGTGGAAGGGGGCCATGCTCCAGCGCGACCTCGTTCGCTCCTCGGCGGTCAAGCAGCCGGCAATGGCGGCGCTGCTCGACAAGCTGGACGCAATGGGACTGATCAAACGCACGGCCTCGATGGCGGATCGGCGCGCGGCGTTGGTCGACCTGACTGATCAAGGTCGTGAGGCGGCACGAATCGGAGGGGAGGCTCTGATCGAGGCCAATCAAAGGGGGCTTGACGGCTTTTCAGCCGAAGACGCCGCCCATCTGGTGCTGTTGCTGCAACGCCTCGTCGCAAATTTCGAGAGGGAGTAGGGAACAATATATCACGTATGATGTTTATGCGCGAAAGGAGGCCGCGCTCATGCACCATCGTATTCTCATCTCCGGCGCCAGCATTGCGGGCACAACCACAGCCTGGTGGCTCGGGCGCTTCGGCTATGAGGTGACGGTGGTGGAGCGTGCACCCGAGTTCCGCGATGGTGGCCAGAACGTCGATGTGCGCGGGGTAGGCCGTGAAGTGCTCCGCCGAATGGGACTTGAACAGGCCGCACTCGATCGGGGCACCGGGGAGAAGGGAACCGCCTGGATCGACAGCGACGGCGAGGTCGCCGCGCAGTTCGTCACCGATGACCTGGAAGGCGACGGACCGACCGCCGAAATGGAAATACTCCGCGGCGACCTTGCCCGCTTGCTTTACGATGCGGCGCGCGAGCATGTGGACTTCCGCTTTGGCGATACCATCCAGCAGGTGGATGACGCCGATGACGGCGCCACGGTCACGTTCGCCAGCGGACGCACGGCAACCTACGACCTGGTGATCGTTGCGGAGGGCGTGGGGTCGCATACCCGCGAGCTTGTGTTCGAAGGCGAGAACGATCCGCGCTGGATGGACCTCATGATCGCCTATTTCACCATTCCCCGTGTCGCTGACGATGACCAGATGTGGCGCTGGTACAATGCGACGGAGGGCCGAAGCATCTCCCTGCGTCCGGACACGCACGGCACGACGCGCGCCAATCTCACGATACAGCAGCCAGCGAACGGGGAGCAGGATTGGGATCCGGATCGTCAAAAAGCTTATATGCGCGATCGGTTTGCCGACGCCGGCTGGCAGGCATCCCGCGTCCTTTCGGGAATGGAGGCGACCGACGACTTCTACTTTGACGTCTTGCGGCAGGTCCGGATGAAACGCTGGTCGAAGGGACATGTGGTGCTCACGGGCGATGCGGCCTGGTGCGCCACGCCTCTGGCCGGCATCGGCACGACGCTGGCCGTCGTGGGCGCCTATGTGCTGGCGGGCGAGTTGCAGCGCGCCGATGATGTATCTTCGGCGCTGGCTGCCTATGAAGCGGCGATGAGGCCGATGGTTGCGGAGGCTCAAGCTGTGCCGAAGATCGGTCCCCGGATGATGAACCCCCATAGCAGGCTCGGCATTCACCTGCTGCACGGGGTGCTCAACATTGCCAGCCAGCCTCTGATCCGCGACATAGCCACGAAGAGCTTCGCCCGCGAACCGACGTCCCCGGATCTGGACCGCTATGCGGCTCTTTCGGCGTCATTCGACCAGGAGGGCGCATAGCAGGCGGTTCACGTCAGTGCATCAATATTTGCGACATGCCCATTGACAACAGGTCGCACACCTCTATTCTGAGATCACAGAATAGAGGTCGACATGGAACTTCAGGGGAAAAGAGTAGTGATCACTGGTGCCGCGGGAGGCGCAGGTGTGGTTTTATCGCAAAAGTTCTCGTCGGCCGGAGCGCGCGTGCACATATGCGATATCAATTCCGCTGCAGTGGCATCGGTCGTATCGCCTGACGCCGGGATATCAGGCAGCATCTGCGACTGCGGGAACGTGGATGACGTCGCGCGCCTTTTCGACGATGCGCTCGCAAGGCTCGGCGGGCTGGATGTTCTCATCAACAACGTTGGGATCGCCGGCCCCACGGCGCTCGCCGAGGACGTTACGACGCAGGACTGGGACAGAACGATCGCGGTCAATCTGTCTGGTTTCTTCTACTGCGTCCGGCTCGCCATTCCGCTGCTGAAGCAGGCGGGCGGCGGCACCATACTGAATGTGTCATCGACGAGCGCTCGCACCGCTCTGCCCATGCGTTTGCCTTACACGGTTTCCAAGGTGGGCGTTCTCGGCATGACGGAAACCCTTGCCCGCGAATTGGGTCCATCCAACATCCGAGTGAATTCCATATTGCCGGGTTGGATAGACAACGAGCGCGGCAATGCGGTGTTCAATCGCAAGGCGGCGGCCCTTGGCGTGGATTCGCAGGAACTGAAGGCGGAAGGCTTGAGCTTCATCTCGATGCGCACCCAGATCCAGCCCGAGGAAATCGCCGACATGATGATCTTCCTTTGCTCCGACAGGGCACGTCATGTTTCCGGCCAGCATATCGGCGTGTGCGGCAACGCGGAGTATGAGCGATGACGTATCCGGTACATCATCCTCTTTCTGTCGATCGAAAGCTCACGGATCGCACACTCGTGTCTTTCGAGGGCGTCAGCAAAACCTATGACGGCGTCGTTCCGGTGGTCGATCGCCTCGACCTCTCTGTTCGGGAAGGGGAGTTTCTCAGTCTTCTCGGTCCATCCGGATCGGGTAAAACGACCACCTTGATGATGCTCGCCGGGTTTGAAGAGCCCACGGCAGGGGAAATCCTCCTTTCCGGACATTCTCTTGCGAATGTGCCGCCCCATCGACGCGACATCGGCATGGTCTTCCAGGATTACGCGCTCTTCCCGCACATGACGGTGGCGCAGAACCTGGCCTATCCGTTGAAGCTGCGCCGTGTCGACGCCGGACAGATCAGGCTGCGGGTCGACCGCGCCCTGGAGATGGTCAATCTCTCGGGCCTTGGCAAACGGAGCCCGGCCGCGCTCTCGGGTGGCCAGCGACAGCGCGTTGCCGTCGCGCGGGCACTCATCTTCGAGCCTCGTCTTGTTCTCATGGATGAGCCGCTGGGCGCTCTCGACCGCCAACTGCGCGAGCAGCTTCAGGTCGAGTTGAAGCGTCTGCACAGCGATCTGGGCCTGACCATCGTCTATGTCACTCACGATCAGGGTGAGGCACTGACGCTCTCCGACAGGATCGCCTTGTTTCACAAGGGGCGTATAGAGCAACTCGGCGCTCCGCGTGACCTTTACGAAAGGCCCGACACCGCGTTTGTCGCTGGTTTCATCGGCGACAACAACCTTCTCCAGGCCAAAGTCCAGGCGTCCGGCATCTCTTCATGCTGCGTGCAGCTCGCCTCGGGCCAATCGCTCGATGCAAGGCCGGTTCGCGCGTTCCAGCCGGGGGACGATGTGCTGCTGGCCATCCGTCCGGAAGCGATCAGGGTCGGAGGGGGCGATGGCAGTACCGCATTCGACGGGGTGATCGAGGAGATCTTCTACTTGGGCGACCAGACGCGCCTGCGCTGCGTGACCGAGAGAGGTGAATCGTTGCAGGTGAAGATTTCCACCTTCACGCATCCTGTCCGGTTGGAACCGGGCGAAAAAATACCGCTCGTCATCGATCGCGATGCGGTGCGCGCGTTGCCACCGGAACGTTCGGACGGGGTCAGGTCCTAGCTCTTTTCGGCAGCTTGAAAACATAGGCTTACAGAAAAAAGGCGATCCGCTCTCGGCGGGCGTCAAGCCGTACGTGCGACGGGCCACGGAAGCGGCAAGGGGAACAATGTCCGTTGTTTGAGGAGAATGGGAATGGCGTGCAAACCGATTTTGCCATTGATGTTGGCGGCATTGCTCACATCGGGACCAGCGTGGGCGGACGCTGTGCGAATTGCCAGCTGGGGCGGTGTGGTCAGCGATGCGAACCGCATCGCCTACTGGGCCCCCTATGAGAAGGAGACCGGTACCAAGATCGTCGAGGATACGTTCAACGGAGAGATCGCGAAAGCGCGGGCACAGGTGGAGGCCGGCACGTATCAGTGGGACATCGCCGAAATGGAAGATGCGGAAGCCGTCACCGGCTGCGAGGAGGGGCTTTATGAAAAGCTCGACCTATCCCGTCTTCCCATCGCCGATCTTCTGCCGAACACGTACAACGATTGCGGCATCGTTTCCCTGACATCGGGAACCGGCCTTGCCTACAACAAGGCCAAGCTTCCCAACGGTCCGCAGACATGGGCGGACTTCTTCGACACCGGGAAGTTTCCCGGAAAGCGGGGACTGCGCAAATCCGCGACGATCACGTTGGAGATTGCGCTGCTGGGCGCCGGCGTTCCGAAAGAGGACGTCTATACGACGCTGGCGACCAAGGAGGGGCAGGACAAGGCGTTCGCGATGCTGGACTCCATCAAGGATCATATCGTCTGGTGGTCCTCGGGAACCGAGCTCATTCAGGGCTTCCTCTCTGAAGAATTCGATATCGCCGTCGCCTACAACGGCCGCATCGGCGCTGCGAACAAGACGCAGGGCCAGGAACTCGAATTCGTCTGGAATGCGGACTACCTGATCGGCAACAATCAGTGGGTGATCCTCAAGGATTCTCCCAATGCTGCGGCGGCGATGAATTTCATCGCATGGGCGACCGCGCCGGAGCACCAGGCGGAATTCATGCGCCACATCGACTACGCTTCTGCAAACAGCAAGGCGTTCACGCTGCTGGAGCCGCAATACCTGACATACATGCCGAACACCGCCGAGCGCGTCAAATTCGGTATTCCTCCGAATGTCGCGGTGTGGCGCGACAATCTCGACTCGCTGACCGAACGTTTCAACTCTTGGGCAAGTGAGTGATGGAACGAGGCAATACCTCACAATCCGCGACGAGCGGGTTACGCTTGGATCCCGCAGGCACTCTGCGGGATCAGCCTGCAAGAAGCGAGGACTTGAAGCGTCAGTTGAGGCGGGTCGAATGGATCCGAGAGATCAAGGCGCTCATCCTCACCGCGCCCGCACTTCTTCTTCTTGCGAGTGCGTTCGTTTTGCCGCTCCTGTTCTTCGGCTATCGGGCGGTCGACAATTCCGACATCGTCGACAATCTGCCGCGTACGGTGGCGGCGATGCCGGGGTGGCAAAACGATGAATTTCCGCCCGATGGCGTCGTGCAGGCACTTGCCAACGACATCTCGGCCCTGCGCGGCAAGCCCGCACTGGCGATCCTTGCAAGGACCCTAAACTATCATCGTCCCGGCTACCGTTCCTTGATACAGAAAACGGCTTCCAGCCTGCAGGAGGCGGCCGGTGCGGACGCGCGCGCAAAACTGATCGGGTTGGACGAGCGCTGGGCGGACAAGGAGATCTGGTTTCTGCTGCGGCGGGAATCATCGCGATGGACGCCGCTGTTCGTGTTGGCTGCCGTCGACCTCGAACGAAAAGCCGACAGTTCCATTGGCATGGTCGAGGCCAACAGGGCGGTCTATCAGCGCGTCTTTGCGAGAACGCTTGTTGCAAGTGTCGCCGTGGCGGGCATCTGCCTTGTCCTCGGATATGCATTTGCATTCGCGCTGGTAAGGCTTTCCAATGTTCTGGGCCGTGTCGTCCTGCTGGTCGTGCTGGTCTCGCTCTGGACGTCCTTGCTCGTGAGGACGCTCGCCTGGATCATCATCCTGCAGAGGAACGGCGTGTTGAATGCCGCTCTGATGGGCGTCGGCCTGACGGACCAGCCGATCCAGCTGATACGGACCTGGTTTGCGGTCATCATTGCGATGGTGCACCTCCTGTTGCCGATGATGATCCTGCCTATCGCCAGCGTGATGCGCGCCATCCCGCCTTCCTACGTGCGGGCTGCGCGCTCGCTGGGGGCGTCGCCGATGCAGGCGTTCTGGTCAGTCTACGTTCCCCAGACCTTTCCGGGCGTCAGCGTCGGGGTGGTTCTGGTCGCGACTGCGGCACTCGGCTTCTTTATAACTCCGGAATTGCTTGGAGGGCCCGAGCATCAGATGGTAAGTTATTTTATCGCCTTCTTTACCAACATGAGCGTCAACTGGGGTCTGGCCGCTGCGCTGGGGGCATGGCTTCTGCTCGTAACATCGGCTCTTTTCGCCGCCGTCTACTTCTTGATCGGACGTACAAGGAGTGTGCAGTGAGAAAACGCAGGATTCGTGGACTTGCGAGCAATGTGGCACTGAACTCGGTGCTGCTGCTTTTAATCGTCTTCTTGCTGATGCCGATCCTGCTGGTCATTCCGCTCTCCTTCAGCAGTGGCGACTTCTTCATCTACCCGCTGCCAGGCCTGTCGATGCGGTGGTACCGGGAGTTCCTGAGCAGTCCTGTCTGGCTGGATGCACTCAGGAGCAGCCTGCTGGTGGCATCGGCGACCATGGTGATGGCGACGGTGCTTGGCACACTCGCCGCGGTCGGCTTCTGGCGCTCGAAAAGCTGGATCGGAAAGGCGCTGCTGGCTCTTCTCGTCGCACCGCTAATCGTGCCCGTCGTGATACTCGCGATTGCATTGTTCTTTCTCGCCTCCCGCGTGGGGTTGGCGAGCAGTATCTGGGCGCTTGTCCTGGGGCACACCGTGATTTCGATGCCGCTTGTCATCCTGATCGTCCTGGCTACGCTCAGAGGGTACAATGCCAACCTGACGCGTGCCGCGCTCAATCTTGGAGCGACGCCCCTGCAGGCGTTTTTCCACGTAACATTGCCGTTGATCGCTCCGGGCGTGGCAAGCGGCGCACTGCTGGCCTTCGCGACCTCCTTCGATGAATCGATCCTGTCGCTCTTCCTGGGCAGTCCCGAACACAGGACTCTGCCGCGTTTTCTGTTTTCAGGACTGCGCGAGAGCATCACGCCCGTCGTGGCTGTCGCGGCGACCATGATCGTCCTGCTGGCTGTGCTTCTGATCCTGCTTGCGGGCTATCTGAGAATGCGCGGTGCGCGCTTGCGGACGGCCTAGATTGCAAGGCAGTGCCTCGTCCGCCGTAAATCAGCGGGCGGGGGCCCTGTCACGGAGAAGCGGGATGATGGCCTCGTAGGCGGTCGTCAGGTCCTTGCGCAACGCGTCTTCGGCCATGTCCGGGTCGCGCCTGGCCACCGCATCGAGCATTTGGTTGTGGAAGACCGATATGCTGCGATCCTCGGGCGGCGGCATGTAGCGCTGCAAAGTGGGGCCGACGCGCAGCCAAAGCGTCTCGATCATTTCCACCAGTTTCGCCGAGCCGGAAAGCTTGTACAGTTCGAAATGAAAGCGGAAGTTGACCTGTAGCGAGTGCGGGCTGGACGGTTCGTCGGAGAGCAGGATCTTCTGATACTCGTCATTGACGGCCACCGCTGGTGCAAGCTGTTCGGGCGTCGCCTGCAACGAGGCGCGTCGGATCGCATGGGATTCGAGCATCAGGCGGATTTCAAAAATCTCGGTGAAATCGACCCGATCGGGATCATAGACGAAAAACGCGCTTTTGCTCCGGCTGACAAGAGCGCCGTCGGCGTCGAGACGCTTCAGCGCCTCGCGCACAGGTGTCGGGCTGACGCCAAGCGCTTCGGAAAGCGAGCGAGAGGTCAAGCCCTCGCCCGGGCGCACTGATCCCCCCATCAACGCCACGCGCAGAGCCTGGTAGACCTGCCGCTCGATGGAGATCCCGTCGATCGCGGCGATCGTCGGCAAGGGAGGAGGGGTGGCCTTTCGTCGTCCAGCTCCCGATTGGCGAGTGCGTTTGGCCGTCATCCCATGCTCCTTCATGTCAGCCCCCATGCGTTAATTGTGAGATGGCAGATTGACAGGCCTCTGTCCACATGCGAGATATCTGCGATCGCAAAATTAGCACTCCTGTTTTGACGTGAATCACTGGAAAGGCTGCAGCCAATGTCAAGGAAGGTCATTCTTACCTGTGCTGTCGTGGGTGAGAACAAGTTCAATCCCGCCCACGCGCGCTTCCCCATTACCCCGCAGCAGATCGCCGACGCTGCGCTGGAGGCCGAGCAGGCTGGCGCGTCCGCGGTTCATCTCCATGTCCGCAACCCCGTCACGGGAGAGGGCAGCAGGGATCCGGACCTCTTCCTGGACATGGCCACGCGCGTGCGTGACAACGGTGTCAAAGCCGTCATGAACGTCACATGCGGCGGCGGCGGCCTTTACTGCCCGGATCCGCAAGATGAAAGCCGGGCAGGGCCGGGTTCCGACGTGGCTTCCGCCGAAGAGCGGGTGCGCCATATCGCGATGATTCGCCCCGAGATGTGCTCGATCGACGTGAGCACGCAAAACCAGATGGACGGGGACAAGGAGTACATCTACCTCAACAGCCAGTCCACGTTGCGGAAAATGGCGAAGGCATTCCAGCAGCTCGGCGTGAAGCCCGAGATCGAGGTTTTCGCACCTGGCGATATCCTCCTGGCAAACCAGATGCTTGCTGAAGGCTTGTTCGATGAGCCTCCCATGTACCAGATCGTGACGGGAACGAAGTGGGGCCTGCCGTCGACGGCGGAGACGCTGATCTATATGCGCGGCCTGCTCCCGCCGAAGGCGCTGTGGGCGGCGTTCGGAATAGCGCGCATGCAGATGCCGATGGTGGCGCAGGCGGCGCTGCTCGGCGGCAATGTGCGTGTAGGGCTTGAAGACAACCTTTATCTCTCGCGTGGGGTCTTCGCAACCAATGGCGAGCTGGTTGCGCGAGCCCGGACGATCATCGAGTGCCTGGGCCTCGAGGTCGCAGCGCCAGACGAAGCGCGTGCGATGCTCGGACTACGCAAGGGATGACCGCCATGGGACAGAATTTTCGCATCGGGATCATTGGCCTGGGGGGCGTGGCGGACGCGCATCTCAGCGCATATCGCGCGCTGCAGCATGTTCGTGTCGCGTCCGTATGCGACTTGCGGGAAGACGTCGCCCGATCGACGGCGCTTCGCCTGTCGGCGAACGCCTATACCGACTATCGTGCTTTGCTTTCGGACGGAGGTCTTGACCTCGCGCTTGTCCTTACGCCGGCGTCCACGCATCGCGAGATCGTCGAGGCGGCCGCGCAGGCCGGGATTCATGTGCTCTGCGAGAAGCCGCTCGCGCTTTCGCTCGCTGATGGGCATGCGATGGCGGATGCATGCCGGCTTGCCGGCGTGAAGCTCTTCTACGGCTCCTGCTATCGCTACCTGCCCGCAGTTCGAACGGCCTTTGAACTGATCCGCGCCGGTGCGATCGGCCGCCTGATATTGATGAGCGAGCAGATCGTCGGAGGCGGTGGGGCGGCTGCCTACAAGGAGCTGGGGCCTGTCCACTATCCCGTGGGCGGGCTCGGCGGCCACGGGATGGGCCTCGTCGATCACGGCGTCCACCTGATCGACGTGTTTTCCTGGCTGGCCGGCGCGCCGCCGCAGCGTGTTGTCGGTTCCGGACAAATAGCCGGAGCGGCGGCGCAGACGGAATACATGATCATGTCGTTTCCGAACGGCGCGATCGGGCAGCTGCTCTATAACGGCGCCACGTTCTCCACCACATTGCCGAACGAGGGCCTGTTCAGCGGCGGGCAGGGATGGCTTGTCGATGGCACGCTCTCGCAGTCGGGAGAGTGGGAAGCCGAACCAGGCTCGATATCGATCTATGGCACGGAAGGATCCATGCGGGTCTTTCACTATGCGAATGCCCTCTATCTCAAGGACCGAGACGGGCAGCGGCGCATCGAGCTCGAAGGCAGGCCTGCTTTTGGGCACTTCGCATCACAGCTTGAAGACTGCATGGACTCCATATCCGGGGATCGGGAGCCAACCGTCGGCGCCCGAGAGGGGCTGGAGGCGCTCCGTGTCGTCGCCTCCGTGTATGCCGATGACATATCGGCGGCCAAGACCAGCTGATCAAAAGGAGTTGTGATGGTTGCGAGCAATAACCCTGTCGCATGTCGAGCATTTGCAGGGCGCACGCCGAAGATACACCCGTCGGTTTTTGTGGCGGAAAATGCCGTGATCGTAGGCGACGTGGAAATCGCGGAGGGCTCCAGTGTCTGGTATGGCGCGGTGCTGCGTGGCGATGTCTGCCCCATTCGCATCGGCAAGAGCTCCAACATCCAGGACGGGGTCATCATCCACGGCGATGAGGGCAGAAAAACAGTCGTTGGCGATAATGTGACTGTTGGACACCGTGCGATAGTGCACGGATGCAGGATCGAAGATGGTGCTCTGATAGGAATGGGCGCTATCATCCTCGACGGCGCCACTATTGGCGCGTCCGCGATCGTCGGCGCGGGATCGCTTGTTGCCGTAGGGAAGCAAATGCCGCCCCGAACGCTCTGGGTTGGAAGCCCAGCGCGCCTCATCCGCGATCTAGACGAACATGCAGTTCAAAGTCTTCTTGAGAGCGCTCTTCACTATCGACGCCTTGCTCAAGCTTATGTGTCCCTGCCGGCATGAAATTATATATAAAACCTTATGGCCGCGTTTCCTGTTCGTCGTGAATTCGTCAACATGGCCGAAAGCGCCTCGACCAGGCGACCGTTTCGCCGAGATGATGGACAGGTCTTGCTCGGATGCGCATCTCGTCGAGGGGCTTGGAAACGACTGGCTTTCGGGCGGCTCCGGCGCCGACTGTCTGGAAGGAAGTTCAGGAACGGATACCGCTGATTATTCCGATTCGACGGGGCAAAGTGACAATCAGTCTCAGCGGCCACTATGGAGCCGGAGCCGAGGCAGAAGGCGACACACTCTATAACATTGAGAACGTGATTGGCGGCGCCTATGGAGACACCTTGATCGGCAGCACGGCCGGCAACGTGTTGACTGGCGGCGGTGCTGCAGCCTTCATCGCCGGGGGTGGCAGCGGGAAACCGATTTGGCCCTTCAAACTGGATCGCCCGATGGGGGCGGACCACTTGGCTGGCGGATGGCTGTGTTCGATTTCTGCAGAAATTATTCGCCTTCTTTTTCGACGTCACTTGCGTGGAAGCGTGGGATCGGACGGCGCGCTTCCTGCCTCGCGCCGGCCGGGTCAGCGGGCCGTTCCAGTACATAGAGGCCGACATCTATGGTTCCGGCCTGGAAGCCGGCCGCGCAGTAACAAAGATAATAGTCCCACAAACGGTGGAACTGTTCGGAGTAGCCCAATGCGCTGATCCTGGGCCACGCGGCGCGGAATCGCTTCCGCCATTCGAGGAGCGTGCGCGCATAATCCGAGCCGAAATATTCGCATTGCACCAACTGAAGTCCCGCGCGCGCAGCCTGCTCCTGAATTATACCCTTGGTTGGAAGCATGCCGCCGGGGAAGACATGCCGCTGAATGAAATCCGCCGCGCCTCGATATGCGGCAAAACGGCTCTCGTCGATCGTGATGACCTGAAGGACGGCGTGTCCGCCCGCGCGAAGCCTTTGCTGCAGCGTACTGAAAAACAGCGGCCAATAGGCCTCGCCAACCGCTTCCAGCATCTCGATGGAAACGATCCGATCATAGGTTCCCGTGATATCCCTGTAGTCCTTCAACTGCAGACGGACCGCTTCCTGCAGGCCGTTGGCGTGGATGCACTGCGCCGCATAGTCCAGTTGCGCGGCGGATAGCGTGACGCCATCCACCATGGCGCCCGCATGGCCGAGACTTGCGGCGAGTGCTCCCCAACCGCAACCGATCTCCAGAACTCGCTCGCCACCCGCGATCGACAGGAGCTGTTTGACCCGCTCTATCTTTGCCCGCTGGGCCTCCTCCAGGCTGAGGCTTGGTTCCGTGTAGAGCGCGGAGGAATAGGTCATGCTCGTGTCGAGCCACTCCCTGTAGAAGGCATTGCCGAGGTCGTAGTGGTAGGCGATGTTCTTCCGGCTACCGGCCTTGTTGTTCGCGCGCAACGCATGGCGAAACCGGTGCAGCAGCCTGGCCGCTAAGTGTCCTGAAATTCTCCCATCGAGGAGGTCGAGGTTGCGTGCGGCCAGTTCCAGGCAGGCTTCCAGATTCGGGGTCGACCAGTCGCCGTCGATATAGGCTTCAGCAAAGCCGAGATCACCGCCTGTCGCGAGCCGCCGGACGGCCCGCCATTTGTGGATACTGATTGCCACCGACGGCCCCGGACGTGTGCCGATATGCTCAACCCGTTCGCCTGAGGGCAGGACGACCGTGATTTTCCCGATATCGATCGAGGCGACAATGGCGCCCATTCCACGCGCGAGAAATCCCATCCTCGCCCTGTTCCTGTTCAGACCACGTCTGAAAATTCTTGCTAACGCGACCACGATGTCTTCCTGAAATCCCAAGAGTCTGAAGGGCAGACGGCGGCAATGCCTGTGACGCCGTGCGTTTAAAGCCGGCTCACGCGGTGTCTGTGTAACTTGCCTTCTCCGGCGGTGGGGGGCTGGTGCGGAAGCGTGCGCCTTTCAGCCAAAGCTTGAAGGCTTCCCAATGGATACCGGCCATCACCTTCATCGTCATGAAGGGGAACCGGATCAGGCAGCGCGCCAGCATGCCGTCCGTCAGCGGCGCCGCGTCCCCATTGAACGTGGCGGCCATGACCGGCTCTTTTCCTGCGGTCTCATGAATTCGCAGCCGGACAGTCCTGCCGGGCGGGAGGATGTGGAAGTGGTAGCGCAGCCCCATGTCCATGAATGGGGAAACATGAAAGACCTTCGTCCGCGTCTGCCGAATGCCGGCGTCGTTCATGTCGCCCGCAAGGACCGGCGCAACATAGCTGTGCCGCTCACCGAAGGTATTCCTTACCGCATAGATGATGGCAACCAGCCGGTCTTCATCGTCATAGGCGAAATAGGTCGAGAGCGGGTTGAAGACATAACCGAACATGCGCGGGTAGGCGAGCAGCAGGATACGCGCCGCCGGCTTTTCGAGACCGGAGCGCGCCAGCAGACGGTCGGCGAACTGTCGCAGCGTCTCGCCGTCCTCTTCGACGTGATCTCGCTCGTGGAACGACAGGATTCCCGCGCGGTTCACGGCAAGCATACGGGTCAGACCGGCAAGAGCGACGAGCTGGTCGACATCCACCAGGAGGGAAAAGACGCTATAGCTAAAACGATGGCCGAAAGGATGGAGCCTCTGATGCATCACCTTTCCGCGATAAAGCGTGCCGGCCGCAGAGGGCGGCGGGCCGTTGTCGGCCATGCTGGTGACCCGGATCTGCTTCATGCCCTGCTTCTTTCCGTTCATCATCGGGCCGGCCGCCAGCGCACGTTCCTGCAAAGCACGCCGCCGAGAATACAGCCACGCGTTAGAAGCGAATTGTCGGAAACCTGCACCGTGATCGAATAGGTGCGCTCGCGTTTTGCATCAAAGGCAGTGCCGGTTAATGTATCCGGCGATTTGGGCTGAAGCGACATGATCAGGCGGTCGCCGGCCTCTTCGCCCTTGCTGGTATCCCGGATCCAGAGATTGGTGGCGCATATATTGCTGCCGCATGGCGCAATGCGCACACGCGCATTCCCGTCGTCGCGCAGCCAGACGCCGCTCGGATCGGCTGGCTGCTGCGCTTGGGACGCCGCCGCAGTCAGCATCAGGGCGGAAAATGCAGTCAGAACGGCTATCCTCATCGGTCCATCCTCGTTGCTTTTCGTTGAATACGCACGCGCGGGCGGATCGGTTCACCCGAAGTGATCCGCCCGGGCGACAAAGGCGTAGAAATGTCGAGAAACGTCCTGGGAGACATCGGTATGAAACCTATCGTCATCGCCTATCTGGCGACCGGCATCGCCTTTCTGATTGTCGATGCCATCTGGCTTTCCACTATGGCGGATATGCTGTATCGGCCGCTCCTGGGCGACAAGCTGGCGCCGCAGTTTCATCTGGCGCCGGCCGTTGTCTTCTATCTCATCTATGTTGCCGGCATCGTGTTTTTCGCCGTGATGCCCGCGCTCGACGGGGGCGGGCTCGGCAAGGCTGCGCTGAATGGTGCGATCCTCGGTCTGGTGGCTTACGCGACCTATGACCTCACCAACCAGGCGACGCTCAGGGACTGGCCTCTTTCCGTCACGCTCGCCGATATTCCCTGGGGATCCTTCGTTACCGCGACAGGCGCATCAGCCGGATTTCTCGTGGCGAGCCGCATCGGCTGACCGTTCAGCCTGCGCCAGAACCCCTGAGAACAGGATGGCGACGAAGGCAGTAAGCATGCCTGCGCTCACGAGGTTGAGCCGCGCCAGGGCGGCGTATTGCGCTGCGTCATACCGCGCGAGCGGCAGACCATAGGCATTGTGCAATAAAAGGAAAACGCCGAAGGCCAGCATCGCAAGCGCGAGGGCGACGACGCGCTCCCGCGGACGAAACAGCAGAAGCGCGATGACCCCGCATGGAACAAGGAAGATTTCAACCGCCGAGGCCGTGCCGAAGAGCCATGCCGAAAGCACGGTATTGCCGATTCCCGCCAGCGGCAGCAGAGCCCGCCCTGCCACATCATTCCGGCGCGCCACGGCCGGCACGGCTAGAAAGAACGGCGTTGACAGAAACGTGAACCAGGCGGCGGTGATCTCGGCGCTCACCAGCCACCAGACATAGAGCGGGTAAAAGGGCTGGTTCGACGCGACCAGCAAGGAAATCACGTTCGCTGCAGCGACACGCGGGTCGGGGTGGTGCGCATAGGCCCGCACCATCGCGGCGAGGCGTTTGAGGAGGAAGATCACTGGCCCATGCCGGCAGGGCTGAGGCGGTAGTGGCTCACACCCCATTCTTCCCCATCGGCATGGCCGAAGAGCCCGGCCGTGGCGAGGAAGAACATCCGCCAGCGCCGCATCCAGACGGATGCGTCCTTGCCGTAGGTCGCCTCGAAGATGGAGCGGACCGCCTCGCGGTTTCGGTCGAAATTGTCGAGCCAGTCCCGCGCGGTGCGCTCGTAGTGCTTGCCGTTCCAACGCCAGTCCCGCTCGACAATGAAACTGTCGTCGAATTCGCGAACCAGTCCGTGGCTGGGCATGACACCGCCCGTGAAGAAGTGCTGCGCAATCCAGTCCGCCTTGTCGGTATGGTCGAAGCGGTAGGCCGCCTTGCGATGCGAGAAGACGTGCAGGAAAAGCCGGCCGTCGTCGCGGATCCAGCCGCGTGCATGCTTGAGCAGGGAGCGCCAGTTGGACATGTGCTCGAACATTTCCACCGACACGATGCGGTTGAAGGTGCCGACCGGTGAGAAGGTGTTCATGTCGGCGGTGATCACGCTCAGATTGCGAAGACCGCGGCGCTTGGCCTCCGCCTCGATATAGATCCGCTGCGACGAGGAATTCGAAACGGAGACGATGCGACCGGACGGAAAGCGCTCTGCCATGAAAAGCGAGAGGGAACCCCATCCGCAGCCGAGCTCGAGGATGTCCTGCCCGTCGGCGAGGTCCGCGTGAAGGCACGTCTCTTCCAGGGCCGCGATTTCCGCTTCCGCGAGTGTCGTGGCGGGCGAGGCATAAAGGCAGGATGAATATTTGCGGCGCGGGCCGAGCACCAGCGAGAAGAATGCCGCGGGAATTTCGTAATGCTGGGCATTGGTGTCCGCGGTGTGCACGGCGATGGGCCAGTCGCTCATGGAGCGCGCAAAGTCCCGGTCCGTCGGACCGGTCCCCTCCGCCAGTAGCCGGCGCGTGCGGCCGACGAGCCGGCTGATACCGAAGCGCAGGGCATGATCGGGTAAGGGCAGCCGCTCGGCGGCGGTGATGGCGGTCACGGCAAGGTTCATGTCGTCTGCTCCCGTTTTTGCGCGCCCGGCCAGAAGGCGTTGACGCGCCTGGTATAAGCGGTGAAGGCGGCGCCGCGCGAACGCATCATGTGCGCTTCAAGCGGCGGAATCCCTGAAACATGCACCAGCAGCCAATACATCAGGGCGGGGCCTGCAAGCCCCAGCCAACCCCAGCCCCAACCGCCGGCAGGGCCGATAGCCACGACTGCATAACCAACCCATCCGAGCCACTGGAAGAAATAGTTGGGATGACGCGACAGGCCCCAGAGCCCGATATCGCAAACCTTGTCCCTGTTGACGTCGTCACCGCGAAACCGCGCCAGCTGAGCATCGGCGATGCCCTCCCCGACGACGGCGATGAGCATGATCGCAATGCCGGCAATATCGCTCCATTGCCAGCCCGTGGCGGGGTTGCGTGCCGCGGCGAAGATCGTCGTGGTGAGGAGAAGCGCGGCGGCGGCCTGGATCTGCAGAAACAGAAAGAGACGCCAGCGCCAGCGTTCGCCCCATTCCTCCTTGAGTTTCGCGTAGCGAGGATCCTCACCGCCCTTCAGCGTGCGCCGCAGAATATGGAGGCCAAGACGACAAGACCAGAGCGCGGCCACCGCTGCCAGGAGAAGGCGCCGCTGCCAGTCGCCCTCCCAGCCTGAAACCGGAACAAGTGCTGCGGCGAGGCCGGCCACGCCGACGAGAAAGGACCATACGGTATCGACCCAGCCGGATTCTGCCCCCTTCATGACCGCGAACCAGACGGCTGTCATGCCCAGCGAGACAGCGGCGGCCAGAAGAAGGAAGAGCGCCGCCGCCGACATGGTTCAGATCCCGAAGATCGGCTGAAGCATGCGGCCGATGACGTTCTTGAAGCGCATCTTGCCTTCCAGGGCGGCGAGGCAGATGCACTCGCCGTCTTTATCGACGATCGGCTGGTGCTCGACGTCCTCGTTCATTTCAGCAAGATCGCCTGGACGGAACGTGCCAAACCGGTCGGAAAACGATCCCGACACGATGTAGGTGAACTCGGTGCCGACATGCCCGTGATCGGGGAGCGCGCGGCCAGGGCCGACCTTGAGAAGGATGAGATTGGCGTCCGGATCCTGCGGCACGCCGACCCGGCTCATCTTCATGCCAGGCCCGATCCAGCGCCAGCGTCCGATTTCGCAGCCGCGCAAGGCGTCCGGCAGGCGAATGCCTTCAATCTCCGCCGGTGCCGGCGGCGGCGGTGCGAGGAGGGCGGGGTCGGCATCCTCGTCATCGAGCATGGCGAGTACGTCGTTCAGTGCGGTTGCCGACATCTGTGTCGGTTCCGTTTCCTCCAGGAGCGCTCCGCCCAGCGCTTCATATTCGCCGATGCGGACGCGACAGGCCGGGCAGCTTGCCAGATGCGCCTTGACGACGATGGCGGGCGCGGCGGCAAGCGTGCCGGCGGCATAGCGCATCAAGGTCTCGTCGGTTGCGTGATGTGTGGTGGTCATGATTTGTCTTCCAGCAGCCCGCGAAGCCGGTTCATGGCGAGGCGTGTTCTAGATTTCACGGTGCCGAGCGGGATACCCAATTCATCGGCGATTTCAGTCTGCGATTTCTCAATGAAATACGAGAGGCGGATGATCGTCTGTTGTTCGGGCGAGAGCGCGGTCAGTGCGTCGCGTACCCGCGCATCGCGCTCGGCGCCGAGTATTCCGTCCTCGACCGTATCCGCCGCGTTTTCAGGATCCGGGGGCAGGGCCGACGGATCCCTCTGCCGTCGCAGATGGTCAATGCGAATGTTGCGCGCGACCGTAAAGATCCAGGTTGCGACCCCCGCGCGTTCCGCATCAAAATATGATGCCTTGCGCCAGACGGTCAGCATTGTCTCCTGAACGAGATCCTCCGCGGCTGCGGACGACATCGTCCAGCGCAGGAAGAAGGTCTTCAGCTTCGGCCCGAAGTAGCGGAACAGAAGGGCGAACGCCTGACGATCCCGACCTTGCGCGACCTTCAGCATCATTTCAACAAGTGCACCGGCCGAGGGGGGGCTTTGTGTGTCCCTTGAACTCACCACGGCAAGCCGCCGTCCTGTCGGCACATCTGGTTTGCGATCAATCTGTATCGGGCTGAAAACTTCATTCATGCGTCCTTCTACGCGGCAGTTTCGTAAGCGGATCACACTCCAAGAAATCGGTCCTTCGCAGTGATCCGTCAGATTCCCGCGCTCGTAGAGGATACAGATAGTTGTCCAGAGTTCGAAAGCCGCAAAAGGATCGTCATGCGCCATTTTCCTCAATCGGGTCGGCCACTCAAAATCGCGGTTGTCGGTACGGGCATCGCCGGTCTGTCTGCGGCGTGGTTGCTGTCGCAGCGCCATGATGTGACCGTTTTCGAGGCGGACAACCGCATCGGTGGCCACTCTCACACGGTGGATGCCGGCGGCGCTCCGGTCGATACGGGCTTCATCGTCTACAACGAAGTGACCTATCCCAATCTCACGGCTCTATTTGCACATCTCGATGTGCCGACCAAGGCGTCGGAGATGTCCTTTGCCGTGTCGATGGACGGCGGGCAGCTGGAATATGCGGGCACGAACCTTGTCGGTCTTTTCGCCCAGCGCAGCAATCTGGCGAGCCCGCGCTTCTGGTCGATGCTGCGCGACCTCGTGCGCTTCTACCGCCAGGCACCAAGCGGCGTGCGCGAACTCGATCCTTCGGTAAGCCTCGACGACTATCTCGACAGCGCCGGCTTCGGGCAGGCATTTCGAGAAGATCACCTCTATCCGATGGCGGCTGCGATCTGGTCGACGCCGGCACTTGAGATCGGCAACTATCCGGCGCTTTCCTTCGTGCGCTTCTGCGAGAACCACGGCTTGTTGAAATTCGTACGCCGGCCAATCTGGCGAACGGTCGATGGCGGCAGCCGTGCCTATATCGAGCGTCTTACGGCGCCATTCCGCGACAGGATTCGGACCAACGCGCCGGTCAGGGCCATTCGCCGCGTCAACGGCGCGGTCGAGATTTCTGTGGGCGGCGCCGAGGCCGAATGGTTCGATCACGCCGTGATCGGCGCTCATGCCGACCAGGCGCTGGCGATGCTTGCCGACCGCTCTCCACGCGAGGCCGAGCTGTTGAGTGCGTTCGCCTATGGCGACAATGAGACGGTCCTCCACCGCGATGAAACCTTGATGCCGAGCCGCAGGCGTGTCTGGGCAAGTTGGAATTACCTCGCCCAATCCGGACGTGACCGCGCGGTAATGCGCAAGCCCTGTGTCACCTACTGGATGAACCGGTTGCAGGGGATTTCAGATCCTCGTCCGTGCTTCGTCACGCTTAGCCCGTTACACGCCCCCGCCGAGGACAAGGTGATCTGGCGCGGACTTTACCAGCATCCTCTCTTCAACGCCGCGACGCTTGCTGCGCAAAGGCAGCTATGGTCGCTGCAGGGGGAAGCCAATACATGGTTCTGCGGGTCCTATTTCGGATCCGGTTTCCACGAGGATGCGATTCAGGCGGGCCTGGCCGTTGGCGAAAGCCTTGGCGGAGTTATGCGGCCATGGTCCGTCCAAGGAGAATCCGATCGAATATTCCGAAACTTGCAAAGCGCCTGATCGTCTGCGCTTTCCAGGTATTTTTTCGACCGCAAACGTAGTCTCGGAAGCTGAATGCTATGATCCTGCAAAGAGATTTCTTCCTGTCGCCCGGTTCGAATTTCTGCTTGCCGAGCCCATGATCTTGCCGAGATCGAGATCGCCGAAGGAGCCTGCCGGGCTAGCACGACGCTGCTGCCGATCTCGCCGATGCCACTTCTCGAAAAGCCGCGCCACGGCATTCTGCTCTGTTTCCTCTGCATTGACAGAAAGGGATGCTGATCGCGACGTACCGACCAGCCAGGCCGTGGACGCGATTTGGCCTGTTTTCACGATCGTCTTGTTTGCTCACATTCCCACTTGTCACACGGTTCTCAGCCGGTTACGTCGACGACCATTAACATGACTATTTAAGTCATGTTAATGGTCGTCGACTTGGGCTGTGATTTGGCGAGGGAGGGTGAGCCGTGGCAGAAATCGCTTCGTGCGGAGGCGAGCCTTCCGCTGCCGCGACAATCGCGGAACCGGCGGAAATGCAGGTCGATTCGCGACGCTGGCGCGAAGTCGGCCCCGGCATGTTCCTCGGCGTTACCGATCTCTTGCTGGAGCAGCCGCTTGCCTATCAGAGCCGGACCTTTCCCGCGATCTGCCTGTCGGTCGTGCTCGAAGGCTATGCGACCAACACGACCGAGGGCATCGAGGGCGGTTTCTGCCCGGACGAGGTATGGATCACCTCCACCGGCGAGAGCCAGTCGACGAGCATGACCATCCACCCCGACCAGCCCGTGCGCGTCGTGGAGTTGCTCCTGACCCCCACCTGGGCAGAGCATAACCTTTCTTCCATGAAGGATGATCCGACCTTCGAGGCCATGCAGCGTGCCATGCGCCAGCCCGTCATGATCCGTCGGCATCCGCTGGACGCGCGGCTTCGGCAGATCGCGTGGTCGGTGCTCAATCCATCCGCCGTCGGCGCCTTCGTCAACGTGCATCTCGATGCCAGCGCAATGAGCCTGCTCGGCTTCCTTGCCGAGGCATTTCGCCCGTCCGACGTTGCCGTGACGGCTGGCCTCACGGCGAAATCGCTGGAGCGCATGCTGGAAATCCGGCGGCATATCGACGCCAATGCTGCGGCAATCGATTCCCTCGCCGCGCTCGCCACCCGCTTCGCCATCAGCCAGAGCAAGCTCAAGCAGGATTTCCAGCGCGCCTTTGGCGCCAGTGCGCGGGAATATCTTCTCGAACGGAGACTCCTGATCGGTCGCAATGCCATCCTGCGTGATGGATTGAGCATTGCCGAAGCGGCCTACAAGGCCGGCTACCAACACCCGGCGAACTTCACCGCCGCCTTTACGAAGCATTTCAGCTACCCGCCTAGCCGATTGAAATCTTGAACGAT
Source organism: Shinella sp. PSBB067 (assembly GCF_016839145.1). NCBI lineage: Bacteria > Pseudomonadati > Pseudomonadota > Alphaproteobacteria > Hyphomicrobiales > Rhizobiaceae > Shinella > Shinella sp. PSBB067. The sequence continues at coordinate 2,957,863 of NZ_CP069303.1, read as the reverse complement.
TTTAAACTGGATAAAAATCGTAAGCTTTTTGTCGAAACGCATAAGCCGATCGCCTCGACCCTCCCGCCCGCCATGATGATAATCCGCGCCAAATCGGGTTCGAGGATTAACCAATGAAGACCGCCATCGGCCTTGCCGCGCTTCTGGCTGGCGTCAGCCTGCCTGTTCTTGCTCTTGCTCAGGAGGCCACCCAGGCAACGGCCCTGGAGCCGATCATCGTGACAGCGCAAAAACGCAAGGCCGAAAGCAAGGACGTGCCGGCCAGCATCGCGGTGAAGACGGGCGAAACGCTCTCGCTGCGCAAGACGAAGCGCCGCGAGGATGCAATCGCCGCCGAGCCGAATGCCCAGACAGGGGCGGTCACGGCGAAGCTCTACACCTCCTTCACGGCCATCCGCGGCGTCGGTTCCGCCCTCATCGAGAGCGACCCGTCCGTCGGCATCTATGTTGACGGCGTGGGTATCGGCAATGCGCAGGCCCATAGCGGCACGCTGCTCGATGTCGATCGCATCGAAATCCTGCGTGGTCCTCAGGGAACGCTCTATGGCCGCAACAACATTGCCGGCTCCGTCAACATCATCTCCAACCTTCCCGATCCGGATCATACCGGCGGCGAAATCGGCGTGGACTTTGGCCGGTTCGGCACGCTTGGAACGACGGGCATCTTCAACACGCCGATCGGTGACAATGGCTGGGCGGTGCGCGGTGCTCTCTCGACGTCCAAGACGGACGGCTTCCTTCATTCGACGGTGGATGGCAGCGATCTCGGCGGCGGCAAGGACGTGCATGGCCGCCTGAGCATCGCCGGGGACATCACCGACAATCTGGAATTTCTCGGCATCGTCGATATCGAACGCCAGGTGCTGGACGGCGAGATGTTCGGCATGCCGGAGGCGGATTTCCTGAAGGGCAGACGCGGTGTCGCTGTCGATGATCCGACCCGCATCGACAGCGACCTCGCCACCGCTTCGGGCCAGCTGACCTATCGGCTCGACAATGGTGACAAGATCGTCTCGATCACCGGCTTCCAGAAAAGCGCTGTGGAGGTAAGCGGCAATGGCTTCCCGCTCGGCTATTTCGCCGCCTATGACGCGCTTTTCCAGTCCATGGGCTTCACGGATTTCCGTTACCGCGCGGACAACCCGTTCGATGGCCGCTATCGCCAGTGGTCGCAGGAGGTGCGCTACGTCTCCGAGGACAACGAACGCTTGAACTGGGTCGCCGGTCTCTACGGCGAATTTTCCCAGGCCTCGCGTGTCTATGGTGCCAACAGCACCTTCACGGGTGGCGAGGCGACGCTTTCGACCCGCGGCGATACGGACACGGTTTCGCTCTCCGCCTTCGCGGACGGCACCTATGCCCTGAACGACCAGTGGAAACTGTTTGGCGGCCTGCGCGTCGGCCATGATCGAAAGACCTTCGATTATGACTTCAACGCCAATGCCACGGCGCAGCTTCTCGGCCTGACGGGGGCCTTTGCGCCGGGATACAGCGCGAAGCTGTCCGAAGCCTATGTCACGCCGCGCATTGGCCTGCAGTTCGAGCCGATGGATGGGCTGAATCTCTATGGCGGCATTTCCAGCGGCTACAAGTCGGGCGGCTTCAACGCGGGCTTCGTCGGTCTCGGAGACGAGGGGGCCTACGATTCCGAGCGCATCGTCAGCTACGAGCTCGGCCTGAAGTCGGCAGCGCTCGACGACCGGCTTAAGGTGGAGGCGTCCATATTCTACATCGATTGGCGCGACCAACAGGTTCAAGGCTTTAATGCGCTGACCGGTGCAACGCCGATTTCCAATGCTCCACGCAGCGAATCCCGGGGTGGCGAACTGTCGGTCGCCTACGATCTCGACGATCACTGGACGCTTACGGCCGGAGCCGGATATGCGGATGCGACCTACAAGGACTATCGCAACGCGCGGGCGCTCAACGGTTCCGGCACGGTTGATGTCAGCGGCAACCAGCAGCAGTTCGTTTCGCGCTTCACCGCCGCAGCGGGTGTCACCTATCAATGGGATACCGGATGGGACGACCTCGTCGGCAAGGTCGGCGTGAACTATCGCTATCGTTCCAGCTATTATTTCGATGTCCAGAACGCGATCAGCCAGAAGGGCTACGGCCTCTTGGACGCCTATGCCGGGCTAGAGAACGACCGTTATGCGGCCTATGTCTTCGCCAAGAATATCGGCGATGTCGACTATCGTATCGTCGCCACCGATCTCGGCACCGGAAAGCTAGTCTCTCCTGGCGATCCGCTGACTTTCGGCGGCAGCTTCAAGGTCAAGTTCTGAGCGTCCGATGAGCGGGACTGAGGCAGGCGTGCCGGGCGCGGCAGGGCAGGAGAGCGACGCGGCGGGAAAGGGCGCTGCCGGTCGGCTCTGGCCGCTCACACAGGGGCGGCGTGGTCGAATGGGGATCATCATGGCGCTCGCGACCATCTCCACGGCCCTGGAAACGGGTGGTGCGGCGCTGGTCGCGCTCGCCGTGGGCGCACTGGTCGCCGTGGATCGGAGTGGGGCGCTGTTCTGGTCCGCCGGCCTTTTGGGCTCGGTATTCCTGTCCTGCATTCTGCAAACGGCCTCCAACCTTCTTGCGCATCGCGCGGCGATCGATATCCAGGCGGAAACGAGGCTTGCCATCGGCCGGAAGCTATGGTCCGCGCCCCTTGGCGCCATCCAGCGCGTTGACGCGGCCGAGCTTCGCCGCACGCTTATGGAGGATGTCGAGCGCATCGAGGACGGCATCGCTCATCTGATCCCTGATCTGGTTACCGCCCTCGTGGCGCCGCTCTTCATCCTCCTCGCCATGCTGGCTGTTGACTGGCGTCTGGCGCTGGCCGTTTCCTTGCCGGTCCTTGCCGGCTTCCTCATCTTCTCATTCATTCTGCGCAGCGATGGTGGTCTGTCGGCACGCTTCGTCGCCGCGCAGGCGGGGGTGGACACAGCCCTGCAGGAAGCTGTCAGCATGGTGCCCGTCATCAAGGCCTATGGCATGGCGCCTGAGAATTTGCGCCGGGCGGAGGGCGCATTTGAGGAACTGGGAGATGCCGTGGGTCGGTGGCTTGCCTTTGCTGCATCAGGGACGAACTGGTTTTTCCTCGCCACGACGTCCAGCCTCCTGCTCGTCGCCCCGCTGGGGCTCTGGCTCTATGCGTTGCCGGATGGCATCGCCGTTCTGGTCTTCTTTCTGCTGGGGGCTTTCTTCCTGTCCTCCATCGGCGCTCGTCTCTTCGGCGCGATGGGGCGCCTCCGGATTCAGGAGGCATCGCTTGTCCGCGTCGACGCCTTGCTCCGATTGCCGGACCTGCCGTTGCTCGAAAGCGCGGCCGCCGGGGGCGAGAGTATTCGTTTCGATAAGGTCGGGTTTTCCTATGGCACGGGTTTCATGCTCGAAGACGTCGATCTCGACATCGAGGCCGGCCAGAAGATCGCCTTTGTCGGGCCGAGCGGCTCCGGCAAGTCGACACTCGCCCGGCTTCTTCTGCGTTTCTTCGATCCCGATACCGGGCGCATCACGCTTGGCGGACGCGATATCCGCTCTTTTCCGCAAGCCGATCTTGCCGAGAGGTTCACCGCGGTATTTCAGGAAAACTTCCTGTTTTCCCAAACGATCCGCGCCAACATAGCGATCGGGCGTCCTGGGGCAAGCGACGCGGAGATTGCCGAGGCCGCGCGCCTTTCCCGGGCGGACGACTTCATCCGCGCGCTGCCGGCTGGCTATGACACGGTGTTGCATCGGGCAGAGGGCTTGTCCGGAGGACAGAGGCAGCGGATCGCGATTGCCCGCGCTTTTCTCAAGAATGCGCCCATCCTCGTTCTCGACGAGGCGGCAGCCTATCTGGACCCTGACGGGCAATACGAGATCCAGCAGGCGCTGAATGCGCTGGCCACGGGTCGGACGGTGATCGCCATCGCCCACCGCCTGTCTTCCGTGCGCCACTTCGATCGTATCGTCTATCTGGAGGGCGGGCGGATCACCGAATGCGGCTCGCACGATACCCTTATGGCCTTGGACGGGGCCTATGCGCGGCAATGGCGCTCGCATGCCGCCGCTCGATCCTTCACTCTTCGAATGCCTGGAACTGTCTGATGGGCGTGCACGACAGCCTTCCTGATTTCGGTTCCGTGGGTGATGCAGGGCTGGTCGGCCGTGTGGCCGATGGCATTCTGCTCGGTGCCCAGCCGGTCGTCGCGGCATTTTTCCTGTGGCAGGCGATCGACGCAGATCCAGCCCCTGCGGCCTTTTGGTGCATCGTCGCTCTTCTCGGAATTGCCCTTCTGCGCCGCCTTTTGCTGTGGCCCGCCTCACGCCGGCTTTATGCGCTTGCCTATGACGGCGGGGTGGGCATGAGGCGCACCATTCTGGGCCACCTTGTGCGCATGCCACTCGGTGCATTTCGTGCCGTCGGCGGCGCAAAGGTCATGCAGGCCGTCTCCGAGGACGTTCTCTGGCTGGAAAACCATGCGTCCCATACGCGCCCGGAAATCGCCGCCAACGCCGCGGCACTTGCCATTTGTCTCGCTGGAGCAGTTGTCGTATGGCCGATTACCGGATTGTCGGCCGTCCTCGGCATGGCAGTGGGCTTGGCGCTTCTTCTCCTTGCCCGGCGCAGGCTTGCCGTGGGGCTGGAACGCCGGGCGCGCAGCCTGGCGGAGGTGTCGCTGGTGCTGCAGGAGCAGGCCGAAGGGGTTACCGTGCTGCGGGCTTTTGCCGATGGCGCGGATGCCGGCGGCGTTTTCGCCCGCGCCGTCGAGCGCCTGCGCGATGGCGCTTGGCGCGGCGTGCGCAAGGTCACACCGCTTGCCGTGCTGTTTCGCATGGTGATCGACCTCGCGGCAGCGTTTGCGATTTTCCTGGCGGTTCTTACCTTCGGCGATGCATCGGGCGTTGACGCTGTCCGGCTCGCAATCTCGGCGCTTCTGGTGGTCTGTGCGACAGTTCCGGCGCGAAACTTTGCCAGTCTTTCGGCCATGATGGAGCTTGCGCGGATCGGCCGCGAGAATGTCGGTGCGCTTCTCGCCGTTCCGCTACCTCCGGTAGGCCGGGAGGTTCGCCCCGAGACCTTCGACGTACGCTATGAAAATATCACCTTCACGCATCGGGGACGAACGGCGCCCGCTCTGGCGGACATCTCGTTCACGGCGACGCAGGGAGACATGACGGCTTTCATCGGTGCCAATGGCAGCGGAAAGACCACTTGCATGCAACTCCTCATGCGATTCTGGGAGCCGGATCGCGGCAGAATCCTGATCGGCGGTCAGGATATCCGCGATATGGACAGCCGGGCGCTCGCCGCAGTGATCGCCCCGGTCTTCCAGGAGGCCCTGCTGTTTGATGAAACCATTGCGGAAAATATCCGCGTCGGCAGGCCGTTTGCTACCGATGTAGAGGTGGAGGCCGCCGCCAGAGCTGCTGTGATACACGACGCGATCATGGGCTTCGAGCTCGGTTACCGGACCCGCGTTGGTGCGCTCGGTGCCCGGCTTTCCGGCGGCGAGCGCCAGCGGATCTGCATCGCCCGGGCGATCCTGAAGGACGCGCCGATCGTCATTCTCGACGAGGCGACGTCAGCGCTCGATCCGGAAAACGAAGAGGCGATCCAGCGCGCCATATCAGCCCTTGCCGTCGGCCGTAGTCTTTTCGTCATCGCCCACGATCTTCCTTCGATCGTTGCGGCGGATCGGATCGTGCTTCTCGACGGCGGAAGGATTGAGGCCAGCGGCAGCCACGAAGCCCTGCTGGCCTCGTCGCGGACCTACCAGCGGCTGTGGATGCGTTCGGCCGAAATGCGCCGCTGGAAGATCGCGCAGGGCTGATTTTCAGCCCTGCTGTTTTGATATGCTCCTTCAGCAAGCGCTCGAAGGTGGCTATTGCTCCCACGTCTCGTGCCAGCGTGCTTGTGACTGAGGTGGCGGAGGGCTCAGTCAAGTTCCACCGGGGGTGCCGCCAGCCGGCTCGACGTGAACCGGATAAGGAGCGGCGACAGCATGATCGGCAGGATCCACGACTGCAGACGCATGCCGAAGGTGCTCTGCGGAATGTAGTGGCCACCGATCTTGCGCGAGACCGCCTGCATCCTCGTTACCAGCGGCCGCATGCGCGCCTCGTAGCTATCGAGCGCTTCCGGAAGGCTTTTTCTCGCGAGTTCCGATGCGAGAATGTACGCGCCGGCCATAGCCGTCGACGTTCCCTGTCCCGCCAGAAAGGTCAGACACCAGGCGGAATCGCCAAGCAACGCTATACGACCCTTCGACCATTTCGGGACCTCGATTTGTGAGACCGTGTCGAAAAAGGCGTCGTCCCAGTCGATTGCGGAGGTGAGGGCGGAGGCGACAGGTTCGGGCCAATCGCCGAATTCCTTTTGGAGAATGGCGCGGCGTGCCTTTGGATCGAGGCGATCCGTCCGCTCGTCCCGCCAGCAGAACAAGGTGGCAGCCGTGCCGTCGCCGACAGCGTAGAGACCGCCCTGGTGGTCGATATCCATCATGCCGACGAAGCTCGCACCGAGTGGCTTGGCCAGCGGCACACGCCAGGCGCTGGCGCGGTAGCCGAGCGGTCGGAGAAAATCCTTGTGCGGGCCGAAGGCCAGGGCGCGGACGGCGCTGCGATAGCCGTCTGCGCCGATGACGAGGTCGAAGCGGTCGCGATTACCGTTGGAGAATGTGGCGGTTACACCGGTGCCGTCATCTTCGAGCGCCGTAACCGTGGTCTCGTAGTGGACAGGGCATTGCCCCTCGACCGCATCATTCAGGATCTCCTGGAAGTCGTTGCGCATGACGGCGAGGAGGCGGCCCTCCGCCGCCTTCGCCAGCACGCGGTAGTCGTAGGAGAAGAGCTTGCGTCCGCGTTTGTCCAGGTGGTGTGCGGGACCGAGCGGCATGGCCTTCGCGCGAAACGCCTCGACAAGACCAAGCTTCTCCGCGACGCGCCAGCCGTTGACATGGAGGCCGATGGAATAACCGCCAGTGCGGCCGCGCGGGGCCTTTTCCACAATGACGGGCTCGATGCCATGGCGCAGCAGGCAGGCGGCAAAGGTCAGGCCCGCAGGCCCGCCGCCGACAATGAGGATACGCATGGGGCCTCCTCAGAACGTCATGTTGATGCGGCCGCCGATCGTGCGACCCTGACCGAGCTGGTAGAGATTGCCGAGGCCGGGATACTGGAAGCCATAGGTCGTGTAGGCCTTGTCGAAGACATTCGTGACGAAGGCTTCGGCCGTGACCTTTTCGTCGATTTCCCACTTCACGCCGACATCCGCCAGCGCATAGCCCTTCTGCCCGATCGTGTTGGTCTCGTCGAAATAGTGCTCGCCGACATAGGTGAGACCGACATAGGGAACGAGCGCTCCGCGACCGTTGGACATCTCGACGCGATAGTCCAACATGAGGTTTGCCGTGAACTCAGGAGCATAGGGCACAGTGTTGCCGGTCAGGTCGGTGCCGGGTGTTGCCGGGTTCTTGTAGTCGGTAAAGCGCGTGTGGTTGTAGGCAAGGCCCACGGTGATGCCGAGTTCTTCGGTGGGCTTAGCGCGTATCTTCAGGTCGATGCCCTTGGACATGACCTCGCCGACATTCTGCAGGTATTGCCACGGCTGCACATCGACAAACATCTGATAGTCTTTGGTGATGTTGTAGTAGGCGGAGAGCTGCGCCTCCAGCGTGCCGGCTTCGTCGCGATACTTCAGCCCCACTTCGCCGTTGTAGGTGTGCTGGGGGTCGTAGGTGAAGGCGTTGTTGGTGGAGGTGACATTGCGCGTGAAGCCGCCTGCCTTGAAGCCGGTGCTGAGAAGGCCATAGGCGCGCCATTCGTCGCTCAAGCCATAGCTGACGCCCAGCTTCGGCGAAAGGGCGGTAAAGCTGTTGTCGTCGTTGAAATTCACGCCGCCGGCCGCTTCGGCCGCCGCATGTTCATAATCCAGGCGCAGACCGGGCGAGATGTCGAGCCGGTCGGTGGGATGCCAGGTCAGATCGCCAAACAGCGCATAGGAATCGATCTTTTGCTGCGACGTCTGGCTCGCAACCGGCACGCTCCGCGTAAAATCGAGATGCTGGTAGTAGAGGCCGGCCACATAGTCGATCGGGCTGCCCTGGTCTGGATTGGAGGCGATGCGCAGTTCCTGGCTCAACGTCCACTGCCGTTCCGGCGTGTAGGTGCCGAAGACCGTGCGGTCGAGATCGCTTTTCTGGTAGCCCGTCAAAGCCGTAACCGTGGCGAACCCAAGATCGTAAGCGGCGTTTATACCGAAATTCCAAGTGTCGAGATCATATTGCGACGGTGCGGGGTAGGCGATGCGATCTTTCAGCATCGATTCCAGGACGAAGTACTCCTCCGTCGAGGACACATGGCCTCGGCCCGCCGAGACGGTCACGTCCCAGGGGCTGTCCGTCGGCGCATAACGCAGGCGGACCTGGCCGTTGACGTCCCGCGTGCCGCCGACATCTTCGCCGGTCATTGTTGTGTAGGTATCGTTTCCGTTCAGGAAGGAAAAGTTGGCGTCACCATAGAGAACGTCGTCGATAATCGGGGTGCTGGCATGGAAAGTGCCGCCGGCGCCCTGATCCGTGAGGTCGGCATCAAAGCCGATGCGTGCCTCGCTATCGGGTTTGCGGGTGACGATATTGATTACGCCGCCGATTGCACCGCGGCCATAGAGCGACCCCTGCGGACCATAGAGCAACTCGACGCTTTCGAGTTCGCCCGGCAGGGAGCGGGTCAGGTTGAAGCTGTCCTGCGGCAGGCCATCGACATAGACCTGCGTGCTCGGATTATAGAAATCGAGCGAGGCCTGGCCACGAATGGTGAAGTTGGCATAGGTGCGGCTGGAGCGCGAACGGATGTTCACGTCGGGGAAGATACGGTCTAGATCGGCCACCGTATCGATATCGCGCGTCAGTAACTCGTCGGCATTGGCAATGTCCGTCGCGGACGGCAGCAGGAAGTAGTCCTCGCTGCGCTTCGTTGCGGTGATGATGATCGGTTCGAGCGTCGAGGTCTCGGCGGTGTCTTGCGCCGCGGAGATCTGCGGGGAGAGGCTGGCGGCAAGGGCGAGGAGGAAAACGCCGGGCAAGCGGTGACGCATCATGGTTCCGATACCTTTTCTGGAAGTGCAAAATTCTGTGACGCCTTCGCGGAGGCGCCGAGTGTGCGGGGCGCGAGGACGATGGCGGCGAGGATGAAGAGGGCCGAGGCGGCAAACAGCCAGCCATAGCCGAAGGCATTGCCGAGCGCGCCGGCCACGGAGGAAGCCCCAATGGCGAGGATCGCATCGATGCTCTGGAGTGCTGCAAAGTCCGTCGCCGTCTGCTCGGGGTTGCACCAGTTCATCATGGCCGCGTAGAGTGCGACGAAGGAGAAGGCGGCAGCACCGACCTGCACCAGGAGGATGCCGAGCGCGAGCGTCGGCGTGGCCACGCCGGTAAATTCTGTAGCGGCAAGGGCGAGAAGCAGCAGGGCATTGAGGATCGCGGCGATGACGATCGACCGTGTACTCCCTGCCGCCTGTACAAAGAGTGCACCGAGCGAGGAGGCGATGAAGCCTGCGACAGCGCCGCCGGCGCCGCGCAGCAGGCCGATCGTATCCAGTGCGATGCCCTTGTCGACCAGATAGGGGCCGGTCAGCGCCGAGCCCATGCGAAGGCCAACTTGGTAGACGACGAGGAAGGCGAGGCCATACATCAGGGCACGATTTCGGATCGTTTTCCTGAAGCCGATCGCCTGTGCGGTGGACGCGGCACGCATGCGCGGACCGGCGAGGTTGCTGCAAAGGAAAACCGGAATGGTGAGCAGGCAGACGAAACCGGCCATCGCAGCCATGGAAACGGCCCATCCGGCATGCTGGTAGACGACGAGCCAGAGCCCGCCGCCGATCAGGAAGCCGAGATAGGCGCCGGCCGTCGAGGCACCGCTGGCAAGCCCACGCGTTTCTACGTCGGAAGCCCGGACGGCGAGGGAGTCCGTGGCGATATCCTGCGTGGCGGCGAAAACGCCCATGACAAGCAGTACAGCGGCGAGTGCTGCCATATGGGTTTGCGGCGGAAGGGCAGTGGCGGCGAGGAAGCAAAGGATGATGCCGGACTGGCAGAGCAGGATCCAGCTGCGTTCGCTGAGGAACCGGTCGATCAGCGGCGCCCAGAGGAATTTCAGTGCCCAGGGCAGGAAGAGCACGGCAAGATAGCCGATCTGGTCGAGCGGCATGCTGGCATCGCGCAGCACGACGGGCAGGGCCGTCTGCACCATGGAGCCCGTGACGGACTGTGCGGCATAGAGCCCGGCCAGCAGGCCGAGCACGGCCCAGCTTGCCGAGCGTCCGGCAAAATTCATAAAAGCAGTCGACATGACCCCTCGCAATGCAATTCGCGACCTCACTAGGCCGATGTATAAAACTTGACTATCGTAATCAGGTTCAGGGATATTGCGATCGGGTCTATTATTTGGTGAGCAGATGAATCTCCGTGTGGAACAGCGCGCTCTGGCGCAGTCCGATCAGGATGACGTGGTCGTGCTTGGCCCGAGCCCGGCCGACTCGAGTTTCTCCGCGACATCGACCGAGGGCGCCTACAAGATCCTCGGCGTGCGACCGGGCCTCACCATTTCGGTGTTCGACATGGTGATCGGTGCCGATTTTGTCGGCCGCTTCGCGACGGAGCCCTGTGTTGCCATCGACTTTCTGTTCGAAGCTTCGGGTCAGGGATGGCTTTTGGGCAGCGACGCCGAGCAGCGGCTGTCATCGATCCCCTACCGGCCGGGCCGCATCTATATGATGGCGGCGCCGCAGGGTTCCGTCGGGCTTTACGATGTGCCGGTCGGCACCCGCTTCAAGGGGATGGACATCCGGGTCGATATCGGGCTCTGGCAGAAGCTTGGCGCAGGTGATCTCCTCGCCAATCTTGACGAGCATCATGCGCTGCACATGGCGTCCGGCAATGGCACCTGGGTCGGCGTGCTGCCGGTGCCGCCGGATCTTCTGGCCGTTGCACGCGCGCTGTTTGACAGTGCCATGGTGGACAGCGACGATCTCGCCTTCGAGGCGCGCGCCCTCGACATCATCAATGCGTCCATCGCCGCGATGCGCCGCACCCCGCCAGCGCAGACCGTCCCGCCGCGCGACCGCCGTCCGCTTCAGCGCGCCCGCGACCTGCTGATCGCGGAGCTAGCACGTCCGTGGACGCTGGACGATCTCGCCGGCGAGGTGGGGCTGACGCAGAAGCGGCTGAAATGCGGCTTCAAGAGCCTCTATGGCTTTGCCGTCTATGCTTTCCTTAAAGAGCAGCGACTGCTGGAAGCCCGTCGTGTTATCGAGAGCGGCGAGATGAACGTAACGCAGGCTGCGAATGCCGTCGGTTACAGCAATCCAAGCCATTTCTCCCAGTTGTTCCTGCGTCGCTTCGGCATGCAGCCTTCACGCGTTCTGGCATTGCGATCGGCTGACGAGGAGTTTTTTTAACCAGGTCCAGCTCCATCGTGAGCTGGCCGACCTTGCGTTCGAGCGCCGCAATGTGGGCCTCGTACTCGGCGATGACGCTGGCCTCAGCCTCCTCATCGTTCAGTTCGCCGCGATCAAACTGCGTCAGCCATAATTGGATGAGGTTGGCCGAAACGCCATACGTGCGCTGTGCGTCGCGCCGCCCGATAACGCCGTTTCGGATATCTTGGCAAAGCTGCAACTTGAACGGCGTCGAATGCCGTCGATATGACCTCGGGACTTCATGAGCCTTCTCCCATTGAGGCCCACAGAGCGTATCAGTTTTTCGTTTCCCGCGGTCCAGCCCGAGGGGGTCACTCCACGTGGCCTGATATTTCCATTGAGAATTGCCTCTGACGAACTTTTGCTGAAGTAGAATGGCTAGGCGGTAGTGACGATTTAAGGAATTGGGATTCCCAATGAGGAGCAAATCAGATTCAACGCTGATTTTTGGAGATCGGCGATGGACTGTGATGCGCTTCGGGACGACCAGTGGGAACGGATCAAGGGCTTTGTGCCGGGCGGCACGAAGGGCAGGCGCGGCCCGCGCACGGATAACCGCAAGTTTCTGGACGCGCTGCTGTGGATGGCGCGTTCGGGAGGGCGCTGGCGGGACCTGCCGGAGCGGCTTGGCGATTACCGTTCGGTGAAGCGGCGCTACTACCGCTGGATCGAGATGGGCGTGTTGGACGCCATGCTGACAACCTTGGCCCGCGAAGCCGACCTGGAATGGCTGATGATCGACTCGACCATCGTGCGCGCCCACCAGCACGCCGCCGGCGCCCGCAAGGTCAAAGGGGGGCGGATGCCCAGGGCCTGGGCCGGTCTCGCGGCGGCCTGAGCACCAAGATCCACGCCGCAACCGAAGCTCTCGGCCTTCCCGTCCGCCTGATCGGCTCGCCCGGCCAGCGCAACGACATCGCCTTCGCTCACGACCTGATCGACGGCATCGACGCCGACAGCGCCATCGCCGACAAGGGATATGACGCCGACCACCTCGCCGGCAGGATCGCCCAAAGCGGCGCCGACGTCGTCATCCCGCCCAAGCGCAACCGAAAGGTTCAGCGCACATACGACGTCGACCTATACAAGGAGCGCAACCGCATCGAGCGCTTCTTCAACAAGCTCAAGCAGTTCCGACGGGTCGCAACCCGATACGACAAGCTGCTCGTCAACTTCATGGGCTTCGTCAAACTCGCCGCTATCGCAATATGGCTCAGATAGTTAAATCGTCACTACAGCCTAGATCGCGCCGATCAATCGAGCCTGCGGCAGATCGAGTTTTGCGCGTCCATACATCTGGTGTTTGATCAGTTTCAGCCGCGTGATCTGCCCCTCGGTCTGCCCATTTGACCATGGCGAAACGATTGCGTTCCGAACCGCGGCAATGTCCTTCTCGACACCGCCCGCAAACGACCCAACCAGGCTGATCTTTGCCACCTGGAGCCATTCATCAAGCTTGGCTGCGGCCTTCGCACGGATCATGGACTGGAAGTCTCCAATAGCTGTACGGGCGACCACGAGTTCCGGGACGTCCACTTCGATCGCTGCCACCAAAATCGCTTCGGTTTTCGCCAGATCATCACGCGCCGCCGTCATCAGGCGGGCAATGACCCGCGCCGACGGCGTTGGTGCAAGCCCGCTCTGGTTCGCTTTCTCTGCCAACCGTCGACTTTGAGCCCACTGTGAGACGACACCGCTTTATCCAGCAAAACCTTTTGTTGGTATCTCGTGGCAGAGCGCTAGGGCGTTGCGAGCGCCTTCTTCCCACCGGCCATTGAGCCAAGGCAGCCGGCTATCCAATGAATTGGGTCGCGTAACGAAGACGTCGAAGCGCTGGCCCCGAAGAACATCGCGAACGAGCTTTCGGCTGTGACCGGTTTGCCGAACAATTTGGCGAATGGAGGTCCCCTTCTTTGACAGCTCCGGGATCGCCTCATTCGTTTCCTGCCGACGGAGATATCCTTCGTATTGGAGCTTTTCGGCGTAGGTTAGAAGCTCGGGGTCGATGACATTGCTGCCGACCGCCTGCCTGATCTGACGCATGGACTTGCCGACAGCATCCAGAAACGCTCGGTTCGAGCTTTCCATGAGGTGCCAGCGATCAGCTACCCGATCGGTGTCGGGCGGCGCCTTTGCGATTGCTTCGCCATACCCACCGCCACGGTCGCGGGCGACCGTCGATATCGGGGAGTGTGCAGCGAGCCAGGCTAGAGAGGTATCCAGAGCTCGATACGGCAGAAGGGTGACGGGTCGCCTGCGCTCCAGGTCACAAACGATCGTTCCATAGGTTTGGCCGCGCCGAAAGGCAAAGTCATCAATGCCGACGATGGACAGCTCATCTTTAGGTTCAACGATGCGACGACGAACCACGCGCAATAGCGTATCATTACTAACTGGCACCATGAGACGGTTTGCGAAGACTGCAGCAGGTCGGCCGCCGAGCGCCAGACCAAGATGATGCACGATCGTATCGAACTGCTGGGTGCGCCGAGCGTAACGAGCTAGAACGCAGTCCTCGAACCGTTCGCAGAAGATGGGACAGCGTCGCACCAAAAGCGGCGCGCTACGATCGTCAGTTCCACTCGGCGGCCACCAATTAGCAGGCCGGCAGGCCGGCGCAAATATCGGCTTTGGACGCGTCGGCTCTGCCGCCCGCAGTCCGGGCAAGCCCCCATCGGTGAGCGCGATCTCAAGAGAATATGGACGATCTCACCGACAATCTTGACTGACTTTGCTACGAAGCCGTCCGGCGCGAGGCTTGCACGCTGAAACCGATGACGGAACGCTCGGCGCGACAGTCGCTCGTTCACAAGGCCGGGACCTGTGTCCCGGCCTGCCTCCGGAGATGTACGTTCATCTTCAGCGACTTAGCCGGCCGGGGTGCGCGTGCGCTCGTCCGCCGGCCATATGGTGCCGTTGACTGCTGAGCGGCCTGGGGCACTTGCCAGATAGGAGACGCTCGATGAGCGGAGCGGAAACGGCATCGAAAGGAGAGAGCGCGCCGACGGGCGAGGAGGAGGGCCGTGATCTCTGCCTCTGTAGGACGGCGGAGATCGTCACTGCCTATGTCTCGTGCCACGTCGTTATGCGAAGTGAGCTGCCTGGTCTCATCGAAAGCACCTACAGGGAGCTTTCGAGGATCGCCAAGGGCGGGAAAGCGGGCGGGGATGGTGTATCCATGCCAACGCCCGCCGTGCCGATCCGCTCGTCGGTCACTGCGGATGCCATTATCTGCCTGGAAGACGGCAAGTCCTTCAAGTCTCTACGGCGCCATATCAAGACGCGCTTCGACCTGACGCCGGACGAATATCGCCGGAAATGGGGATTGCCTTCCAACTATCCCATGGTGGCGCCGAACTACTCGTTGCAGCGTTCGCGCCTTGCCAGGCGCATCGGACTTGGTTGGACGCACGGCAAAAGGCCGGAAGAGACCGTGACCCGCGCGCCGCTCAAACTGGAGTTGCCTTTGCAAGGGCTCGCGACGCGCGGACACTTCGATCTTTCGGCGCTTGCGGAGCGTATATCGCTTAGCGAAAGAAGACGGGTGAAAGCTCGGGGCGACAGCCGGCTTCGTTGTCCAGATGGCTTTCCCGCGCCGGGTGCGCGCATGTCGGCAGCGGGATCGCAAGCCGGGACGTTCCATGTCGCTTCTGTCGAATACCAACGGGACATGCATCGGCTTCGTCTTTCCGCCGGGCCTAGTTAAACTCCCTTTCCAGAGCGTCGGCGAATTCGAATACATCGATTGCCGCTCCATAGGTCGCGACGGTGTAGATCGGCGCATTCCGGTCGGTGTTGATGGCGATGATGGTCTCCACATGCTTCATGCCGTGCAGGTGCTGCACGGCACCGGAAATGCCGAGCGCGACGTAAAGCTTGCAATTCTGTGCCACCTTGCCGGAAAGGCCCACCTGATGCGCCTTTGGCAGCCAGCCGGAATCGGCGATCGGCCGCGAGCAGCCGAAGGCCGCTCCCAGGCGTTCGGCCAGCGCGCGAAAGCGCTCGATGTTCTTCTCGTCCTGGATGCCGCGGCCGACCGAGAGGATGAACTCCGCCCTGGTGATGTCGACGTCCGCGGGAGGCGGATCGACATAGCCCTTGTGCTCCGCCGTATGTGCGGCCGCCGGCTGGAGGTCGAGCGGCACGATGCGCAGCGGCGCGCTGCCGGACGGCGGCGGCTTGCCGCTGCCGCCGCGCAGCATCAGCGTCGTCACGCAGGGATCGGTGATGTCGATCTTCGTCACCACCTTGTTGCCGTAGCCGCCGCGCAGCGCCAGAAGCCGTCCGCCGTCGGACTCGATTCCGAAGGCGTCGCTAACGAAACTGCCGCCAAGCCTGACGGCGAGCGCCGGGCCGAAGCCCATGCCGTTCACGCTGTGGCCGAGCATGACGAGCCTTGGCTTTTCCGCCAGCGCCAGGCGATGGGCCGCCTCCTCGTAGACGGCCGGGTCGAAATACGCGCCGGCCTCCACCGCCAGCACCTCGTCGACCCCGTCGAGCGCCAGGTCCGCATGGTAGCGCACGGGATCGTCCGCAATCACCGCCACCACGAGCGGTCCGCCGACCGTCGCCTTCAACTCGCGCGCCAGGCCGATCACCTCGCCGGTCTGCGGGCTCAGATTGCCGCGCAGATGCTCGGCGAGGACCAGAATTCCACCCATTTCACCCTCCCTTCCTCTCGCGGACGATGGCCGCGACGCGTGCGGCGACCTCGGCCGCGGACCCTTCCAGCATTGACGCCTGGCCGGCCGGCGGCCGATCCATCGCGGCGACCCGCCGGCCGGTCGCCTCCGCGCCGATCGCCTCCACGGCGGCCTCCGCCACGGGCTTCGACCGCGCTTCCTTGATCATGCGCATGGTGGCGTAACGCGGCACGTTGGCGCCCGACTGGATCGACAGCACCGCCGGTGCCGGCAGGCTCTGGCGGTGGCGAACGCCGCCCTCCAGTTCACGGGTGATGTCGAGGCGGCCCCTGCCGTCCCATTGCATCTCCACCACCACCGCGGCATGCGACCAGCCGAGGACGCCGCCGAGTGCGGCGGCGGTCGCACCGTTGGCGAAGTCGCTCGACTGGACGCCGGTAAGAACGAGATCGGCGGCTTCCTGCAACGCTACCCCGGCGAGCAAGGCGGCGACCGCGATCGGGTCGGCCGGGGAGGCGGCCTCGCTCCAGACACGGACGCCGCGATGCGCCCCCTTGGCAAGCGCCTTGCGCAGCGATGGCTCGGCTTCTTCCGGCCCGATGGTCACGGCGACCACCTCGCCTGCGCCCAGGCCCTCGACAAGCTGCAGCGCCGCCTCGATCGCGGTCTCGTCGAACTCGTTCAACTGATGGTCGAGATCCTCGGGCATGACGTCGAGGCCATCGGGGCGGAAGCGGAACTCGTCGCCGAGCTTGCCGACATGCTTGACGGCGACGAGGACGCGGACCCCGGTCCTGGCCGGGCGATCGTAGTCGGCAATCAATGCCGGCGCGACGGGCACGACCGACCATCCGCCGGCAACGCTCGGCTCGGCGTCCGCCGTCCGAGGGTGCGGGGCCGGGGTGGTGAACCCTTCGGCCGGAAGGGCGGGCGGGGCCGCCAACAGCCGGCCCGACTGGCCGGCAAGCGCCTGGATGAGCTCCGGCACGACGCGCGCGGTCACCTTCTCGGCCAGGCTTTCGGCGATGCGGTTCGCCAGCTCCGGCAGGTAGCTTGCGGGGATCGCCCGCAACTCGACCGCCTCGGCCACCAGTTCGGCGATGTCGGCGACCAGGAAGTCGCCCTCGTGGCCGCTTGCCTTTCGTGCATCTTCAAACATCGTCAGATCCTTCGGGCAGCAGGTTACGAATATGTCGATATTTTCGAGCGCGGCCGCCTCGTGCATACGGCCGTGCGACGGTTTTTCCACGCCCGGCGGATCGGGTGTCCAGATCCGCCCGCCGCCTGCGCCGCAACAGAAGGAATTGTCGCGCGAGCGCGGCATTTCCACGAGCTCGCAGCCGATGGCGCGCAGCACCCGTCGCGGTGCGTCGTATTCCTTGTTGAGCCGTCCGAGATGGCAGGGATCGTGATAGGTCACGCGCTTGCCGAGCGGTTTCGTCACCTTCAGGCGCCCGCTTTCCAGCCAGTCGGCGAGCACGTTGGTATAGTGCAGCACCTTGCGGTCCCTGACGGCCCCGCCATATTCGTTGCGCAGCGTATTCAGCGAATGCGGATCGGTGGTGACGATCCAGTCGAAGGACGACTGCGCCATCTGCGCGCCGTTGTGCGATAACAGTGCCTCGAACAGTCCTTCCTCGCCCACGCGGCGAATGTCGTTGCCGGCCGTGCGCTCGCTGTCGAACAGGATGCCGAAATCGAGGCCGCCCGCGTTGAACAGCCGCGCGACGAGGCGCGAGATCGTCTGCGAGCGCGGATCGAACGAGGCGAAGTCGCCGACGAACCACAGCGCCTCGACCGGTTCCCTGCGCGCATCCTTGACGGGAAACGAGAGCTCGCGCGTCCACGCGCCGCGTTTGCGGGCGGGCTCGCCGAAGCTGTTGCCGACATTGGCGACCGTCTCCAGAACGCCGCGCAGCGTCGGGTCCATCTCACCCCTGTCGACGAGCGCGCGGCGCATCTTCAGGATCTTGACGGGCTGCTCGATGCCGACGGGACAGATTTCGGCACATGCGCCGCAGCCAAGGCAGGCCCAGAGCGTTTCCGGCGGGATTACCTGATGCGGATCTGCGGCGCTGTCGCCCGCCTGCGCAAGCAGGCGCAGGTCGAGGATGACGTCGCGCGGGCTCAGCGGGTAGTTGCTGCCCCGCGCCGGGCATGCATCGTGGCAGCGGCCGCATTTGGTGCAGGCATCGAAATGCAGGAGATCGCGCCAGGAAAAATCGTCCATGCGCGTGACGCCGACCGGCTCGCCCTCGGCGACGTCGGGAAGGCGGGCGACGCTGCGGCTGTCGCGCACGGCGAGCGAGCCGAAGGCGGCGACCATGTGCTTGCCCTTTGTCCAGGTGACGCCGGCAATGAAGGCAAGCGCCAGCACGCCGTGGACCCACCAGTTGGCCCGGCGCACCGCTGCGGCGCCCGCCGCATCGAGTCCGAGGCCGGAGAGCAGCCTGCCGAGCGCGGCGCCGGCTGGCGAAAGATCGGAAAGCGGCGGTCTTTCGACGATCAGGCGGACAGCCTCCTGCAGGAAGCCGGAGAGCGCGATCAGGAGCAGCGTGACCAGGAATATCCAGTCCTCGATCTTCCAGGCCGTCGCCCGTGGCAGCGGCGCGGTGTCACCGCGGTAGCGGCGCACGTAATCGAGTTTCGCAAGGCCGAACCAGGCGCGGCGCGCGATCATCATCACAAGGCCGGCGATCAGCATCAGCCCGGCGATGTCCATCACCAGGCTGAAGCCGAGGTAGAACCAGCCCTTCCAGAAGGTCAGGCCGGTGAGTGGCTTCACGATGTCGTATTCGAGCGTGATGGTCGAGGTGCCGATGAACAGCGTGGCGAAGCCGAAGAAGATCAGCTTGTGCGCGGTTCCCGCATAAGGATCGCGGCGGCTCAGCGTGCGGTGCGTGACGACGTCGTCGAGCATCCGCCGCAGGCCGCCCCGCCAGTCGACGGGCACGCCCGCCGGCCGGCCGCGACGATAGCGCAGCATGTGCCGCGCCAGTCCGGCGACGAAGGCTGCGATGGCGGCGATCGCGATCAGGTAGAACATCCCGAAGGCGAACGGGGAGAATTGCGAGAACAGTTCGCGCGTTTGCATGGTGCGGGCTCCGAAGGGGGGGCGGCGCCACAATCGCGGGGCGCCGCCCTGCCGGTCAGACGGCAGGCTCGACGACCGGGCGGCGGTCGCCGAGGGCGGGCACGGTCTCCGAACCCCAGAGCTGCCGTTCGCGGATCCACGGCAGCGGGTATTGCGGGTGTTCGCTGTCGAATTCGCGCGCCAGGCGGTGGCCATCGAACACGGCGTCGGAAATCTGCCTTGGTGCATGGCAGTCGCCGACCCTGTAGACGGCCTGCAGTCCGTTCGCCTCCCATTCGCCGCGCCGCTGCTTCAGTTCGGCGAAGAGCCCCTGGTCCGGCACGCGGGAGGTGACGAGGATGACGGCGTCCGCATCCAGCAAGGTGACGTCGGTGCCTTCGCGGCGCGGCATCCTGCCGTTTTCGGGGTCGGTGAGGGCCCAGCCGTGGCGGTAGAGGTAGAACAGCGTGAGCTTGCCGTCCTCGTAGGATTCGACCCAATGGTTGCGCAGGATGGCGATGCCCTTCTCGTGCATCATGCGCTTGTTGTTCTGCACTTCCATGGTGAACTGGCTGTATTCGGCCGGGTCCGACATATTGGTGACGAGCGTCACCTTCTTGCCGAGATCGGCGGCGAATTCCGCCATGCTGACGCCGGTGAAATGGCCGTCGCCGTCGAGCACCACCACACGTTCGCCGGGGATCGGCTTGCCGGCCATGATCTGCTCGGGGGTGAGACAGGTCGGCAGCGAGGCGTCGCAGCCGGGCAGCGTGCCGTGGCCTTCGGCGCCGAGGCCGTCGGTCGCCCAGTGCGAGCCGGTGGCGATCACCACCTTGTCGGCGCCGTAGGCCAGCACGTCGTCTGCCGTCATCTTGCCGACACCGAGATGCACCTCGACATTCTTCATCTTGGCAAGCTGGATCTGGCGATATGTGGTGACACGGCCCCATTCGTTCATGCGCGGATAGCGGATGACGTTGCGCAGGTGCCCGCCGAGCTCGGCCTCCGCCTCGCGCAGGTGCACGTCGTAGCCGCGCTCGCCGAGCACGCGGGCGCATTCCATGCCGGCCGGGCCGCCGCCGACCACCAGCACGGAACAGCTGTCGTTCGTCCTGGTGAAGCGTTCCGGATGCCAGCCGCGGCGGTATTCCTCCATGGCGGTGGCATTCTGGGTACAGTTGAGCAGGCCGGACTGGTTGAACTTGGAGACGCACTGGTTGCAGCCGATGCACTCGCGGATGTCTTCGGGCCGCCCCTCCTCGATCTTCTTCGGCAGGAAGGGATCGGCGATCGACGGGCGGGCGGCGCCGATGATGTCGGCGATGCCGCCGCGGATGACGGCGACCATGTCGTCGGGGCTGGTGTAGCGGCCGTTGACGACGACCGGCGTGTCGCCGACGACGCCCTTGGTTTCCCGGACGAAGGGCAGCATCCAGCCCGACTTGCGGAAGCGCGAGGTGCCGGCATCCTCGCCCCATTCCTCGTAATCGCCGATCTTCACCGCCCAGAGATCGCACACGCCTTCCCTATGCATCAGTTCGACGAAGCGGATGCCCTCGTCCTTGGCCTGCAGGCCGTGTGGGCCCTGCAGGGTATCGAGCTCGAAGCGGGTGGTGATGGCGCTGGTGTCGCCGCAGGCCTTCTTGAGCGCGGTCATGATCTCGATATAGAGGCGGGCGCGGTTTTCCAGCGAACCGCCGTACTTGTCCGTGCGCTTGTTGTAGCGGCGCTCGAGGAACTGGATCGGGACCGTGCTGTCGCCGCCGGTGACCTCGAGCAGGTCGAAGCCGGCGTCCTGCGCCCGCCTGGCCGCCAGCACGTACATGTTGATGATCGCCTTGATGTCGTCCTCGTCGCATTCGGCGGCATAGATGGTGCGTGCCGGGAGCAGGTTGGACGGCAGGCAGGAGGCCGACCGGGGGACTTCGCGCGATTCGAGCCGCGGCGAATGGATGCCGCCGTACCAGAGCTGCACCCCGGAAAGACAGCCGTGCTTGTGGATCTCGTCGCACATGGCGCCGAGGTTGCGGACGTCGCCTTCGTCCCACAGGCGGGCGGAGGTGTAGGGGAATTCGTCGGATTCCGGGTGGATCGAACAGAATTCGGTGAAGACGACACCCCAGCCGCCCTCGGCCTTGGTGCCGCGGAACAGGGCCTGCGTCCCGGGTCGCTCCGAGCCGACCCCGGCACAGTGCGACGTCTGGAAGAACCGGTTCGGCGACACTTTCGGGCCGATCTTCACCTTGTCGAACAGGATATCGTATTTCTGGTCACGCGCCATTTCCCAAACCTCCTCCGTTAGGGGAACTCTTTGCTGCCGTTCGCCGGAAACTTTGCAAAGCGCGTGCCAATTTTATTTATTGATATATTTTCAATGGCTTGATTTCATTCCAGTTGCTTTCGGAGTCTGCTTCGATCGTGATTTGCTTCACATTCGCAGCGCCGTGATGCTTTTTGACATCGCCGGGTGGCGAGAAGAGACCATGCCGGAAAGATCGGTGGAGGCTATTCCTGCAGCTTGCGCAGGAGCGAGGCGATATCGATGCCCAGCGCCCGGGCGGCCTGGCGCTTGGAAGGCGCGGCCCTGAGCGCGTTCTCGATGAGGCGGCGTTCATAGGCCTTCACCCGCGTCTTCAAAGGCTGCCCGACGACAGCATCCTCGTCATCATCGAGCGAGGGTGGGGCCTGAAGCGGCTCGCCCCGCAAGCCCGACACCATTTGCGGCGGGAGGTGCTCGACGCCGGCGACCTCGTCCGCCAGCAGGTCGAGGCGGCCGATGATGCCGATCAGTTCCCGCATGTTGCCGGGGTAACCGTGTTCGACCATCAGCCGGCGACAGTCCTGCGACAGGACCAGCCGACACCGGCGCGTGAGGTTGAGGTTCGCGACCATCGTGTCGATGAGCCCCGGCAACTCTTCCCGATATTCCCGAAGAGGCGGAACCGTGAGGGGAATCATCGCGATGCGATAGTAGAGATCCTCGCGAAAGCACCGTTCGCGGACATCCTCGGCCAGATCGCGATTGGTCGCGCAGACGACGAACACGTCGACCGCCTTCTGCCGGACGCCCCCGACAGGCTGGATGCAACCATCCTCCAGGAACTTCAAGAGCTTGGCCTGCTGGGAGCGCGGCATGTCGCCAATCTCGTCGAGAAACAGGGTGCCGCCGCTGGCGGCCTCGATGAAGCCGGGCTTGCCGCTTGCAAGCGCCCCGGTGAAGGCGCCGCGCTCATAGCCGAACATCTCCGCCTCGAACAGCGTCTCGCTGATACTGGAACAGTTGACGTGAACGAAAGGACGGTCGACGCCGATGGCCTGCCGGTGCATCTGCATGACCAGCGTTGTCTTGCCGACACCCGTTTCGCCGAGAAGCAAGATGCGGCGACGCGCCTGGAAGGCGCGCACGCCAAGCTCGATCAGCGGCTCGAGCCGGCTCTGGTAGAGCGGCAGCGTATCGCTGCGCAGGAGCGGCCGCGTCTCGGCCGTCTTCGGCCGGGCGGCGCCCGTTGCGGGCAGATGGAGCAGCGCAAGGCTGATGCAGGGCATACCGGCCCTGGCCAGAACATGAAGCGATGCCGGAACCTCGCCGGGCTCGTCGCGCCATCGCAACATGAGGCTGCGATGGCCGATGGCATGTCCGCTCGCCAGCGGCTTCAGGTCGACCCGGCTCCTGGCCGACATGACCTCCACCGAAACGCCGCAGGCAACGGATCGGTGGATGCCGGTCGTCGCTTCGGCGGCCTTGTTGAGCGCAAGGATACGGTGTTCCTCGTCCAGGACGATCACGGCCCTGTCCAGGACATCGATGAATTGCTGGAACCCGTCCTCGCTGCAAAGCTTGAGCAACGCGTCGGGATCGATGCTGTTCGGGTTGGGATCGAGGCGAAACGGGGCGATCTTGCTGCGCTTCATGTCCCGGCTCCGGTCTCGGTTTCCAACTGCCGGGCGGTGACGGTGAGGTAGGCGGTGCCGGCGGCAAAGGCTCCCTGTTCGGTGACGGACTGCCAGCGGCAGGCGACGAGGTGATGCTGCGTATGACCGGACGCAAGCGGAAGTGGCAGCACGATCTCCCGGGGCTCGCCGGTTCCGGCGGACCGGAAGGCCATGCGCGCCGCGACGTGGGCGAGCGGCCCGAAGGCGAGCCGCCAGGCGATGTTTTCCGTGATCACCGTTCCGTCGGAACGGATAAGACAGGCCGGCATCGGCAGCAGCTCGAAGGCGAGCGCCGCGTAGTCGGCACGTTCGGCCTGGGCGCCGAAGCCGCCCGACTTGACCTCGCGCAGCGTGCCCCAGAGGCGGTGCAGTTTCCCGTCCGCGATATAGGCACGCACGTCGTTTTCCATCAGGACCGGCGTGCCGTCGTGCCGGATATCCTCCGAAATCGCGCCTTCGACCTGGAAACCGTTGGCGATCACCTCACGGATGAAAGCCTCGTTCACGGTGTTGCGAGGCCAATGGAACCGGACATCGTGGTCGTTGAGGCTGCTTTCGTCGCGCAGGCCGTAAGCGCGCGCCATGGCGGTGTTGCACATACACCAGACAGCCGGATGCTCGAAGATCTGGTCGACGATCTCGTCGACGCCCAGCTTGACGTTGATCGGCCGGTCGAAACGGATGCACCAGATTGCCTCCCGGGCTTTCTGGATGATCGACCAGAGAATCTCGTTGCTCTCCACCAGCCCCCTGAAGGCTGTCTCCGTGTCGAGGCCTGGCGCCTTGAACACGTCCAGAACCGGCTGCTCCTGCGTGCCGCCCCTGACGGCGATGGCCATCAGCTCGATCCGCACGCCGTCGGCGCGCAGCATCGTCACCGGAAAGGCAGAGGGACCGCCCGACCCCTCTTCGGAGAGCATTGCCAGCAAGCGGCGCAGCGAGGCCGCGTCGTAGAGCCGGTCGGCCGCGAGCCCGGTCAGCACGCCGTCGGGATAGCCCAGAAGCCCGGCTTCAGCAGGGCTGACCGAAATGAGCACGGCACGGGAATCGAGACGATCGCAAAGAAGAGTTTCGGCGAAGCCGTAGGGCCCGACCGCCGCCTTCCGCATGTTCATTTAGCGTCCCCCCAGCGCTATCCAACTGCTGCACAATCTCACCAGAAACGCTGCAACAACGCAACATGCCTTCACCGGGCCGAAGAGGCCCCTTTTCTAACGGTTTGAAACATAGAAGTTTTTGAGAGTGGCACGGTTCATGCTTTTTGGAGGACGTGACGGGGATGAGGGAAGACGACGGCCACTGCATGTGGGTCCGTCCATGCTGGACAGCATGCCCCGCTTGCAGGATCTCGACACCATCTTCCCTGGATCGGCGGAGGGCGATCCAGTGCGGACGGTGCCGTGAGTTCACGATCATGCGGATACATAATGGAGGAGCATATGACCGCAGCCAAACAAATGAACGACCGGGCGGATGACGCCCAGTTGGAAGCACTGGGCTATACGGCCTCTTTCGATCGAAAGATGTCGTTGTGGGGAAACTTCGCCCTCGGCTTCACCTACCTGTCGCCGGTCGTCGGCGTCTACACTCTCTTCGCCTTCGCACTGGCGACGGGCGGCGCGCCGATGTTCTGGAGCTATCTCCTCGTCGGCATCGGCCAGTTCCTCGTCTGTCTGGTCTTCGCGGAGATCGTTTCGCAATATCCGATAGCGGGAGGCGTCTATCCCTGGGCACGTCGCCTGATCGGCGACCGCTGGGGATGGATGACGGGTTGGGTATACCTCTGGGCGCTCGCCACCACCGTCGCAGCCGTCGCCATGGGCGCCGGTCCCTATCTTGCCGCACTGGCGGGTTTCGAACCCTCGCCCTTCGTCAACACCGTGACGGCGATCCTGATCATCGCGGTCTCGACACTCTTCAACCTCGCCGGCACGAAGGTGCTCGCCCGCGTCGCGATGATGGGTTTCCTGTGTGAACTCGGCGGGGCGCTGATCGTTGGCGCGTGGTTGCTGGCATTCGGCCGCGAACAGCCCTTCTCCGTGCTGTTCGATACCTTTTCCGTCACGGGCGAGGGCAGCTATCTGCCTGCGTTCCTGGCGGCGGGGCTCGCCGGCATCTTCCAGTACTACGGCTTCGAGGCGTGCGGGGACGTCGCCGAGGAGGTTCCGAACCCCAGCCGGGCGATCCCGCGCGCCATGCGCCTGACGATCTATGTCGGGGGTGCCGCGGCCATGTTCGTCTGTCTTGCCCTGATCCTGGCCGTCAAGGACATGGGCGCCGTGATCGCCGGGCAGGATACCGATCCGGTCTGGACGGTGCTGACCACCAATTTCGGCGAAACCGGTGCGCGGGTCGTGCTGCTTGTCGTCCTGGTGTCGTTCCTGTCCTGCGTGCTGAGCTTGCAGGCCGCCGCCAGCCGCCTCATGTTCTCCTTCGCCCGGGACGGCATGCTGCCCGCCTCCAGGGCGCTGGCAAGGCTGTCGTCCACGCATGTCCCGAATGTCGCCCTGGTGATCTGCGGGATCGTTCCGGCAATCATCACCGTGGGCGGCTATTTCCTCAGCAACGCCGTTGCCGTGGTGGTCAGCTTCGCGGCCGTCGGGATCTACATTGCCTTCCAGATGGTGGTGTTTGCGGCGATATCGGCGCGGCTGCGCGGCTGGAAGCCATCGGGTCCGTTCAACCTTCGGGGATGGGGCGTTCCCGTCACGCTGCTCGCCTTCGCCTATGGGGTTTCGGCGATCATAAACCTCGCATGGCCACGCATGCCCGATGCCAACTGGTACGAGAACTATGCCGTGCTGCTGACCAGTGCGGTCGTCGTGGCGGCCGGGCTGTTCGTTCTGCCGTTCATGCGGCGCGCTGCCGGAGGCCCGGCCGTCGCCGGCGAGTAAGAAGCGGACCGGGGTGGCGGGCGCGGGAGGCGCCCGCCCCAAGGCCGATAATTCCCAGGAGTTATGCAATGGATAGCCAGATGCTCATCGGCGGTGACTTTCTCGATGGAGAAGGCGCCGAACAGGAAATCGTCAACCCGAAAACAGGCGCGGTCATCACGCGCCTCGCCGAGGCCGGTACAGCGCAGGTGGAGAAGGCGGTGGCGGCGGCCGCACGGGCCTTTCCAGCATGGTCGGCGACGACGCCGGCGGAACGTTCGTCCTGCCTTCTCAAGGTCGCCGACGCCATCGAGAAGGAGGCGGAGGCCTTTGCCTCACTGGAAGCGCTCAATTGCGGCAAGCCCATCAACGCCGTCCGCAACGATGAAATGCCGGCGATCGTCGATTGCTGGCGCTTCTTCGCCGGCGCCGTCCGGTCCATGCAGGCTCCAGTGGCGGCGGAGTATCTGCCGAACCACACCTCCATGATCCGCCGCGATGCTCTCGGCATCGTGGGCTCCATCGCGCCATGGAATTATCCGCTGATGATGATGACGTGGAAGCTTGCTCCTGCGCTTGCCGGCGGCAACACCGTCGTCTTCAAGCCTTCTGAACTGACGCCGCTGACGGCCCTCAAGATGGCGCATCTTCTCTCGGCCATCCTGCCGGAGGGTGTCGTCAACATCGTGTTCGGCCGCGGCGAGACGATCGGCAATGCGATCATACACCATCCCGGGGTCGACATGGTTTCGATCACGGGGGATGTCGCGACCGGAAAGAAGGTGCTCAGCGCAGCGGCTGGCACCGTGAAGCGGACCCATCTCGAACTTGGCGGCAAAGCGCCGGTCGTTGTCTTCAACGATGCCGATATGGACGCCGTCGTCCGTGGGGTCCGGACGTTCGGCTATTACAATGCCGGACAGGACTGTACCGCTGCCTGCCGTATCTATGCGCAGGACGGTATCTACGAGAAGCTCGTGGCCGATCTTGCCGGCGCCGTTTCCACGCTGGCTTTTGACAGGCCCGACGACACGGAGAACGAACTCGGTCCCCTGATCTCGAGACGGCAGCGTGACCGGGTGGAGAGCTTCGTGACGCGCGCGGCCGAACAAAGGCATATCGAGATCGTGACCGGCGGCGGCGTTGCGGGCGAACGCGGCTTCTTCTTCCGGCCGACCGTCGTCGCCGGCGCATTGCAGGACGACGAGATCGTGCGTCGCGAGGTTTTCGGTCCGGTGGTTACCGTGACGCGCTTTTCCGATGCCGAGCAGGCGATGCAATGGGCGAACGACAGCGACTATGGCCTTGCCTCGTCGATCTGGACGAAGGATATCGGCAAGGCCATGCGCCTTGCCGCACGGCTTCGGTACGGCTGCACATGGATCAACACGCATTTCATGCTTTGCAGCGAGATGCCGCACGGAGGCATGAAGCAGTCCGGATATGGCAAGGACATGTCGATCTATGCGCTGGAGGATTACACGGTGCCCCGGCATGTGATGATCTCGTTCGCCGACTGACAGGCAGGAAAAAGATCCGGCCTGCCTTGCCATGTCGGGCGGCAGGCCGGACTCGGTTCGCCGGCCGTCTCCACAGCTTGCCATACGGTTCAAGCGGCTACGCGCCTGCTGCGGGCCGTGCGCACCATGGGTACGCACGAGGAACCTTCCGTGCCGCCGATACCGGAGATCCGGGCATTGGCGCGTAAGGCCGTCGTCGCCACACATTTCGGCCCTTCCCGCCGGCCTGCCGGTTCACTTCGTCGATGCAGCGGCACAGCCTTCATCGGTCTCGGGCTTTTTGGCAATTGATCACAGACGGTCCTTTGCGCATGATCTCCAGAGGCGATGGCGGCAAGGCCGCGTTCAACAAGAGTAAAAAACCCATGCAGGCTCGGCAGCTTGAAGTCTTCTGTATGCTCATGCGATGCGGCACCGTGACGGGAGCGGCCTCGATGCTGAACATCTCGCAGCCCGCGCTCAGCCAGATCCTGCTCCATGCGGAAGACCAGCTCGGCTTCAAGCTGTTCAACCGCGTGCGCGGAAAACTCGTGCCGACCCGGGAGGCCGAGGAGCTCTACCCGGAATGCGAGCGCATCTTCGCCGAGCTCGGCGCATTGCGGCGGCGCACGACGGACATGCGGTTCGGGCGGACGGGCCTGATCCGGGTCGCGGCCTCCGCGCCGCCGGCCATGTCGGTCGTTCCGAAAGCCCTGCTGGCGTTTCGCGCCACCCATCCCGATGTCGTGGTGCGCTCTCTCATCGCCCCCCTCATCAACATCGTCGACATGATCCAGAACGGCGACGCGCCGCTCGGCGTGGTCATGAACAACATGGCGCGGCCGGGCATCGAGGTGGAGACGCTCGGCCATGCCGAGCTGGTCTGCATCATGCCGGAGAACCATCAGCTGGCGGAGAGGGAGGAGATCGGCTTTGCCGAGCTTCAGGACGAGACGCTGATCTCCTATCGGGCCAGCACGCTTCCCGGGCGCCTTCTGCTGAGCGCTGCCGCTACCGAAAAGCAGATGTTCAATCCGGTGATCGAGATCGACATATCCATCACCGCTCTTCCCTTCGTCCGGGACGGCTTCGGCGTCGCGATCGTCGACGGGCTGCTGCCATGGGAGCAGTTCCCCGGCCTCGTGCGCCGGCCCTTGAAGCAGCGCACCACCGTGCCGATCGCGCTGCTGACGAGCAAGGATCGCCCGCTGACGGGCAGTCACAGCGATATGCGGGACAATCTCCGGGAGGCCTGCGCCGCCGTGTTGCGTGCAAAGGGACGCGAGTCCTGAAGGCAGCCGCCGCGATCGGCAGCCGTTTCACGCGTCCCGTATCCACGTCCCGATCGGCAGGGGGCGAACGGGCGCCTGGTCCCGCAGGCGCCCTGCCTCGGCGGGATCGATCGCCGCGTCCGCGGCGATGATTTCCGCAGCCGCAAGCTGGCAGAAGCGTCCCTGGCAGCGGCCCATGCCCACCCGGGCGAGCGATTTCACCCGGTTGACCTCAGTGCCGCCCAGTGCGGCGCCCTCCCGGAGCCCGGCAGCAGTCACCCCCTCACACCGGCAGACGACCGTTTCGTCCGGAAGCTGCCGGACCATCTGCGCGGGCCAGGGAAAGGCCCGGGCCATTGCCCGCGCGAAGCGTTCGCAGCGGGCAAGCCGGCGAAGATCGCCAGCGCTGTCCGGGGCGGGCAAGTCCATATCCGAAAGGCAGGCGCATGCCGCAAGACGGCCGGCGATCTCCGCCCCGTCAGCGCCCAGGATGCGCAGGCCGTCGCCGGCAAGGTAGAGGTTGCCGCCCGCACGGCCCATGCGGTCGGCGCGCGGCAGCCATTGCAACCAGTCGGCATCGTAATCGAACCGGCAGCCCGCAAGGGCGGCCAGTTGCGTCTCGGCCCGCAGGTGCCATCCGAGGGCAACCATGTCGCAGGCCGTTTCGCGGGCCTTGCCGCCCGCGTCGCACCATCGGATGGCGACCGGCCCGGTGCTGTCGGTGTCGATGCCGGCGATGGTCACCCCGGCATGGTAAAGCTTCCCGAGCCGTGCGCGCATCGCCAGGCCGCGCAGGACGAGCCGCGGCCGGCTCAGCATCCCGAACAGGCCGGCAAGCTGGTTTCGCAGGCCGGACGTATCGAGGACGGCGACGACGCCCGCGCCGGCTTCGAGAAGCTGGTAGGCGACGAGCGTCAGAAGCGGGCCGGATCCTGCGAGCACGATCGACCTGCCGAGCGCGACGCCCTGCGCCTTCAGTGCGATCTGCGCGGCACCGAGGCTGTAGACGCCGGGCGCCTGCCAGCCAGGCACCGGCGCCACGCGATCCGTGGCGCCGGTCGCGATGATCAGCCGGTCATAGCCAATTTCGCGGCGGCCTGCCGGTGTCAGCGCGTGAAGCACGTTTTCGGCGTGGGAGAGCACGGATGTCGCCGGGAGATAATCGATAGTGCCGGACGCGACCATGCCGTCGAAAACCGCATGAAGGTCGACCGCTTTGCTTGCTTCGGAGCCGTAGAGAGCTTCGGCCCGGCGCTTGAATGCCGGCGGGGGGCGGCGATAGATCTGGCCGCCCGCCCGGGCGCCCTCGTCGATCACCACCGGCTTCACTCCGGCTGCAACCAGCGTCTGCGCCGCGCGGATGCCGGCGGGGCCGGCACCGACGATCACGACGCGCACGGCATTCGGCCTCACCGCAACCATCCTTCCGGCTCCGTCGTCGTGAGCCGCATGCCTTCGACCAGATAGGTGGAGCAAGCGCGCAGCCGCGTGCCGTCTTCCTGCCAGATCCAGCAGTCCTGGCAGGCGCCCATGAGGCAGAAGCCCGCCCGGTTCTCCGGCCCGAACTCCGACCGCCTGACGCCCGTCCTGACGGAGAGGACCGCGGTCAGCACGGTATCGCCGGCAAGAGCCTCGCGGTCGGTTCCGTCGAGGCAAAAGCCGACATGCGGTCTTTCGAGCTCCGACAGGCGGACGAGCCTGCCGGCGCCCTGGCCATGTCGCTGCGCCTGCGTCACTCCGCGGCCTCCTTCACCGTGGCCTTCGTTTCCGGCATTTCCCGGAAGCGCGTCCTGACATCGTCGAAGGCCGCCGCCACGCCCTCGGGCCCGGAGCGCCCCTCCATGCGACGGAAGATCTCCGTCTTGGCGAAGAAGCGCCAGTGGATGGGAAGGCCTGCAAGAATATCGGTGAGCAGGTCGTAGGCGGCGCGGGTCCACTGTGCCTCGTAGCCCTCTCGCTCCGGGCCGTAGTGGAACTGTCCGGTGGCCGGCTTCCGCATCTTCGCCCTCAGCGCCTCTGTCGCGGCGTCGTCGGCCGCGCCATCGCGGATCACGACGCCATAGTCGTTCGCGGCGGCCGCCGGCGAGACGTAACCGCGCGCCACGTCCCGGGCGACGCGCCAGACTTCGCGCTCCAGCGGATCGCCGCGGCCTCCGCCTCCGGCGGAGCGGATCTCGAGCACGTCGCCCGGCTGCAGGGTCGCCGTATCGATATTGCCGAGCCGGCGATAGTCGTCACGCCCGGGATTGAGGACCATGTCGGAGAGCCCGGCGGCACGGCCGCCGAGGAAGCCCCAGGGGCGGAAGAAGCTGCGATCGCGATTGCGCGCGGTGATGCGGCTGTCGGGAGTGAAGACGCGGAACGCCATTTCCGTCGCAAGGCCGCCGCGCCAGCGGCCCGCCCCGCCGCTATCCCTGGCAAGGCCGTATTTGACGAACTCGATCGGCACTTCGGTCTCGGTGATCTCGATCGGCGTGTTCTTGAGATACGCGGCATCGGCGCCGGAACCATTGGTGCCGTCGCGATGCGGCATCCCGCCGCCGCCGCCGACCACCGGATTGACGGCGGCGATGACGGTACGTCCCGTCCGCTCGTCCGTCGTCATGACGTTGACGATGCAATTGTTGCCGGCCGGGGCCGCCGGCAGCCTGTCGGGCACGGCCTGGCAGAAAGCGCCGAAGACAACGGAGCGCAGGCGTGCGCAGGTCAGCGAGCGCATGCCGACGGCGGCGGGCGAGACCGGGTTGAGGACGCTGCCTTTCGGCGTGATGCAGGTGAACGGCCGTGTCAGGCCGGTGTTGAGGAGAATCCGGGGGTTGAGCGTGTAGAGCACATAGTAGACGCCGACGAGCAGCATCGTGTGGCGGGGATCGCCGCCGGACGGCACGTTGAGCGACGAGCCGAGCTGCGGGTCGGAGCCGGTGAAATCGAGGATCGCCTCGTCGCCCCGGATCGTCAGCGTCAGCTTCAGCCGGCATGGATTGGCCTCGACGGAGTCCTCGTCGGCATAGTCCACGAATTCCCATGTGCCGTCCGGCATGGCGCGAAGCAGGGCGCGGGCCTGCGCCTCCGCATGGTCCAGCAGCATCTCGGTTCCGGCGAGGAAGGCGTCCTTGCCGAACTTCTCCACCATGGCGAGGATCTTGCGCTCGCCGGTGTTCAGCGCACCGACGAGCGCCTTCATGTCGCCGATGTTCAGGTCGGGCTTGCGGACATTGGTCGTGATGACCTTGAGGATGGCCTCGTCGAAGACGCCTTCGTTGACGAGCTTCATCGGCGGGAAGCGGATGCCTTCCTGATGGATCTCGGTGAGGGCCCGCGACAGCGATGCCGGCACGGCGCCCCCCATGTCCGTGTTGTGGATGTGCCCGGCCGTCCAGGCGATGATCTCGCCGTCGTAAAAAACGGGCTTCCAGAGATGGGTGTCGGGGGCATGCGTCGCGACGAAGCAGGAATAGGGATCGTTCGTGAAGGCGACGTCACCCGGCTTGTAGCCATCGATCATCTCGATGGCCCGGGTATAGGTGAGGCCCGGATACCAGGTCGCCCCCAGCCCCATCGGCACCCCGAACGTATCGCCCCGACGGTTGACCAGCATGACCGTGAAATCCTCCGTCTCCTTGACGAAGGCCGAATGCGCCGTCCTCTGCAGGGTATAGGCCATGTTCTCGGCGGCCGCACGGGTGTGGTTGGCGAACACCTGAAGGTTCACGGGATCGAACATGGACTGTCACTCCGGAAAGGTCAGTTGCAGATTGAGGTGCCGGTCGACCGCCACTTCCGTGCCTGGCGGTATCGCGAAGGTCGTGTCTTCCTGGGCGACGATGGCAGGTCCTGAAAAGCGCCCGCCCGGGCGCAGCAGGTCGCGCCGGTAGAGCCCGATCTCCTCGGTGGCGGTTCCGATGAAGACGGGTATGTAGCGTTCGGGCCGCATCCTCGTCCCCTCTTCAGGGGCCTCGACCGCGAGTTCCACGGCAGGCCCTTCGCCGATCGCGGCAAGGCGCAGGTTGACGATCTCGATCTCGCCGTCCGGATCGTGAAAATCGTACAACCTTGCATGCATGGCATGGAAAGCCTGCTCGATCGCTTCGAGATCCGTTTCGGAAAGCCATTTGGCCAGAAGGGGAACCTCGATCTCGAAGCTCTGGCCGACATAGCGCATGTCGGCGGACAGGTTGAGCGTGGCGGGTCCCCCATGCCCCTGCTTGGCGAGCCAGCCGCCACCCTCGGCCGTCAGCGAATCGAGGGCGCTTTGCAGGGAGGGCAGGGCCGCGGGCGTCAGCTCGGTAAAGACGGTGCGGATGAAGTCGCCGCGCAGGTCCGCCACGAGGCCGCCGAGCGCGGAGACGACCCCCGGTCGCGGCGGGCCGATCACCTTCGCCATCCGGAATTCACGGGCAAGGAAGGCGCCGAGCATCGGGCCGCCGCCGCCGAAGGGCATCAGGGTGAATTCGCGAAGATCGACGCCGGCCCGGGAGGCGAGCTTTTCCACTTCGACGAACATTTCGGAGATGGCCACGTCGAGGATGTTCTGGGCCGCCTGTTCGGGCGTCCTGCCGATCCGCTCGGCGAGCCTTGCGATCGCGGCACGGGCGAGCGAGACGTCGATCTGTAGCTGCCCGTAGGCCATCTGGCTGTGGCCGAGCCAGCCGCAGACAGCCATGGCGTCGGTGACGGTCGCGTCCGTGCCGCCCCTTCCGTAGCAGGCGGGTCCCGGCGAGGAGCCTGCCGATTCGGGGCCGACGCGCAGCACGCCATGGGAATCGATGCTGGCGATCGAGCCGCCGCCGATCCCCATGGAACTGACCGCCACCGAAGGGATGTGCAGCGGGAACTCGCCGATCAGCTCGCCCGTGCCGAACTGCGGCTCGCCGTCGATGATGAGCGCGAAGTCGGCGGACGTGCCGCCGATATCGAGCGTCAGGACATGTTTTTCACCGGCGCGGCGGGCAAGCCAGGCAGCGCCGATCACGCCTGAAGCGGTTCCCGACAGCAGCATATGGACACAGGAACGCTTGCCCTCGGCCGCGTTCATGACGCCGCCGTTCGATCGGGTCAGCAGCGCCGGCGCCCTCATGCCGCGCGAGGCCAGCCGGTCCTCGAGTGCGGTCAGGTATCCGGCAACCCGCGGATGGACATAACCGTTCAGGATGGCCGTCGTGGTCCGTTCGTATTCGCGGATGACCGGCCAGACCTCCGAGGAGGTGAAGACGAAGAGTTCGGGCGTCGCTCTCTCGATCTCCGCCCGCACGGCCGCCTCCTGCGCGCCGTTGCGCCAGGAGTGGAGGAAGGAGACGATGATCCCGGCCGCGCCCTTGGCCCTGGCATTCGCGGCGGCGCGGGCGACGGCCGCGAGATCGGGCGCCAATGCCTCGCTTCCGTCCGCCCTCAAGCGCGCCGGGATGCCGAAGATCATGTCGCGCGCGATCAGATGGTCGGGGCGGGAGCAGAAGAGCGAGTAGACGTCGGGCATACGCAGCCGCGCGAGCTCCAGGATGTCCTCGAAGCCGGCATTCGTCATGAGGGCGAGCGATGCGCCGCGCCGCTGGATCACCGTGTTGATGCCGACGGTCGTGCCGTGCACGAACCGGCTTACCAATGCGGGATCGAGCCCCTCGCGCTCGGCGAGGAGGGAGAGCCCCGTCATCAGCTCGGCGCCCGGATCGTCCGGCGTCGTCAGGACCTTGAGCGAGGCAACGCGCCCGGTGATCGTTTCCAGCGCGCAGAAGTCGATGAACGTGCCACCTATATCGACGCCGATCTTCCAGTCCTGCCGTTCGCGCCCCTCTTCCTCAAGCGCCGCCGCACATGCCATGTCGCATCCTTTCATTCGATTGCGGCAAGGCTGGCACGAGTGCGGTTGCAACGTCCAAGAGCGAAAAACCCGTCCCCCATAAGGTTCGCTTATGTCCCCGCGCCGCCGCTTTTCCATAGGTCGGACTTATGGGGGCGGACGAAACCCGACTTTGACACCCACCTTCGAAATCGGGAGGCTGTGCGAGCGACAGAGCGCAGGACTGGATATGTAGGATGGATGCAATCGTTCTGGGCGGCGGGCTGATGGGAGCCGCGTCGACCTTTTTCCTCGCCCGGCGCGGGGTCCGGGTCACGCTGATCGAGCGCAACCGTGTCGGCACGGGCGCGACCGTCGCCTCCTTCGGCAACATCCGGCGCAGCGGCCGCTACCTGCCCCAGCTTCCGCTCGCCGCCCGTTCCCTGCAATTGTGGGGACAGGCGGCCAAGCTGCTCGGCCGCGACGTCGAGTTTCGTGCGACGGGCCACCTCCGTTTCGCCTTCACGCAGAAGGCCGTCGACGAGATGCGCGCGTTTGCAAAAGCCGCCAGGCCGTGGGGGCTCGATCTGGAAGAACTGGAGCCGAGGGACTTCAGGAGGCGGTTTCCGGGCCTTGGAACGGACGCGGTCGCTGCATCCTTCTCCCCGCGGGACGGCAGCGCCAATCCACGTCTCATCGCTCCGGCCTTCGCCGATGCGGCACGCCGCCTCGGGGCCGAGATCGTCGAAGAGGTCGGCGTCGGCGCGATAAACAGGACCGGCTCGAGCTTCGAGGTCGTCACGTCGAAGGGGCGTTATTCAGCGCAGGTCCTGCTGAACGCGGCCGGCGCCTGGGGCGCGCGGATCGCCGAGCAGTTCGGCGAAAGCGTGCCCATCGTCGCCAGGGGCCCGCAGATGGGCGTGACCGAGCCGTTGCCCTATCGCGTCGTCCCCGTCGTCGGTGTCTGGGCCCATGACCATGGCGGGGGCTACCTCCGGCAGGTGGAGCGCGGCAACATCGTCTTCGGCGGGGGCGCGGGGCGCACGGAGGCCTGCATCGAGACGGGCTACGCCAGGGCCGATCCCGCCCGATTGCCCGGGCAGTTGCGCTCCCTGCTTCCGATCCTGCCGGCGCTTGAAAACGTCTGCGTCATCCGCACCTGGTCGGGCTGCGAAGGCTATATCGGCGACGGGCTTCCGGTCATGGGCCGATCGGCCACGACGCAGGGGCTTTTCCATGCCTTCGGATTCTGCGGCCACGGTTTCCAGCTCGGGCCGGGCGTGGGAGACGTCATGGCGGAGATGATCGATACCGGCAGGACCGATCTGTCGCTGGACGAGTTCAGGGTCGGACGATTTGCCGGCCGCCGGGATGGGGCTTGCGATGGCGCGCAGGGAATGGAACGATAGGACAGGGTGATGAGCAAGAGTTTCAATCCGGACGACGTGTCGCCGACAATCGGGCATTATATCGGAGGCGCCTATGCGCCCGCCGACGGGGTCATCGACGTCACGCGGCCCTCCGACGGCAAGGTGGCCGCCGCCTGTCCGGTCGCGGATGCCGGTATGGTCGACAGGGCCGTCCAGACGGCGAAGGCGGCGCTCAAGACCTCCAACTGGGGCGGCATCCGGCCGCGCGAGCGATCGAAGGTCCTACAGCGCTGGGCCGACCTGATCGAGGCGGAGGCCGGGACGCTGGCCATGCTGGAAGCGGCCTATTCGACGCGCCCGGTCGGGCAGCTCGGGCAGGGGGACATTGCGATCACCGCGGAGCAGATCCGTTTCTTCGCGGAGTTCGCCGACAAGGAAGACGGTACGGTCGTGCCGACCGACGATGCCAGCTTCGGCATGATCCTCACGGAACCCTATGGCGTCGTCGGCGCCATCACGCCCTGGAATTTTCCGATCAACATGGCGGGGTGGAAGATCGGCCCGGCTCTGGCGGCCGGCAATGCCGTCGTGCTGAAGCCGTCGGAAATGACACCGTTCTCCACGCTCTACATGGCGGAACTCGCCACACGGGCCGGCCTGCCCGACGGCCTCCTCAACATCGTGCTCGGGGACGGCGAGACGACGGGCAACGCCATCACCGGGCATCCCGACATCGCGAAAGTGAGTTTTACGGGATCCACCGCAGCCGGATCGGCGATCATGGCCAATATCGCCCGAACCGGCGTCAAGCCGATGACGCTGGAGCTTGGCGGAAAGAGCCCGCAGATCGTGTTTGCCGACGCCGATCTCGAAGGGGCCGCATCCGCGATCGCCAACGGCATTCTCAGCAATGCCGGGCAGGCCTGCGTCGCCGGCTCGCGCCTGATCGTGGAACGGACGATCGCGGAGCGCCTCGGCGATGCGATCGCCTCGCATATGCGGGCGGTGACGCCCGGCCCCACATGGGACGCGGCATCGAAGTACTCCCCCATAATCTCGCAGCGACAGATCGAGCGGATCGACCGTATCGTCAAGGCAGCCATTGCCGGTGGCGGCGAGTGCATGCTCGGCGGCGGCAGGCTGGAGCAAGCCGGCTATTTCTATGCGCCGACCCTGCTCTCCAGCATCGGTTCCTCGTCACCGGCGATCGTCGAGGAAATCTTCGGCCCCGTGCTGACGATGCAGACCTTCGACACCGAGGAAGAGGCGGTGGCCCTCGCCGATCATCCGCAATATGGCCTTGCGGCGGGCCTCTATACGAAGGACCTGTCGCGGGCGCTGCGGCTGAGCCGGTCGCTGCAGGCCGGCACCGTCTGGATCAACCGCTACAATCGCTCGCGCGACCATATTCTGCCGACCGGAGGCTACAAGAAGTCGGGGTTCGGCAAGGATCTCGGTCGCGATGCCTACCTCGCCAACCGGAAAAGCAAGAGCGTTCTCATCGCTCTCCAATAGAAGATCGCAGTGCCGGAAACGCCATGGCGGGCCTCGCATTTCCGGCATCGTCCGAAGGTCATAAGTCCAAGCTATAGGTTTGCACCAAATTACTATTGGCCCGCCCGGCACAGTACACGTCACAAATTACCCATGCCGAATTTCTCGGCACACCACACAAGGGGAACAAAATGACCAGGAAAATCAGGGTCACGTCGCTCGGCGCAGCGCTTCTTCTCGTATCGGCAGGTTTTGTGCTTGCAGCCGACCTCACCCGTTCGGACAAGATCCACGAAGCGCTTCCGGACAATTTCAAGCAGGCCGGCGTCATCAATGCCGCGACGGCGACGGACTACCCGCCGTTCGAATTCCTCGACGAGAACAACGCGCTGGTCGGGGCGGACATCGAAATCTCCGCCGCGCTCGGGACGATCCTGGGCGTGAATATCGTCAACAATGCCACTGAGTTCTCGAACATCATGCCGGGCCTGCAGTCGAAGCGCTACGACATCGGCGTCTCGTCGATCGGCGACTACGCCAAGCGCCAGGAGACGGTCGATTTCATCGACTACTACCGCGGCGGCACGTCCTTCCTCATCAAGGCAGGCGGCAAGGCTCCGGAAAAGCTGGAAGACATCTGCGGCACGAAGGTCGGCGCGCTGAAGGGCACGGCATCGGAAAGCCAGGCCGAAGAGAGCAGCAAGGCCTGCGTCGACATGGGCAAGCCGGCAATCCAGGTCAGCGCCTACCCGACGCAGAACGATGCCGTTCTGGCGCTGACTTCCGGCCGCGTCGATTCCGTTTCGGGCGACGGCGCGACCAATGGCTACTCGGCGCAGCAGCTCGGCGGGCAGCTCAGCAATGTCGGCTTCACGGTCTATAACGACCGGCCCTACTACGGCATCGCCGTGCCGAAGAACTCGCCGCTCTACCAGCCGCTCTTCGACGCGATGGCCGTCCTCATGGAAAGCGGCAAATACAAGGAAATCCTCGAGAAGTGGGGCATCGTCGACGGCGGGATCGACAAGCCGCTGAAAAACCAGGCTTCCTGACACCATCCACACAGCCCGTCCCGGCGTTTCGCCGGGACACCGTCTTTCGTCCAGCATCGAGGATCGTCCCATGTTTCATCTTTCCCCGGCTCTTCAGCAGGCCACGCCGCTCGAGGTGTCACGCGCGAAAGGGTGCGAGGTCTTCGACCAGAACGGGGATGCCTATCTCGACATGACGTCCGGCATCGGCGTCACCGCGACGGGACACTGCCATCCCAGGGTGGTCGCCGCGGCGCAGGCGCAGCTCGGCCAGATGATGCACGGCCAGTACGGCATCTTCCGCCATGACAAGCTCCAACCCCTCATGGACAGGCTCGGCAGGACGATGCCGCGGGGCCTGGACGCCTTCTTCTTCGCCAATTCCGGCGCGGAAGCCGTCGAAGCGGCCGTCCGTCTCGCGCGCAACCATACGAACCGGCAGAATGTCATCGTCTTCCAGAACGGATTCCACGGCCGCACGCTCGGTTCGGCCGCGCTGACGACATCGGGCGCGCGGTTCCGCTCGGCCCGCTCTGGCGCGCTTCCGCCCGGCGTCGTCATCGCGCCGTTCCCGCATCCCTACCGGTACGGCTGGGATCAGGAGACGGCGGACGCCTTCTGCCTCAGCGAGCTCGACCATATCCTCGCGACTGTGACCTCGCCGGAGGATACGGCGGCCATTCTCGTCGAACCCGTCCAGGGCGAGGCCGGCTACATGCCCGGATCGACGGCATTCTTCTCCGGTCTCAGGGAGCGCGCCAGCCGCCACGGCATCGTGCTCATCGCGGACGAGGTGCAGTGCGGCGCGGCCCGCACCGGCCGGTTCTGGGCCTGCGAGCATTTCGGCCTGGAGCCGGACATCCTCGTCTTCGCCAAGGGGATCGCAAGCGGCCTGCCGCTGTCGGGCATCGCCGCGCGGAGCGAGATCATGGCGTCCGCCCTGCCGGGCTCGCAGGGCGGAACCTATTCCGCGAATGTCGTCGCCTGCGCCGCCGCGATCGCCACGCTCGACGTCATCGAGGAGGAGGGTCTCGTCACGCGCGCCGCCGAGATGGGGCGCCGTCTGCGGACGGGGCTGGAGGCCGCGGGCCAGCGTTACCAGGCGATCGGCGAAGTCCGCGGCCTCGGCCTGATGCAGGCGACGGAGTTCTCCGGACGAGACCGCGCGCCCGCGCCCGAACTGGCCCAGGCGGTCCGGGCCGCCGCGCTCAAGCGGAACATGATCCTTCTGACCTGTGGCCCGTATGGCCACATCATCCGCATGATCCCCCCGCTCGTCATTACCGAGGGCGAGATCGACCGGGCCATCCTGATATGGGACGAATGTCTCGCCGACGTGTTGAACTGAACGATCGAAAGGCCGCAGAAGCGAATGACAGACCATCAGGATGACATTGTCCCGGCCCGGTATCCCGGCCGCTGGATCGCGGCGCTGATCTGCATCGCCATCGCAGGCTTCATCGTCGCCTCCATGCTGCAGAACCCGGGTTATCAGTGGCCTGTCGTGCTGAAGTACATGACGGCCGCGACGATCCTGAAAGGGTTTGCCTGGACCATCGGCCTGACGGCCGCCGCGATGACGATCGGCATCGTGCTCGGGATCATCGCCGCCTTGATGCGCCAGTCCGCGAACCCGGTGCTGGCGACCGTGGCCGCGCTCTACATCTGGCTCTTCCGGGGCGTTCCGCTGCTGGTCCAGTTGATCTTCTGGTACAATCTCGCCGCGCTCTACCCCACCATCGACATCGGCCTGCCGGTCTTCGGGTCGATTCTCAGCATTCCGACGAACGACATCATCACGCCGCTGGCCGCCGCGCTGTTGGGCCTCGGGCTCAACGAAGGGGCCTATATGGCGGAAATCGT
The DNA here is from genome assembly GCF_016839145.1 of Shinella sp. PSBB067. Classification (NCBI taxonomy): domain Bacteria; kingdom Pseudomonadati; phylum Pseudomonadota; class Alphaproteobacteria; order Hyphomicrobiales; family Rhizobiaceae; genus Shinella; species Shinella sp. PSBB067. The sequence goes on along the minus strand of NZ_CP069303.1, from coordinate 2,917,579 downwards.
GCGCGGCGGTCTTATTTCGGTCGATCCGGGGCAGCGCGAGGCGGCACAATCGCTTGGAATGTCGCCCGCCCACACGCTGCGCCGTATCATCATTCCCCAGGCGCTGCGCGTCATCGTTCCGCCGACCGGGAACGAGGTCATCGGCATGCTGAAGGCGACCTCGCTGGTCAGCGTGCTGTCGATCTCGGACCTGCTCTATTCCGTGCAGGGCATCTATGGCCGGACGCTGCAGACCATTCCGCTGCTGATCGTCGCATCGATCTGGTATCTCGCGGCGGCGACGATCCTGACCTCCATCCAGAGGATGATCGAGAAGCACTACGGTCGTGGCCACCGCTCCAACCAGCCGGATGCGCTGTTCGGCCTCCTGCGCGCCAGAAGAAAGGAGACGACGTGACAGCACTCGATCCAGGCAAAGCGGTCTCCGGCACCGAGCCGATGGTCCGCATCGAGAACGTCCACAAGCGCTACGGCACCCTGGAGGTGCTGAGCGGCATAAACCTCGTCGTCGATCCCGGAAAGGTCTGCTGCCTGATCGGCCCGTCGGGCGCGGGCAAGAGCACGCTGATCCGGTGCATCAACTATCTGGAAAAGGTCCAGAAGGGCCGCATCTACGTGAACGGGCAACTGGTCGGTTACCGCGAGCATAACGGAAGGCTGTATGAGCTGCACGACCGCCAGGCCTCGGCCACGCGCGCCGATACCGCGATGGTTTTCCAGCATTTCAATCTCTTTCCGCACATGTCCGTCCTGGAGAACATCACGGAAGCGCCGATCCATGTGAAGAAGGAGCCGCGCGCGAAGGCCGAGGCGCATGCGCGCGAGCTGCTCGAACGCGTCGGCCTTTCCGGCAAGGAAGGAGCCTATCCGCAGCAGCTCTCCGGCGGGCAGAAGCAGCGCGTGGCGATTGCCCGCGCACTCGCCGTTCGTCCGCGCCTTCTGCTTTTCGACGAGCCGACGTCCGCACTCGACCCGGAGCTCGTCGACGAGGTGCTCGAGGTCATGATCTCACTTGCAAGCGAGGGCCAGACAATGGTCGTCGTGACCCATGAAATGGAATTCGCGCGCGACGTCGCCGATACCGTGGTCTTCATGGACCGCGGCCAGATCGTCGAGGCCGGCGCGCCCGACGTGGTGCTTTCCAATCCGCTGCAGGAGCGCACACGCGCCTTCATCGCCCGCGTCAATCGCAATCGGGAAAGGGCATGACGGAGGGGTGTCGCCTGCGGCGATAACCGTGGTCTGCCGGCGCCCGCGCATGGCGCGCCAGGTCGGCGGGCTTGATGCCGGAGCCCCCGGGCCGAGGGCGAAAAGTCAGATGACGAAGCTCGGTTGCACGGCCTGCTTCACAGAGGCAGGGTCAAATCGACGATCCCGGGTCTCTCGGTGTCGCCGGCAAACCGCTGCAGGATCAGGGGGTCATGCCCGGGGACGATGAGCCGGGGAGCGCTTGCGAGCCTCCTCATGCGCTCGACGCCCATGATCACGTCGCTCAGGCGGTCGAAAACGGGGAACGGCTTTTCCTTCTCCATGTTCGCATAGAAATGCGCCGCATCGGACGCCAGGACCAGCGCGCCGTTTTCCGTCTCGACGCGTACGACCTGAAGGCCGCGGGAATGGCCGCCGACCTTGTGAAGGGTGATGCCCGGTGCGATCTCGGATTCCGGATCGTGGAAGCAGACCTTGCCGTCGAAGACGCGGCGGACCATTTTCGTCACGTCTTCCGCCTCGAAGGGATGGCGCATCGCGTGGTGGCACATGCAGCGTCCCGTGGCGAACTCCATCTCCGCGTCCTGGAGATGGAAGGTCGCGTTCGGGAAGAGGTGGTGGTTCCCGCAATGATCGTAGTGCATGTGCGAGATGATGACGTCGGAGACCGCCCTATGATCGATGCCGAGCATTGCCAGCCCCTCGTCGACCGGGCGCACGACGGAGCGGCCGCGCCTGTCGCCCGTCGGCTTGTCGAAACCCGTATCGACGATGAAGGTGCGCTCCTGACCGACGATCGCCCAGACGAAATAGTCGAGCGGCATCGGTACGTCGTGGGTATCCCCGCCGAGAAAGTTCTCCGGCGAGCGCCGCTCGAAATGCCCGTAGCGGATGGCATAGACCTTGTACTGGTGCGGGTCCTTCATGGATCAGCTTGCCTCCACGACGGGATCGCGGCGTGAACCGACCTCGACATGCGCCCAGCCCTCGACGACCCGCACCATCGAGGTGAAATCGGAGTCCGGTCCATAGAGCTGGTTGGTCACGCTCAGCATCTGGCGGACGGCGCTGCCGACCACCATCGGAACGCCCATGGCCTCGGCCTCCTCCAGGCACAGGCGCACGTCCTTGAAAGACAGGCCGGTGGCAAAGCCGAAATCGAAGGTACGCGGGAGCACGGATTTCGGGAACTTGTCCTCCGTCGCGCTGTTGCGGCCGCTGCTGGCGTTGATGACGTCGAGCATCACCTTCGGGTCGAGGCCCGCCTTGACGCCCATGACGACCGCCTCGGAGGAAACGGCCAGCGCGGCGGCGGCCAGGAGATTGTTGGCGAGCTTCATCGTCTGGGCCGCGCCCTGCACCTCGCCCATGAAGAACAGCTTGCCGAAATTCTCGAGGATCGGGCGGACGGTCTCGAAGACGGTCGCGGGGCCTGATGTCATGACCGCGAGCGTGCCGTTGCGCGCGCCCTTCAGGCCGCCGCTGACCGGCGCGTCGATCATGGCGATGCCGCGCGGCTTCAATCCGTCGGCGATCTTCGCGGCGGTGCGCGGGCCGGTGGTGGAGATGTCGATGAAGACCTTGACGGCATTTCCGGCGGCGATGCCGTTGTCGCCGAGGGCGACGGTCTCCAGGATCTGCGGGCTCGGCAGGCTGGCGAAGACGACGTCGGCGGCATCGGCCACCTCCCGTGCGCTCGCTGCGGCCTTTGCCCCCGCACCGACCAGTTCGGCCACCGCCCGCGCGTCGAGGTCATGGACGGTGACGTCGTATCCGGCCGCGATCAGGCGGCCCGCCATCGGTGCGCCCATCTTGCCGATACCGACAAATCCGATTCTAGAATAAGACATGTGCTTGCTCCCAAATGCGGGGCGCCGCCCCGTTTTTAACCGCGGCACCCGGCCGCATGTTGCAGGCCGGCCCTGGCGGGCCGGTCGTTCTTATGGCCGGACGCCCGCGGGCGCTTCGGCCGGAATGAGCAGTTCGGCGACATCCATGACCTTCAGCCGATCCGAAGCGCCGAGGGCGTCGATCGCGGCCGTGTACATGACCTTGTCCTTCGGGCAGGCGACGACGAAGAGTTCCACGTCGTCGAGGCCGAGTGCCTCGCGGATACGGTTTTCGCTGGGACGTTCCGTGACGCCGTCGTCGCTCTGCCAGATGCGTCCGCCGCCTGCGCCGCAGCAGAAGGATTTTTCGCGACATCGCGGCATTTCGTGCAGGCTGTATCCGGCGGCGGCGATGAGATCGCGCGGGGCGTCGAAGCCGCCGTTGTAGCGCCCGAGATAGCAGGGGTCGTGATAGGTCACGCGGCCGCCGGCGGCCGGCGGCGCGAGCTTCAGCCGGCCGTCGTTCAGCAGTTCGGCAAGGAATGCCGTGTGGTGCAGCACCTCGAAGCCCGTGCCGAAATGCCGGTAGTCGTTCTTCAGCGCGTTGAGGCTGTGCGGATCGCTCGTCATGATGCGGCTGAAGCTGCATCCATTGATGGCGTCGATGTTGGACTGCGCCAGGGTTTCGAAGAGGCCTTCCTCTCCGGCGCGGCGGACGTCGTTGCCGCTGTTGCGCTCGGCGTCGAACAGGATGCCGAAATCGACGCCGGCGACCGTCAGCAATTCTGCGACCTTGCGGGTTATCTCCTGCACGCGCGGATCATAGGAGGCATAGTCGCCGACGAACCACAGGATGTCGACCGGCTCGCTGCGCGCGTCCTTGACGGGAAAGCCGAGTTCGCGCGTCCAGCGGGCGCGCATCTTGGAGGGCTTGCCCATCGAGTTGCCGACACGGCCGATATTCGACAGCGCATCCTGCAGTCCGCTGCTGACATTACCCTCGTCGACGAGATGGCGGCGCATGTCGATGATCTTCGGCAGGTGCTCGATCTCGACGGGGCATTCCTCCATGCAGGCCCGGCAGGTCGTGCAGGCCCACAGCGTCTCCTCGCTGATGACGCCGCCGACGAGCGGGCCGGCCGCAGGTCCGGCCACCAGCGAGTCGCGCATGTCGGTGATCAGCATCTTGGGGCTGAGCGGCAGGCCGGCGGCATAGGCGGGACAGACCGCCTGGCAGCGGCCGCACTCGGTACAGGTGAGGAGGTCGAGCTGCTGCTTCCAGTCGAAGGCGGCAAGATCGCTGACGCCCGTCGTGCTGCGTGCCTCCGGCACCGCAGGGACCGTCCCGCGCGGATCGAGGCTGCGGAAATACACGTTCGGTGCGGCGAGGAACATGTGCCGGTGCTTCGAGCCGGGAATGTAGACGAGGAAGCCGAGGATCGCCGCGACGTGGATCCAGTAGAACACGGCTTCCGCCGCCTCTGCGACAGGGGCGGCCGGGGAGAGCAGCGCCGCGAGCGCCACGCTCACCGGCCGCCAGCCCGCCGCGCCGCCGGCGAGGATGCGGAAAGCGGATTCCAGCAGGAGCGAACCGACGATGGCGAGGATGAGGCCGTAGATGACGGCCGCATCACGTCCACTCGATCCCTCGAAGCGCGCGGGCTTCAGCACGTAGCGCTGGTACATCGCGAGCCCCACGCCGACGAGCATGACGACGGCGGCCCAGTCCTGAAGCAGCGCGATCCATGTCTCGCCGCCGACCGGCGCCAGCGAGAAGCCCGGGAAGAGCCGAGAGCCGAAGGCCTCCACGGTGACGGTGAACAGAACGAAGAAGCACACGAGGATAAGGGCATGCAGGACGCCGGAAAGGGGCCGGCGCAGGAGCCGCCGGTGCAGGCCGACCGCGACGGCGACACCCTTCAGCCGTTCGACCGGCCTGTCGAACCGGGCGGCGGCCGGTGCGGCGGCGAGCGCGCGGACGTAATGCCTGCACCGCCATGCGGTCAATAGCGCCGCCGCGAGCGTCACGGCCCAGAGAATGTACGTCGCCGCCATTTCAGGTGTCCGAAGGTTGCAGCCGTTCGGAAAGGCTCGACATGAGCTCGAACAGGTCGCAGGTCGCCCCGTAATGGGCGACATTGAAGATCGGCGCCTTCGGATCCGTGTTGACCGCGATGATCATGTCCGACTGCCCCATGCCTTCGAGATGTTCCGGGGCGCCGGAGACGCCGAGCGCCATGTAGAGCTTCGGCTTGACCTTCTGGCCCGATTTGCCGACCTGGCGCAGCTTGGGCAGCCAGCCATTGTCCACGACGGGCCGACTGCCGGCGATCTCCGCGCCGAGCAGCGCCGCGAGGTCGCGGGCAAGGTCGATGCTGGCCTCGTCGCCGATGCCGCGGCCGACGCAGACGATCCGTTCGGCGGCCTTGAGATCGACATCGCTGAAATCCGGCAGGTCGATGGAAATCGGTCGTACCCGGCTTGCGGCGACGAGTTCCGCGATGTCGATTGTGTCGATGCGGTCCGGCGAAAGCGGTGTGGCCGTCGCCTCGGCGAAGGCGCCGGGATTGACCATCAGCACCGCCGGAAGCGGAACGCTGCAGTCGGCCAGCACCTTGCCGCCGTACAACTGCGCGACAACGGAGAGCGATTGGCCGTCGCGCGCGATCTTCTCGACATAGCTGACGAGCGGCCAGTCGAGCCGGGCGGCGACGGACGAGGCGACGTCCAGCCCGTTGGCGGAATAGGGCACAACGACGATGCCGGCGCCCTCGGCCGCGATAACGTCGCAAAGCTGGCGCGCATAGGTGCCGGCCACGACGATGTCGGCCTCGGGGGCGATCGCGGCGACGAGGCGGTCGGCCGTACCGAACTTGCCGGCCGCGTCTGCGGCGGCGCTTCCGGCGAAGAAGGCGATCACGTCGTCGCCATCCCTTGCCAGGCTGCGGGCCGCCGCGATCATTTCGAGAGAAACGGCATCGACCTGGCCGGATCGGCCCTCGGTGCAGGCATAGATCTTCATGGTTCAGCGTCTCCCGATGCCGTTGCTTTCGAGGATTGCGACGATGCGCTCGGCGACATTCTCGGCGTCTTCGCCGAGCTGCTGCGCCGAACCGGTCTCTTCGGGGATGCGCAGGCCCTCGATGGAGGCCGAGAGGGTGAAGGACGACGCCTGCCGCTCGCCCCTGCCGATCGGTGTCTTCGAGGCTTCCCGCAGCTTGCTGCCGGAGACATAGCGCGGCGCCTTCGTCGCCGTCTGGACGCCGAGCACGGCCGGCAGCACGACTTCGTAGGTGACGGAGACGCCAGCCCCCCGCTCCTGGGTGACATGGAGCCCGCCGCCGCTTGCCTCGATGCGGTTGGTGCCGGAAATATGCGGCCAGTCCAGCATGGCGCCGACATAGGGGGCGAGCTGGCCGAACAGATCCTCGCTCGACTGCACGCCGCAGACCACGAGGTCCGCCGACCTGGCGCGCGCGAGGTCGACGACCGTCGCCGCAAGGTCGCGCGAGGAGAGGAGTTCGTCCTCCTCGCAAGGCAGCGCGATCACCTCGTCCGCCCCGCGGGCGGCAGCCATCTGGAGAATGCGGTTCGTGCCTTCGCCGATGGCGATGACCGTGACCTTCGCGCCGGTGGCTTCCTTCAGGAGGATCGCGTCTTCGAGGGCGTGGTCGTCGAAGTCGTTGAGCTGGAAATCAAGCCATTCGCGATCGATACCGAGCCCGTCGCCGGTCAGCAGCAATTCACCGGCCGCATCCGGCACCATGCGCAAGATAACAAGTATGTTCACAGATCCTCCTCCGGCGAGATGCCCTGCTGAGCCCCCTCACACGCTGAAGACGATAGATTGATTTTTGCCGTTCGCCCAAGTTTAAATGGGTAATATCAGCTATTACATCCCAGACAATTGACCCGAAGGCTGCGGCAAAACATAGTTATGTCACGCCGAAAGCATCCACCTGATCTTTGTGCATTGCAAAATGCACTATATAAATCTGGATAATCGGCAGATGGAGGAATTCAGCCGGAGTTATATTCGAGTTGTTTTTGACAATATGGGATTTCCGGCAAGGCATGAAAGAATAATCAGGGGTTCAGGAGGAGGAGCCAATGTCCTTGAAGAATATTCTCGACACGAAGATTTCCCGAAAGTCGTTTCTGCGGGGCGTGCCCGGTGCCGCGGCCATGGCGGCCCTGCCGGGTATGCAACTTGCCAGCGCGACGCGCGCCGCCGCCGAAACCACGACGGGCAAGAAGGCCGGCTACTACGGTGCGCCGCGCACCTGGATGTGGAACCCCAATCCCAACACCATGATCGACACGTCCAAGTGGAAGAAGGACGGTCCCTATGTCATCGGCTTTTCCAACGCCTCGATCTCCAATGCCTGGCGCGTCGCCTTCCAGCATGGCGTGCTGTGGGCGGCAGGCGAGCACCGCGACGACATTTCCCGTCTTCTCGTGACGGACGCCAATGACGATCCGTCCAAGCAGATCGCGGACATCCAGGACCTCATCAGCCAGGGCGTGGACCTGCTGCTGATTGCCGCGGCGACGGAGGATGCGCTCGATTCCGTCGTCGGTCGTGCGACCGAACAGGGAATCCCGGTCGTCATGGTGGACCGGAAGGTCAAGACGCCCGAGAACTACATCACCTATGTGACGGCATCCGACTGGGCGCTCGGCCGCCTGGAGGCGCAGTGGCTCTGTGAGACGCTCGGCGGCAAGGGCAACATCGTCATGCTGCCGGGCATTGCGGGCTCCAGCGTCGCGGAAATCCGCATCAAGGCGAACGAGGAGGTCTTCTCCAAGTTCCCCGATATCAAGGTGCTGGAAAAGCAGTATTGCGACTGGAACCCGGCGACCGGCAAATCGGTGATGGCCGCGCTCATCCAGAAATACGGCAAGGACATCGACGGCGTGCTCGCCGACAGCGCTCTGCAGGGCTACGGCGCGATCGAGGCCTATCTCGATGCCGGCTACAAGGCGGGCGAAATTCCGCCGATGACCGGCGGCGACGTGGCGCGCATGTACCAGCTCGCCAACCAGCACGACATCAAGATGTGCGGCATCGACTATCCGACGTCGATGGGCATCACCGGCATCGAGACCGCGCTCGACGTGCTCAAGGGCATCCCGGTTCCGGACAAGGTGGAGGTGAGCTTCCAGGTCGTGACGTCGCCGGACGGCGATACCGTTTCCGTCAGGGGCGACCGGCATATCCTCGACCATGTCAGCATGGACGATCCGGGTGACCTGTCGCCGAGCCACGGCCTGCCGGACGGGTACAATCCGAGCACGTTCAATCCCGACTATCCGAAATAAGCCCTCCCAGGCGTTTTCCGGCGCGCAGGAATGCGCGCCGGCTTTTCACAGGAGCGGGATCGAGTGCGGGACATGTCATCAACGGTTATCGAGCTGCGTCAGATCGAGAAGTCATATCCGGGCGTCAAGCCGCTCGACCGGGTGGACTTCACGGTTCGCCCCGGCGAGGTCCACGCGCTTCTCGGGGAAAACGGCGCGGGCAAATCAACGCTCACGCGGGTCATCGGCGGTGCCGTGCGGCCGGACGCGGGCACGATCACCTATCTCGGCAGGACCGTCGCCTGGAAGAACCCGCGGCAGGCCCGCGAAGCCGGCATCCATATCATCCATCAGGAACTCGCCCTCTTCCCGGAGCTCTGCGTAGCGGAGAACATCCTCGTCGATGCGCAGCCGCGCGGCGCGCTCGGTTTCATCTCCGACAAGGCCCGTCACGCGCGTGCCGCCGAAATCCTGGCGCAGCTCGGCGTCGATATTACGACGCGGGCCCATATCGACGAGCTTCCGCTCGCCGACCAGCAGATGGTCGAGATCGCCAAGGCCCTGGTCGGCGACCTGAAGCTGCTCATCCTCGACGAGCCGACGGCTGTCATCTCCGGCAAGGAGGTCGATCTGCTCTTCGCCAACATGCGCCGTCTGCGCGGCCAGGGCGTCGGGATCGTCTATATCTCGCACCGGCTCGAGGAGATCTTCGAGATCGCCGACCACGTCACCATCCTCAAGGACGGTCAGGTGGTCGATTCCAGGCCCGTCGGCGCGATGACGCGCACGGAGATGATCACCGGCATGGTCGGCCGCCAGCTCGAGCAGATTTATCCCGCCCGCCGGACGGTCGCGCCTTCCGGCGACACGGTGCTTTCCATTCGCGGCCTGGCGGCGGGGCCGCGCGTGCGCGACGTCTCGCTCGACGTCCGGCCCGGCGAAATCGTCGGCGTCGCGGGCATGGTGGGCTCGGGCCGCACGGAGGTCGCCGAGGCCGTGTTCGGCATGCGCGGCATCGACAGCGGCACGATCGAGCTGGACGGCAAGCCGCTCGGGGACCATCGCCCGCGGGCTGCCATCGACCGCGGCGTCGGCTTCCTGACGGAGAACCGCAAGGACGAAGGCCTTTTTCTCAACCTGCCCATTTCAAGCAACATCGTGGCGCCGGACCTTGGCCGCGTCACGCGTCGCGGACTGGTCGACCGCTCGCGCGAGCGGGAGATCGCCAGACGCCAGATCGCCGATTTCGCCGTCGCGACGCCATCGCCCGAAGTCAAGGTCGGGAGCCTGTCGGGCGGCAACCAGCAGAAGGTGCTGTTCAGCCGCTGGTCCCGCATCTCGGACCGGTTGCTGATCCTCGACGAGCCGACGCGCGGCGTCGATATCGGCGCGAAGGTCGAGATCTACCGGCTTATCCGCAAGCTGGCGGATTCGGGGGTCGGCGTCCTGATGATCAGTTCCGAACTGCCCGAGGTGGTCGGCCTGTCGGACCGCGTCGTCGTCATGGCGCAGGGCCATGTCGTCGGCGAGGTGCCGGGCGAGGCGCTCTCCGAAGAGGCGATCATGGCGCTCGCCGTGAAGACCGTCGACCGGCGCAATGCCGCGGCACGGCTGGGAGAGGTGGCATGAGCGCCCTGTTGATGGACCTGCGGCGCAACCGCCTGATGATGTCCTATCTCATCGTCGGCGGGCTCATCCTGCTCATTCTCGTGGCGGGCGGCGTGCTGTCGGACCGGTTCCTCACCTGGCGCAACGTCACGAACGTGCTCCAGCAACTGATCGTGCTGGGCCTCGTCAGCCTCGGGCAGACCTTCGTCGTGCTGATGGGCGGCATTGACCTTGCCATAGGCTCGCTGGTCAGCGCCGTCACCGTCTTTCTCGCCAATTTCCTCGACTGGCGGCCGGACCTGGTCTGGCTGGCCGTTCCGCTGGCGCTCGCCGCCGCCGCGGCCGTCGGTGCGGTGAACGGCATCCTGACGGTGGTCCTGCGCGTCCATCCGCTGATCGTGACGCTCGGCATGTCGTCGGTGATCTTCGGCGGAACGCTGATGTACCGCAAGGAACCCGGCGGCTCGATCCCGCGTGCCCTCGAAGACATCGCCTACCGGAATGTCGGCGGCATTCCCGTCAGCGCCATCGTCCTCGTCGTCGTCTTCGCCATTGCCGGGCTCTGGCTTCAGCGCACGCGCGCCGGGCGGAACATCTATTTCGTCGGAGGCGATGCGGAAGCGGCACGGCTCAACGGCCTGGCCGTCGGGCGCATCACGGTCATGGCCTATGCGCTTTCCGGCCTTTGCGCCGGCATTGCGGGGCTCTTCCTCACGGCCCGCACCGGTGTTGGCGATCCGCGCATCGGCGCCGCGCTGACATTGCAGTCGATCACGCCGGTCGTGGTCGGCGGGACCATCCTTGCCGGCGGGCGCGGCGGCGTGTTCGGCACCTTCCTCGGGGTGCTTCTCGTGACGATGCTCAACAGCCTGCTGAACTTCGTCGGCGTCTCGTCCTACTACCAGTGGATCATCCAGGGCGTGATCATCATCGTTGCAGTCGGTTTCCATACCGTGCGGAGGACGTGACATGGCGCCCCTTGAAGCCACCTTGCCGAAATCCCGCAAGAGCGTCTCGATGGCCGCGATCTTCGAGCGGTTCGGGCTTGCCATCTTCCTCGGCGTGCTGCTCGTCGCCGCCGCGCTGCTGTCGCCGACATTCCTGCGGCCCGCCAACCTCGTCAACGTCCTGACCATCGCCGCGCCGCTCGGCATGGTGGTCGTCGGCCAGGCCTTCGTCATCATGGTGCGCGGGCTGGACCTGTCCGTCGCCTCGCTGATGGCGACCGTCGCCGTGCTCGCCACGGCCTTCAAGGCGACGAGCAACGACGCGATCCCGGTGATCTTCCTCGCCGCCATCGTCATCTCGGCCCTTGTCGGCTTCGTCAACGGCTGGCTGGTCGCGAAACGGAATGTCAGCCCGTTCCTGGCGACGCTGGCGATGATGATCATCCTGCAGGGCGTGCGCTTCGCCTATACCGGCGGCGCGCCGATCAGCACGCTGCCGCCGGGCATGTCGTTCCTGGCGTCCGGCCGCATCTGGGGCATTCCGGTCAACCTGACGACGCTTGCCGTCATGGCGGTGGTGCTGTCCATCGTGCTGCACCGCTCGCGGCTCGGACGCAAGATCTTCATGGTCGGCAGCAATCCGAAGGCGGCGTTCCTCAACGGCATCGCGCCCGACCGGGTCACCATCGCCTGCTACGTCATCTGTTCCGTCTGCGCGGGCATCGGCGGGCTGTTCCTGCTCGGCTATGTCGGCACCGTGTCCAACTGGGTCGGCCAGGGCTACGAGCTCGATTCCATCGTCGCGGCGGTCATGGGCGGTGTCGCGCTGTCGGGCGGGCGCGGCACCATCCTGGGGGCGCTGCTGGGAGTCGCGGTCCTCGTCGTCATCAACAATCTCGTGCTGCTGCTCGGGTTTCCGATCGAAATGCAGCTCATCATCAAGGGCATCATCATCGTCGGCGCGGCGGCCTTCTATCGCACGCGGCTGGTTTGAGGCGCCAAGGCGCCGGGAATGGAGGAACATATGGCAATCGAGAACCTTGCCGACAGGGGCGCGCGTCCGAGGCGCGACGAGGAGGTGGATGTCGTCATCGTCGGGGCCGGCCCGTCCGGCTCCGTGGCGGCCTTGCACCTGGCGCGCGCCGGCGTTTCCGTCGTCGTGCTGGAGCAGGGCGACTGGCCGGAATACAACGACTATACCGGCGCCCGGCCCGAGCATGAGCTGGTCAGCACCAAGCTCTGGCATCCCAATCCCAATGTCCGCGACAATCCGAACGACTATCCTGTCGACACGTCCACGACGGACATCAACCCGCTGATGTTCGCCGGCGTCGGCGGCAGCGCCACGCTCTACGGCGCGCAGTGGATGCATTTCCTGCCGTCGGATTTCCGGGCGCGCTCGATGGACGGCGTCGCGGAGGACTGGCCGTTCAGCTACGAGGACCTTCTGCCCTACCAGCTGGAGATCGAGCGGGAGGTCGGCGTGTCCGGGCTTGCCGGCGATCCCGCCTTCCCGCCGCGCCCGGCCTATCCCTTCGCCGCCCTGCCGATGGGCTCCGTCGGCCGCCGGGGCGCGCTCGGCATGGAGAATATGGGCTGGCACTGGTGGCCGGGCAGCAACGCCATCCCGTCCGAGAAATTCGGCGAGCTCAACGCCTGCGTTCGGCGCGGCACCTGCCTGACCGGCTGTCCCGAGGGGGCGAAGTCGACGACGGACCGCTCGCACTGGCCGCTCGCCCTCAAGGCAGGCGCGCGTCTCGTGACGCGCGCGCGCGTCAAGGAGATCGAGACCAACGACCAGGGGCTTGCCACCGGCGTCGTCTATGTGGATGCCAATGGCCGGGATCGCCGGCAGCGCGCCAAGGTGGTCATCGTCTGCGCAAACGGCGTCGGCACGCCGCGCCTGCTGCTGATGTCCGGCGGCAGCCGCAATCCGGACGGCCTTGCCAATTCTTCCGGCCTCGTCGGCAAGCGCCTCATGATGCACCCCTTCGCGAGCGTTCTTGCCTCCTACGAGGATCCGCTCGATTCCTGGCGCGGTCCTTTCGGCCAGCAGGTCTATTCGCTCGAATTCTACGAGACCGACGAGAGCCGGGGTTTCGTGCGCGGCTCCAAGTGGAACTGCATGCCGTCGGGCGGGCCGGTCGGCGTATCGGGCGCCATCGGCTCGAAGGTCTATGTGGCGGAGGAGGGGCGTTTCCAGGATTTCTGGGGCGGGAACCTGCACGACAATGTCGACCGCCGCTTCGGCCATTCGCTCATCTGGGGCATCGTCGGCGAGGACCTGCCGGAGGAGAGCAACCAGGTCGTGCTGTCCAGGGACCTCGTCGATTCCGACGGGCTTCCCGCGCCGCAGATCATCTACAAGGTCAACGAGAACTCGAACCGCCTCCTGCAGTTCAACATCGAGCGCTGCCTGGAATCCGTGAAGGCGGCGGGCGCGATCGAAACGCTCGTCTCGACGCCCGTGCGCGAATCCGGCTGGCACCTGATCGGCACCTGCGTGATGGGCGCCGATCCGAAGACATCGGTCGTCGACCAGTTCGGCGCCTGCCACGACGTGCCGAACCTCTACATCATGGATGCCTCGACCTTTCCGACGTCCGGCGCGACCAACCCGACGGCCACCATCATGGCCGTCGCCCTTCGCAACACGCGCCGGATGATTGCCGAGCGCCGAAACCAGAAGGTGGCCTGACATGACGCGCGAGGAGATTTTTCTGGCGCTCGCGGATTTCCTGATCCCGGCCCACAAGCGCATGCCGAAATTCAGCGACGTCTGCACGTTCGCCGACGCCGGGACTGCGCTCGATTTCCGTGTCGACCTCAAGGAGGGCTTCGCGGACGCCTTGCAGACCGATCTTTCCGCCGGCCCCGAGGCGCATCTCGAAGAGATCAACCGCGACAGGCCGGCGGCGTTCAGCGCCGTCACCACGATCGCCGTCGCCACCTACTACATGAACCCGAAGGTGCGCGCGCTGATCGGCTATCCGGGCCAGGAAAACGTGCAGTACGACCCCAAGGCGACACAGGAATACATCACCGACGGTTCGCTCGGAAACGTCATTGCGCGTGGTCGCAAGTATCGGCCCACGCCGGGCCTCTAACCTCCCAAGCCTGACAGAAAGGAATACCGAAATGAGCAAGGACGTGTTCGACAAGGGTCTGGAGATCCGCAAGTCGGTTCTCGGACCGGAGTTCGTCGAAAAGTCGTTCAACAGCGCGGACGACTTCAATCGTCCGCTCCAGGAGCTGGTGACCGAATATTGCTGGGGCGCCGTCTGGGGCCGTGACACGCTCGACAACAAGACGCGCAGCATGCTGAACCTTGCCATGCTCGCCTCGCTCAACCGCCCGCACGAGCTGAAGATGCACGTCAAGGGCGCGTTGCGCAACGGCGTGACGAAGGACGAGATCCGCGAGGTCCTCCTCCAGGTCGTCATCTATGCCGGCGTGCCGGCCGGCGTCGACGCCTTCCGCCTCGCCCGCGAAGCCATGCAGGAAGCCGGGGCATGATCGCGCGTCCGCCACTTGCCGAGGAAAAGCTCGAAATGCTGATCGGCGGACGCTGGACCGCCGCGGCGTCGGGCGATTACTTCGAATCCTTCGATCCCTTCACCGGCAGGCCCTGGGCGCTCGTGCCGAGGGCTGGCGTCGCCGATGCCGACCAGGCGATCGAGGCGGCGGCGGAAGCGTTCCGCGGCGAGTGGCGGACGATGACGGCGACGGCGCGCGGGCAGCTTCTCTGCCGCTTCGCCGATTTCGTGGCGGAGGAGGCCGAGACCCTCGCCGTCCTCGAGACGCGGGACAACGGCAAGCTGATCAACGAAATGCGGATGCAGTGCAGGTACATTCCGCAATGGTTCCGCTTCTTCGGCGGGCTTGCCGACAAGATCGAGGGCCGGGTCATACCGATCGACAAGCCCGGCGTGTTCAACTACACGCGCCGCGAGCCGCTCGGCGTCGTGACGGCGATCACGCCCTGGAATTCGCCGCTCATGCTGGCGACCTGGAAGCTCGCGCCGGCCCTTGCGGCGGGCAACACCGTCGTCTGGAAGCCTTCGGAATTCTCCTCCGTCTCGGCGATCGCCTTCGCGAAGCTCTTCGAGAAGGCGGGCTTTCCCAAGGGCGTGGTCAATCTCGTGACCGGGTTCGGAAGCGAGATCGGCGATCGCCTCGTCACCCATCCGGCCGTCGCCAAGGTCGCCTTCACCGGGGGCGATGCGACCGGACGGCGCGTCTACCAGTCGGCCGCCGGCGGCTTGAAGAAAGTGACGCTCGAGCTCGGCGGGAAGTCGGCCAACATCGTCTTCGCCGACGCCAAAATGGAGGCGGCAGTCCCGGGCCTCGTCTCCGGCATCTTCGCCGCGACCGGGCAGACCTGCATTGCCGGCTCGCGGGCGCTCGTCCAGCGGTCGGTCTATGACGAGGTGACGGAAAAGCTGGTCGCCTTCGCGCGCACGGCCCGCATCGGCGATCCGCTCGACCCCGAGACCCAGGTGGGGCCGATCACGACCGAGCCCCAGCGAAGGAAGGTGCTCGACTATATCGACATCGCCCGCAACGAGGGGGCGAGCCAGCTTCTCGGCGGCAAGGCGCCGGACGATCCGGCGATCGCAAGCGGCTGGTTCGTCGAGCCGACCATCTTCGGCAACGTCGCCCAGTCCATGCGCATCGCCCGCGAGGAGGTGTTCGGCCCGGTCCTGTCGGTCATCCCCTTCGAGGACGAGGAGGAAGCGATCGCCATCGCCAACGACAGCATCTATGGCCTGGCCGCCGGTGTCTGGACACAGGATCTCGGCCGCGCCATCCGAATGCCGGAGCGCCTGGAGGCCGGCAGCGTCTGGGTGAACATGTACCGGGCGACCAGCTACCTTTCGCCCTTCGGCGGCTACAAGCAGTCCGGCTTCGGCCGGGAGAACGGCCGCACGGCCATCGATGAATATCTGCAGGAAAAAAGCGTGTGGATCGACGCGGGGAACTCCATTCCCGCGCCCTTCGTGCAGCGCTGACCTGAGCAACGGACCGGGAGGATGTCCATGACCGCGCATATCGACGCGTCGAAATTTCTCGACCCCAGGGTCGCCGCCTTCGTATCTGGCAGGCACGCGATGCTGATCGGCGGCCAATGGCTGCCGGCGGCCTCGGGCAGGACGCTCGATGTTCTCGATCCGTCGAGCGGCAAGGTCATCGCCGCGGTTCCGGCCGGCGAGGGCGCCGATGTCGATCTCGCGGTGAAGGCCGCGCGCAAGGCGTTCTCCGGCCCGTGGTCGTCCATGGTGCCGGCCGAGCGCGCCAAGCTGATATGGAGGCTGGCCGACCTGATCGAGCAGCATGTCGACATGCTCGGGCCGATCAACTCCTATGAATGCGGCAAACCCATCGGCGATTCCCGCAACGGCGAGGTGCCCTTCACCGCCGAGACGTTCCGCTACTATGCCGGCTGGGCGACCAAGCTCAACGGCGAGTCCATGACGATCAACGCGCCGGGCGACTGGCATGCCTATACCCGGCGGGAACCGGTCGGGGTCGTCGGGCAGATCATCCCGTGGAATTTCCCGCTCGCCATGCTCGCCTGGAAAGTGGCGCCGGCGCTTGCGACCGGCTGCACCATCGTGCTCAAGCCGGCCGAGCAGACGCCCATCGGCGCGCTCTATTTCGGCACGCTCGTCGAGGAGGCGGGGATCCCGGAAGGCGTCGTCAACATCGTCACGGGCTTCGGCGAGGCGGCGGGCGCTGCCATGTCCGGCCATCCCGATATCGACAAGATCGCCTTCACCGGCTCGACCGAGGTCGGCAAGATGATCGCGCGGGCGGCGACCGGCAACCTGAAGAAGGTCAGCCTCGAGCTCGGCGGAAAGGCGCCGACGATCGTCCTTGCCGATGCCGATGTCGAGATGGCTGTCGCGGGCGCCTCCAGCGCGGCCTTCTTCAATGCCGGCCAAAGCTGCGGCGCCGGCACGCGGTTCTTCGTGCACCGGAAGATCTACGACAAGGTCATGGCCGGGGTTGCCGAACGGGCGGAGAAGCTTCGGCTCGGGCCGGGCCTCGACCCTTCGAGCGAACTTGGACCGGTCGTCTCGCAGCAGCAGATGGAGCGTATCACGCGCCTGATTTGCGAGGGCAAATCGAGCGGCGCGGAGATCGTTACCGGCGGCGGGCGGGCGGGCGACACGGGGTATTTCGTCAAGCCGACGATCATATCGAACACGACGCGGGACATGTCCGTCATTCGCGAGGAGATCTTCGGGCCGGTGGCATGCGCCATGCCGTTCGACGACGAGGATCTCGATGCCCTCGCGCGCGATGCGAACGATACCGAATACGGGCTTGCCGCCTCGATCTGGACCAACAATCTCGGTGCGGCCCATCGGCTCGCCGCGAAGATCAAGTCCGGTACGGTGTGGATCAACTGCCACAACTTCAACGACGTGACCATGCCCTTCGGCGGCTTCAAGCAGTCCGGCTGGGGGCGCGAGCTCGGCGCGCAGGCGCTCGATCTCTATACCCAGACGAAGACGGTCGCGATCCGGCTGCCGTGACGGAGACGGGCATGTCCTGCTACGAGATACTCGATCCGCGCTTTGCCGATCTCATCGATCCGGTCGCCTTCCTCGAAACGATCCATACCGGCAACAGATGGGCCGAAGGGCCGGTCTATTTCGCCGACATGCGGTGCCTTGTCTGGAGCGACATTCCGAACGACCGCATCTTGAAATGGGACGAGGAGACCGGCGCCGTCTCGCTGCTCCGCGGCCATGTCGCCAATCCGAACGGCAGCACGCGAGACCGGCACGGACGGCTGGTCACCTGCATGCAGGGAGAGCGGCGCGTGGTGAGGACCGAATGGGACGGGTCCATCACCGTCCTGGCGGATGCCTATGACGGACGGCGGCTCAACTCGCCGAACGACGTGGTCGTGAAGTCCGACGGCAGCATCTGGTTCACCGATCCGAACTACGGCATCATCTCGGACTATGTCGGGCGCAAGGACATCCAGGAGCAGCCGGCGTGCCATGTCTACCGCATCGATCCGGCGGCCGGGACCCTCACGATCGTCGCCGACGATTTCGCAATGCCCAACGGGCTTGCATTCTCTCCGGACGAAAAGCAGCTCTACGTTGCGGATTCCGGCTATTTGACGGATCGCAGCGCGCCGCACCATGTACGGTTGTTTGACGTCGAAAACGACCGGCTGATAAATTCCCGCGTGTTCGCGGACATTTCCCCGGGCATTCCCGACGGCCTGCGCGTCGACATTGCGGGCAACCTGTGGGTCAGTGCCTGGGATGGCGTTCAGGCCCATCATCCGGACGGCACCTTGCTCGGGAAAATCCGCGTCCCTGAAATGGTTGCCAACGTGGCGTTTGGCGGACCCCGCAACAACCGGCTGTTCATCACGGCGACGACGTCGGTCTATGCGGTTTTCCTGAACATACGCGGACTGCGCTACCCTTTCGGATTCTGAGGCACAGGCATGCGGCGTGCCGCAGCGAACGAGAAGAGCAGGGCACGCGTTGGACACGAAACAGCTTCAGGTCTTCGTTGCCGTCGGCGCTGCGGGCAGCTTTTCCAAGGCCGCACTCGACCTCAACGTGACGCAGCCGATGATCACGCGGCACATCCGGGGCCTGGAAGAAGAGCTGGGGGTCGAGCTGTTCTACAGAAACGGACGCGGCGTGGTGCTGACGGAGGCGGGCGTTCTGCTGAAGGCGCATGCCGACGAGATCGTCGAGCGCATGCGCCTGGCGCAGAATGCGGTCGCCAACCTCAAATCGTCGCCGCGCGGGCGATTGGTGCTCGGCGTTCCGCCCTCCGTCGGAACCGTGTTGACCGTTCCCCTCGTCAAGAAGATCAAGAACGAATTCCCGCATGTGGCGCTGCAGGTCATCGAGGGCTTCAGCGGGCATATCCTGGAATGGCTGATTGCCGGCCGCATCGACGCTGCCGTTCTTTACAACTCTCCCAATCATCCCTCGGTGCTGACGGAACCGCTCGCCGACGACGAGCTCTTTCTCATCGGCCCGGCGTTCGGCGACATGCGCCCGCCGCAAGGACCGGTCGATCTCGGCATCTTTGCCCGCGTGCCGATGATCCTGCCCAGCAGGCCGCACGGCCTGCGCCGGCTCATCGACAACATCCTGACGGAGCGCGGCATCTATCCGAATGTCGAGATGGAGCTGGAAGCCATGCCGTCCACCCTCCTGCTCGTCGAGGAAGGGGCCGGTTTCACGGTCCTGCCCTACGCCTCCGTTCACATCCTGGCCGAAGCCGGGCGCGTCGAGGTGTGGCCTTTCGATCCGCCGATCACGCGCAAGCTCATCCTGGCCACGTCTTCGCAACGCCCCATGTCCTCGACCTATCGCCCGCTATTCCGAACGGTACGCACGGAGCTGCGTGACATCATGTCCACGCACATCTGGAAGCCGAACGGCCTGGATTCCTGATCGGGCTGGTGCCTATCGATGCAACGTGGCTGCCGTTAAACTTCATAACGGTTGCGTCATGTGCAGGAGCTGCCGCGAACGTCTTGAACTGTGCACCCTGATGACCGGAAAGCGCGGCGAGCGCCGGGTACGATGGCCTCCTATTCGGGGTCTGTCCCGTGAGGCTTCCAAAAAGTCATGCTTACCGCCAGATAAAGTCGTTTGCATCACCAACTCCATAGAAGGCATTGTGTCTTCAAGAACAAGAAAGCGGCGCGGAACCGACGACGCATCTGGAGGAAACGTGAAAAGAATCGGAATTGATGTCGGGGGCACGTTCACGGACGTGGTCCTGATAGATGACGGCTTGGGCCGAATGTGGTTCACGAAGGTTGCGACCACGCCACAGGATCCGGCACGCGGTGCGCTCGACGGTATCCGGAAGATCGTCAGCCAGTCTGGCGCGGATTATGCCGAGATCGCACGCATCGGTCACGGCACCACGATTGCCACCAATCTGATCGTCGAGGGCAAGGGCGCCAGGACGGCGCTGCTGACGACGAAAGGGTTCAGGGACATCCTCGAGATTCGTCGCGTATCGCGACATGATCGCGCCGATCTCTATGATCTCTTCTTCAAGAACCCCGCACCGCTCGTTCCGCGCCGGCTGCGCCTCGAGGTCGACGAGCGTGTCGCCTTTGACGGAGAAGTGCTGCGGCCCCTCGACACCGCGCAGTTCCAGGAGTTGAGCGCGGTCCTGAAAAACGCCAAGATTGAAGCCGTCGCCATCTGCCTGCTTCACGCCCATGTGAACCCGGCTCACGAGAAGGCGGTCGTCTCGTTCCTGCAGGCAGAACTGCCGGACGTCTTCGTCACGTCCTCCTGCGACGTCAATCCGGAAATGTACGAATACGAGCGCACCAGCACGACAGTCATCAACGGCATGATCGGGCCGAAGTGCAAGCGATACATATCCACCTTCGAACAGGAGGTCCGCAAGCTCGGCATCGATGGCGAAGTCCTGTTCATGCAGTCGAATGGTGGGCTGGCGGGCGCGCCGCTGGTCATGGACCGCCCGGTAACGTTGCTGGAATCAGGCCCTGCAGGCGGTGTTACAGCCGCGGTCAAGCTCTGCAAGCGCATCGGCATCGAGAACGCCATCACCGGGGATATGGGCGGTACGACGTTCGACGTCTCGATGATCCACGCGGGGCGACCGCAGTTGCGCACCAGCACGGTGCTTCAGACGGTGACCGTCCGCACGCCGACGATCGACATCGAGTCGATCGGCGCGGGCGGCGGTTCCATCGCCCGGATTGACGAGGCCGGCGGCCTGCGCATCGGACCGGACAGTGCCGGCGCGGTGCCGGGACCGGCCTGCTACGGACGCGGCGGGACCGATCCGACGATCACGGACTGCAACCTGATCCTCGGCTACATCGATCCCGACGGCTTCATGGACGGCGAACTCGCACTTGATATCGAAGCGGCGCGGAAAGCCGTCGATGTCCATCTGGCAAGGCCTCTTGGCGTCAGTATCGAGGCGGCGGCGCGCATCGTCCGTTCGATCGGAAGCTCGCTCATGGCGCAGGCCATCCGCCTTCTGACCGTCGAGCGAGGCTTCGACCCACGTGACTTCGCCTACATCCCCTTCGGCGGCGGCGGTCCGGTGCACGCGATCGAAATCGCCGACGAACTCGATATCGACCACGTCATCGTTCCGAACCTTCCCGGATTGCTCAGTGCCTTCGGCATGCTGATCGCAGACCAGACCTACGACCTTCAGCAGCCCGTGCTGGTAAATCTCGACGAACTGACCTCCGCAAGATTGCAAGCGTTGATGGCGGATCTAAAGCAGAAGGCGGACGAGGCGCTGGCAGCAGGCGGCGAGGGCTGGAACGGTGCGATTGCGCGCTACTCTGCCGACTGCCGTTACGCGGGTCAGGCCGAGACGCTCTCCGTCGACATCGATTCCGCGGCGGATGTGACGATGGACGCCATCGCTGAAGGCTTTGCCGTGGAGCACCAGCGGCATTGGAACTTCACTCGCAAGGGCGCTCCGGTGACGCTCGTCAATCTGCGTCTTCAGGTGACGCTGCCCACCGTTCTGAACATCCCGGCGCAAGCGTCCGGGGCGGGGGACGACGTCACGCCGTTCCGCCACCGCGCCGTCGTCATCGGGGGTGAACAGCAGCAGGTTGCTTGCTACCGGCGCGAGGCGCTGCGAGCCGGCGCCGCAATCGTCGGCCCCGGCATCATCGAGGAGCGCAGCTCCAGCCTTGTTTTCACGAAGGACTGGACAGCCGACCTCGACGGCGAGGGCAACATCCACCTGAAGAGGAATTCGTGATGCTCGATCGTATCACCTACGAGGTCTTGCGCAGCGCGCTCTACGCGACGGCGCGCGAGATGAAGGTCGCGATGATGCGGACCGCCGCAAGCCCGATCATTCACGCCGGCGGCGACGTTTCCGCGGCAATCTTCGATGCCGAAATGCGACTGGTCGCGCAGGGCAACGACATTCCGACCATGCTCGGATCCGCGGTCATATCGACGCGCGAATCCGTACTGGCCGTAGGCCGTGACAATCTTCGCCCGGGCGACGTCATCATCAGCAATGACGTCTATCTCGGCGGCGGCAATCACCAGCCCGACATCCAACTGACACGTCCCGTCTTTCTCGACGACGAGATCATCGCCTTCGTGATGACCCGCGGTCACTGGACGGACATCGGCGGCAAGAGCCCCGGCAGCTTTACGCCGGACACCTGGGACATCTTCGGCGAGGGCGTTCGCATCCCACCGGTGTTCATCTACCGCAAGGACGAGCCGGTGACGGACATCATGTCGATGATCGTTCACAACACCCGCAATCCCGATGCCTGCACACTCGACATCCTGGCGCAGTATGCCGGCACGTTCTGTGGCGACCGGCGCCTCCAGCAACTCGCGCGCAAGTACGGACCGGCTGCGCTCGCCGAGACCATGGCGGAAACACTCCTTTATTCCGAGCGCCGGATGCGCGCGCAGATCGAGGCGATTCCTGATGGGGTCTATACGGGCAGCGACTTCATAGAGCCCGTGGGTGACGCGGACCTCATTCCGATAAGAGTGAAGATCACCGTGGAAGGCGACAGCATCTGCTTCGACTACACGGGTACGGCGCCGCAGGTTCGCGGCGGCGTCAATTGCCCCCTGTCCGTCACCTGTAACAGCACCTGGTTTGCGGTGAAGGCCATCACGGACCTCAGCATTCCGATCAACCAGGGCTGCTACGAACCGGTCAAGATCATCGCCCCGGAAGGTTCGCTGGTGAACTGCGTCTACCCTGCGTCCGTGGTCAGCGGCAATACGGAGACCTCTCCGCGCATCATCGACCTGCTGCTGAGGACCTTGTCCTCGGCGCTGCCGGATCGTGTGATCGCGCAGAGCAACTGCGCGGCGTGCTGCGGCATCTTCAGCGGCGACGATCCGGATCACGACCGTCGCAAAGCAATGCGCCGGACCTATGTGTCGACGATCGACGTTCATGCAGGCGGCATGGGCGCGCGCCCGGACAAGGATGGTGTTTCGGCGATTCGCGTCCTGGTCGGCAATGCGGGTGCGCAACCGGTGGAACTGATTGAGCACAACAGCCCGTTGACGATCGAGGAATGGGCGCTGGTGCCCGACACCGGCGGAGCAGGGCGCTGGCGTGGCGGCAACGCAGCCCGGCGAACCTACAAGGTCGGCTTCGAACAGGCGACATGCACCGTCATCGCGGAGCGCGGGCGGGTGGCGCCGAAAGGCCTCTTCAATGGTCTCTCCGGTGCGACCTTCAACAGTTCGATCGAGCGGGGAAGCGGCGAGACGAAGACGCTCCGCGCCAAGAGCGAGCAGGAGATCATCGCGAAGGGGGACCGGGTCCGCATCCAGCCGGCAGGCGGCGGCGGCTATGGCGATCCGCTGGAGCGGCCCGCGGACGACGTATGGAGCGATGTTATCGACGGCTATGTTTCGGCGGAATCGGCCGAGCGGGACTATGGCGTGGTCGTTTCGGATGGTCGTCTCGATCCGGGCGCAACCGACGCTCTTCGCCACCAATTGCGTGCGCATCGCATCGGCTGAGCCGCATCGCGATCGGTAGCGACAATTTTCGAGAGATATGAGGATTACATGGCAAGCGTAAAGCCGCTGGAAGGAATCACAGTGATCGAGATCGGCCACAGCGTGGCCGGCCCTTATGCAGGTTTCATCCTTGCAGAACTGGGTGCGAAAGTCATCAAGCTGGAACGGCCCGGCGGCGGAGATTACGCGCGTGGCTGGGGGCCGCCCTTCTGGCGCGGCGATGCGGCCATCTTTCACGGCCTCAACCGGA
Source organism: Shinella sp. PSBB067 (assembly GCF_016839145.1). Classification (NCBI taxonomy): domain Bacteria; kingdom Pseudomonadati; phylum Pseudomonadota; class Alphaproteobacteria; order Hyphomicrobiales; family Rhizobiaceae; genus Shinella; species Shinella sp. PSBB067. The sequence goes on along the minus strand of NZ_CP069303.1, from coordinate 2,893,902 downwards.
ATAAGCAGGCAATCTCCGTCGACCTCTCCGATCCCGCCGAGGCCGCGAAGATCAAGGCGCTGATCATCGACGATGTGGACGTCGTCATTCAGAATATGCGCTTCGGTGCCCTTGATCGCCTGGGCTTCGGTGCAGCCGATCTCAAGGCGATCAAGCCCGCTCTCATCTACTGCAACATCGGCGCGTTCGGCGCCACGGGACCGCTGCGCGAGAACCCGGGCTACGACCCGCTCATGCAGGCCTTCAGCGGCATGATGAGCATCCTCGGGGAGGACGGCAGGCCGCCGATCCGCGTCGGGGTCTCCATCATCGACATGGCCTCCGGCATGTGGGCGGCCATCGGTGTGCTGGGGGCCTTGCTGGAGCGTGGGCGGACCGGCGAAGGCGGTGTCGTGGACTGCTCGCTCCTCGAAACCGCGCTCGCCTGGATGCTCAATCCGGTAACGTCCTATCTCTGCTCGGGAAAAATGCCAAAGCGGGTCGGCTCCGCATCGCCCGACATCGTCCCCTATCAGGCCTTCGAGACGCAGACCGGCTACATGATGGTGGCCGCCGGCAACGACAACCTGTTCCGCAAACTCTGCGAGGCGATCGGCCGGCCGGAGCTGGCGTCCGATCCGCGGTTTGCGACCAACAAGGACCGCGTCGTCAACCGGGCGGTCCTCGTCCCCATCCTCGGCGAGACTCTGCGCGAGCGGCCGGCGGACCATTGGTTCGGCGTCCTCGACCAGGCGGGCATCCCGAACGGCCCCATTCACACTGTCGATCAGGTTATCGCCCACCCGCAGGTCGAGGCGCTCGGCATTCTGCAGAAGGTGAATGACGATACCATGCGGCTGCTCGGACTGCCGGTGTCGTTCGACGGCGCGCGGGCAAGCCTTGACCGCGTCGCCCCGTCGGTCGGCCAGGACAACGGAGTCTATTTTCCGAGGCAATTGACGAAGGAGGTCAACTCTTGAGCACCCATAACGCGATCGACCGCGATAAATTCCAGATGCTCCGGGTGGAGGAACACAACCCGCATCTGCTCGTCGTCACCTTCAACCGGCCGCATGTCGCCAACGCCGTCAACACCGAAACGGGCCAGGAGCTTATCGATCTCTTCTCGGCTTTCCAGCATGACCCCGGCAATTACCGGGCGGTTGTCCTGACCGGTGCCGGCGAACGTCATTTCTGCGCGGGTGCGGACCTCAAGCAGCGCAAGGGCATGACCACGGAGGCCTGGCGCGCGCAGCATGCGGTCTTTGAATCGATGCGTCAGGCGCTGCTCAATTGCCCTATTCCGCTTATCGGCGCCGTCAACGGCGCAGCCTATGCGGGCGGATGCGAAATGGTCCTGTGCTGCGATTTTGCCTACGCTTCGCCGAATGCGCGTTTCGCTCTGACCGAAGTGAAGATCGGCGTGATGCCGGGCGGTTCGGGCACCCAGACGATGCCGCGCGCTGTCGGGGAACGCCGGGCGAAGGAATTCATTTTCAGCGCGGTGCCCATTTCGGCGGAAACCGCACTGCAATGGGGCCTGGTCAACCGGATCGTTCCGGCAGAAGAGCTTCTCGCACAGACGATCGCGGTGGCGGAGCGGATTTGCGCCAATGCGCCGTTGTCGATCCGCCAGGCGAAGAAGTCGATCCATTTCGGCATGCAGGCAGACCTGCGGACCGGCATGGCTTTCGAGATCGAGGCATACAACCGGCTTGTCGACACCGCTGATCGCGTGGAGGGAGTGAACGCGTTCAACGAAGGTCGCACGCCGGTATTCCAAGGCAAGTAGTCACGTCCAATCATAATCTGGGAGGATAAACGATGAAGCGTATAACAGCCATTCTTGCAGCAACCATGGTCGCTGTGACCAATCCGGTCTTCGCCGAGCCCGGCGTCAGCGAGGATACGATCAAGATCGGTATCTTCGCGCCGCTGACGGGCAGTGCATCGATCTTCGGACGTGCCGCGTTCGGCGCCGAGGCCGTCTATAACGAAATCAATGAGAAGGGCGGTATCCACGGCCGCAAGATCGAGGTCGTTCGGGAGGACGACGGGTGCGATGCGGCCCGTGCGATCTCGGCCGTCAGAAAACTGACGGCGCAGGACGACGTGTTCATGATCCACGGTGGCGTGTGCAGCGGCACCGTGATGGCCGTGCGTGACGATCTCGAACGCCAGAACGTGCCGTTCGTCATCCTGGGCGCCGCCAGCGCCGGGATCGTGAAGCCCTTCAAGAAGAACCTCTTCCAGCCGATCCCGAACTCGGATGTCGTGGCCACCCAGATGGTGGATTTCGCCATGTCCAGGCCGGGCACGGCAAAGATCGCGCTGATCAGCCACACGGACGAGTGGGGCGAAACGAACTCGCGCGTCGCCACCGAGCACCTCAAGAACGCGTATGGCCTCGACATCTCGTTGAAACTGGCGCTGGAGCGCAGCACTACCGATGCGACGCCGCAGATTCTGCAACTGCGCAACGCACAGCCCGATTTCGTGCTGGCGATGCTCTATCCGGCGGAAACGGCGCTTCTCGTTCGTGACGCCCACAAGTTCGGCATGACCACGCCCATCCTCGGTAATTTCGGCGTGTCGCTGGAAGACACCCGCGATCGCGTCGGCGACATGGCGGCGATGGCGAATTTCTACACGTTCTATGCCTATGAGCCGGCGCTCAGCAGCCCGGAAATCGAACCCTGGACGAAGATGATCGCGAAGTATTTTCCAGATCATCGGGCCGATACTTTCAGCTACGAGGCCATGGGCGGCGCGCTCGCCGTCATCGAAGCGCTCAAGCAGGCCGGCCCCGATCTGACGCGGGACAAGTTCATCGGCGCCATGGAATCGATCACGGATTTCCAGTCCGGGATTCTCAACACGCCGATCACGTTCTCGGCCGACAATCATGCCGGTGTGAATGGCGGGGCGATGATCGCCTACCGTGATGGAAAACCGACCGTCCTGAAGACCTGGTCCGAGTAACAGATCCATGTTTGCACAGCTTGTGGCAAGTGGCCTGGTTCAGGGCTCCATCTACGCCGTCATTGCACTTGGAATGACGGTCCTGTTTCGATCAACCGGAGTTGTTCATTTCGGATACGGCGCGTTCTTCATGGCAGGCGCGTTCGCGGTCTATGTGTTCTCGCAGGTTATCGGCCTGGCTTTCGTGCTCGCTTTCCTAGCCGCAGTCGCGGTTCTGGTTCTGCTGGGCATGGCTTGCGAACGCATGCTGGTGCGGCCCATCGCTCATGGGCCGCACGTCGCGGTCGCCATGATGACCGTCGCGATGTCTTACCTCCTGACCGGTGTGGCGCGTTTCTTCTGGGGGCAGGAGGTTCTCAGGATGCCGCCCATCATCGATGTGCCGCCGATCTTCATCGGCAGCATCGTCCTGACGGCTCAGGACCTGCTCATCATCGGTGGTTGCATGGCACTCGTGGTCGCATTCTTTCTCTTCTTCGCCAGAACGAAGCTCGGCAAGCTGATGCAGGCCGCGTCGCAGGTACCTCGCGGCGCAGCCCTTGTGGGGATCAACGTTCCCGGCTTTCATATGGCCATGTGGGGCGTGGTCGCCGGCATTGCCGCCGTGGCCGGAACGCTCGTCGCCCCCGTGACGATGCTCTACCCCGACATGGGTGCGCATCTGCTCATCAAGGCCTTCGCGGCCATGACATTCGGCGGATTCGGCAATCTCGGCGGCGCAGTCCTTGGCGGGCTGATCATTGGCCTCGCCGAGCAGCTGGCCGGCTTCTACATCTCGACCGCCCTGATCGATATCTTCGCCTATCTGGTCATCATCGTCGTGCTGATCGTGCTGCCCAACGGCATTCTCGGAAAGAAGGAGGCGACACGTGTCTGATATTTCCAGCCCGTCACGGCGTGCCGGGATGTGGGCCCACGCATCAAACGACATACCGCGCGTCGTCCTGGTCCTTACCGTTGCGGCCGCGGCCCTGGTGCCGCTCGGCCTCAACGAATATTGGCGTTTCGTTGCCAGCATGATGCTGATCTACACGCTGGTCACCCTCGGCTTCAACATACTCCTGGGTTATCTCGGTCAACTCGCCTTCGCGAACGTCGCTTTCTTCGGCGTCGGAGCCTATGCGGCGACGATTGCGATGAACGGCGGGCTGAACTTCATTCCGGGTATTCTCGTCGGGGGGATCGGTGGCGGCATTGCCGGCTTTCTCGTCGGCATTCCGGCCTTGCGCATCCGCAACTATCAGCTCGCGATCGTCACGCTCGCGACGGGAGAACTGCTGCGTTGGCTCTACATCCATGGCGGCAGCATCACGCAGGGTTCGAGCGGCCTTGAAGTGCCTGCCATGAAGCTCGCCGGCTATCAGATCACGACGGAAATCGGCAAATACTGGGTGTTCCTGGTCTTTACCGTCCTTTGCCTCACCGTCACGCGCAATCTGCTGCGCTCCAGCGTCGGCCGCGCGATCGTCGCCGTCCGGGAAAGCGAGTCGGTTTCGCTCGGCCTTGGAATGCACACCGCCGGTTTCCGGATCCTGGCATTCGTCTGGAGCGGTGCGCTTGTTGGCGTGGCAGGCGGAATGTATGCCTGCCTCCTTGGACGGATCACGCCGGAGAGCTTCGGGCTTACCCAACTGCTGGTCCATTTCTCCATGGTCATGGTCGGTGGCCTCGGCAGTTTTGTCGGATCGATTTTCGGGGCGCTCCTGCTGACCGCCATTCCGGAAACGCTGCGTAATTTCCCGGGCCTGGAAGAGATCGTCTTCAGTCTGCTCCTCATCATCGTCCTGCGCTTTGTCCCCGAAGGCATCGGCGGGTTTCTAGGTGGGCGGATCTCCGGCCTGCGCGACCGGTTCTTCGGAGGCAAGTCATGACGGCGCCGCCAAAACAATCCGTGCTTTCCGTCGCGGATGTCTCCGTTCGCTTCGGTGGACTGACGGCCGTATCCGGTGCATCCTTCGACCTGAACGCGGGCGAGATCTGCGCGCTCATCGGGCCGAACGGGGCCGGCAAGTCGACCCTGTTCAACGCGATCACCGGCTTCGCCCGAACGGCATCCGGGCGGGTTTTCTTCGGCGCGAGCGACATCACCGGCAAGCGGCCCGACGCGATTGCCCGCCTTGGCGTGCGGCGCACGTTCCAGAATGGCGGCGTGCTCAAGAAGCTTTCGGCTCTCGAAAACATCCTGACCGGCCTGCACTGCGAAACGGAGCGGCGCATCATAGGCAACATCCTGCGGCTTCCGTCCGCTGTCGCCGAAGAGAGATCGTCGATCGCACGAGCCGAAGAGGTGCTTCATGATCTCGGCATCGCCCATCTCAGGAATGTAAAAGCCGAAGACCTGTCATCCGGCCAGCAGCGCCTGGTGGAGATCGGGCGCACGCTTGCCCAACATTCGCGGCTGATCCTGCTGGACGAGCCTGCTGTGGGGTTGTCGGCGACGGATCGCGCCAATCTCGGTGCTCTCCTGAAACGCCTGGCTGCCGGTGGTGTCGCAATCCTTCTGGTGGAGCATGTTCTCGAACTGGTCATGGCGGTATCGGACCGCATCGTCGTTCTCAATCACGGGCAGATGATCGCGAGCGGCGCGCCCGAGGCGGTCCGAAACGACCCGGTGGTGCTGGAGGCGTATCTTGGAAACAAATGATTTCTTCTTCCGCGTCGAGGACGTCCACGTCCACTATGGCAAGGCAGCCGCGTTGCGCGGGGTGTCCCTTGGCGTCCGGCGCAGCGAAGTCGTGACCCTTCTGGGCGCGAACGGAAGCGGCAAGACGACCCTCCTGAACATGGTCAGCGGCTTCCTGCCCCTGACCGCGGGGGATGTGCAGATTGGCGGCCGAAGCATAAAGGGCCGGCCCCCGCATGCGGTGGTGCGAACGGGCGTCGTCCAGGTTTCGCAATACAGGGATCTCTTCCCGCAGCTTTCGGTGCGCGACAATCTCGTGCTCGGCGCGGCGGTGCGCGGGGACGATTCCGATGAAGCGCTCGAAAGCGTCTATGCCAAATTCCCGCGCCTGAAGGAGCGGCATGCGCAGAAGGCGATCACGCTTTCGGGGGGCGAGCAGCAGATGCTGGCGATCGGGCGTGCCCTGATGACAAGGCCGGAGATCATCCTGTTCGATGAGCCATCCGCGGGGCTTGCGCCGATGTTCGTCGACGAAATCGCGCGGATCATGCGCGAACTGAAGGATGAAGGTCGGACCATGCTGCTGGTCGAGCAGAACATGCGCCTGGCGATGAACATCGCGGACCGCTTCTACATCCTTCGTGACGGCGAGGTGCGCGAAGAGGGGGATTGCGACCACCTCCGCGCCAATTTCGATGCACTCGCGCGCACACACTACCTCTGACGTAAAGGAATTCCAATGCGAGAGAGCCTTCTCTATATCGACGGTGAGTGGCGCCACGCGGCAGGTGGCCGCAGCTATCCCATCCACAATCCGGCCACCGGCGAGGTGGTCGCCAGGGCCGCTCATGCCGCCATCGAAGATCTCGATCTTGCTCTTGGCGCGGCCGCGCGCGGTTTTGAGATATGGCGAAAGGTTTCGCCCTATGACCGCGCTGCGGTCATTCGCAGAGCCGTCGATCTGATCCGGGAAAGACGGGACGACATCAGCGCTCTCTTGACGATGGAACAGGGCAAGACGCTTTCGGAGGCAAGCGGCGAACTGGGCGTCTGCCTCGCCAATCTCGAATGGATGGCGGAAGAGGCGACACGGGGTTATGGCCGCGTGCTTGCAAGCCGGGCACCCGATGTGCGGCAGCATCTCATCAAGCAGCCGATCGGGCCCGTCGCAGCCTTTTCTCCCTGGAATTTCCCGGCCCAGACGCCGGGTCGGAAAATTGGCGGGGCCCTGGCGGCCGGTTGCTCCATCATCCTGAAGCCGGCGGAGGAAACACCGCTCACCGCAGCCGAACTCGTCCGGGCGTTTCACGATGCGGGGTTGCCAAAGGGCGTGCTGAACCTCGTCCATGGCGTTCCCAGCGAAATCTCGACGCATCTCATCCGCTCGCCGGTCATTCGCAAGATTTCGTTCACCGGGTCGACCGCCGTCGGCAAGCAGCTTCTGGCGCTGGCGGCCGAGGGTGTCAAACGTGCAACGATGGAACTCGGCGGCCACTCCCCGGTAGTCGTCTTTGACGACGCCGATCCTGTCGGTGCCGCGCACATGGCGGTGGCCGCCAAGAGCCGCAACGCCGGCCAGGTCTGTACAAGTCCGACGCGCTTTTACGTCCAGCGCGGCATCTACGAGGCCTTCCGCGACGCGTTCGTCGCCAAGGCGAGGGATCTGCGCGTCGGTCCGGGCGATGACCCGGCAAGCCAGATGGGCCCGCTGGCGAATGCCCGGCGCATAACGACGATGGAAGGTATGATCGCCGATGCCGTCAAGCGCGGTGCGCGCCTGCTGACCGGGGGTAGTCGCATCGATCGGCCCGGCTATTTCTTCGAAATGACCGTCTTGGAAAATGTGCCGGCGGATGCGCTGGCCAAGGTGGAGGAGCCGTTCGGCCCTCTCAGCCTGATCGAGCCGTTCGACAGTTTCGAGGAGGTCGTAAAGGCGGTCAACGATACGCCTTACGGGCTCGCAGCTTACGCCATTACCAACCTTTCCTCCCGCGCCACGGCGATGGCCGAAGCCTTCGATGCGGGCGTGATCGCGATCAACAACTATTCGGTTTCGACCCCGGCGTCGCCGCTGGGCGGCGTGAAGGAGAGCGGCTACGGCTTCGAGGGCGGTGCCGAAGGCCTCGATGCCTATCTGATCACAAAATCGATCATGCACAGGATGGAGGGTTTGCAATGACCGCCGACTTTCCCGCCGGGCCGTCGGAAAAGCGGCGCGATGACCCGGGAGCCAGTGCCATTGCCGACTGGTGGCGCTCCTCCATCACGGATATCGCCCCCAACCAGATTCGCGTTCGCGGCTATCCTATTCAGGATCTTATCGGCACCATCACCTTCCCGGCCATGGTCTGGCTGATGACGCGTGGCGAACTGCCTTCGCCGCAGCAAGCAAGGCTGCTGGAGACGGTGCTGGTCGCGGGTGTCGACCATGGACCGCTGGCGCCCTCGCTCTCGATTGCGCGCATGGCCGCGACGTGCGGCGTCGGCCTCAACAACGCGATGGCGTCGGGCGTGAACGTACTGGGCGATGTCCATGGCGGGGCAGGCGAGCAGTGCATGGAACTGCTGGGCGGAATCGTCCGCGATCCGGCGTTCGCGGGGGACCCGGCTCAGGTTGCCAGGGCCCATGTCGAGGCATTTCAAGCGGCCAATGGCCGCTATCTGCCGGGCTTCGGTCATCGCTACCACAAGATCGACCCGCGTTCGGTGAGGATCAGCGCATTGCTGGAGGAGGCGGTCAGCCAGCGGATCGTTGAGGGCGGTGCGCTCGAAGCCGCCCGGAAGGTCGAGGCGGTGCTCGCCACGAGCGGACGTGTCGTTCCACTCAACATCGACGGGATCACCGCTGTCGTTCTTCTTGAGCTCGGCTTTCCCGCGGCGCTCGGCCGCGGGCTGTTCATCCTGTCAAGAAGCGTCGGCATCTGTGCCCACGCCTGGGAGCAGATGCAGGAAGGCGGACGGATAAAGGGGCCGGTGCCCAAGGAATTCACCTATTCCTATCAGGGACCGGCGCTTCGGTCCGTACCGCAGGCGTGGACGGCTAGGACCCGAAGGCTGACTGCAGGGGAATCGAATGGCGCAGATTAACTACCTGACTAGAATTGAGTTCGGGGAAGGCGCGCTTTCACGCCTCCCCGAGTTCCTTGCCGAACTCGGCATCCGCCGCCCTCTGGTCGCGACGGATGCGGGGTTGGTGGCATCGGGCGTCGTTGGACGCGTGATGGCGCTGGCGGGCGAGGGGGCGACCGTCTACGACGGAACACCCCCCAATCCGACCGAGCATGCTGTGATCGCGGCCTTCGACATCTACAGATCCTGCGGTTGTGACGGTGTCATCGGTGTCGGGGGCGGTTCGTCACTGGACCTCGCCAAGGCGGTCCGCCTTATGACCGAGCACGAAGGACCCCTGGAAAAGTATGCCGCCGTGAATGGCGGGGTTTCCCGCATCCGGAAGCAGACGTGCCCGATGATAGCCGTTCCGACGACAGCAGGCACCGGCTCCGAGGTCGGGCGTGCCGCAGTCATCGTCACGGCCGATGGCCGTAAACTCGGGATCCTTTCACCCCATCTATTGCCGGACATCGCGCTCTGCGATCCCGAACTGACATACGGTCTCCCGCCGCTGCTGACGGCTGCCACGGGGGTGGATGCGATCTCGCATTGCCTGGAAACCTACATGGCACCATCGTTCAATCCTCCAGCCGATGCAATCGCGCTGGCCGGGCTGGATTACGGGCTGAAGGCCATCCTGCGCGCCGTCGACGACGGGCGCGACCTGCAGGCGCGGCGGGACATGATGGTCTGCGCGCTTCATGGTGCGCTCGCCTTTCAAAAGGGGCTGGGTGCGGTCCACGCGCTCAGTCATCCGCTTGGTGCGATCCGTGGGCTCGCATTGCATCACGGCACCCTGAATGCTGTTCTGATGCCGGCTGTCCTGCGGTTCAACCGGGATGTGATCGGCGAAAAATGGGATACGCTCGCACAGCGGATGGGAGGGCCGCCGGACACCGTTATCGAAGGGCTCAGCCGGCGTCTCGGATTACCAGGCGGGCTTGCCGCGATGGGTGTCACCGAAGCCCTGGTCGAACAGGTCGCGCCCGCGGCCTTGAAGGATCATTGCCACGCAACGAACCCGCGCAGCGCAAAGGTCGAGGACTATCTGGCCATCGGGCGCGAGGCTTTGTGACAGCCCGTCCCGACTTGACAGCCGATTTGCAAAATGGATGATTTCGTTATTGGCCAGGAGGGGCCGGGGCATGTCGAAACGATTAGGCCCTGGCAGCAAGGAGACGGTGCGATCACCAGGCAACTGACGCCCCTCAACCCGATCCGTGTCTTCGAGGCGGCGGGTCGGCACCTCAGCCTGTCGAAGGCGGCTCAGGAACTGAATGTCACCCAGTCCGCAGTCAGTCGCCAGGTCAAGCTGTTGGAAAATATCCTTGGCATCGCGCTGTTCGAAAGAACGCCGCGCTCCGTCAAGCTGACGACAAAGGGCAAGCAGTATCTCGAGGACATCGGCGACGCGTTCGCGATCCTGGAGGATGCGACCAACCGCGTGCGGGAGCGCAATACACCCGACATCATAAAGCTGCGGGTCTACTCGACGTTTGCACTCAGATGGCTCATTCCGCGGCTTCCGCGTTTCGCGCAATGCCACCCAAAGATCGAGGTCCAGCTCATGACCTTGTCGCCGGCGAGCAAAATGGATTTCGAGCATGAACTGATCGATGCCTATATCCGAACGGGCTTTGGGGACTGGCCCGGCGTCCGCTCGGACCGGCTGATCCAGAACCATCTCGTCGCGGTCTGCCACCCGGACATTGCCGCGAGACTGCAAACACCGTCGGACCTGAAGCATGTTACCCTGCTTCACTCCTATGCTCGGCAGGACGACTGGAGAAAATGGATCAATGCCCTGAAGGTCGAGGGCGTCGATCCGGTCAAGGGTATGAAGTTCGAGAATTCCGGGCTCGCCTACCAGGCTGCGGCCTCGGGATTGGGGGTTGCCATATCGCAAGTCGCACTCGTTCAGGCCGAGTTGCGACAGGGAACCCTCGTCATCCCGTTTCCCTATTCGCTGCCGGCGGAACGGACATATTATTTCGTCTCGCCGCTCGGGCATAACAGTCGACGTGTTCAGGTTTTCCGGGACTGGCTGATTTCGGAGTGCGACCAGGATGAGAATTTCTTGGAAAGCCTTAGGTTGAAGGCGTTTTAGAGCCCGTTTTATGCGACGTGCGTTTTATCCGTTGAACAACGCACCGTCATCGTCGCCTTTACGCGCCACACCTTGTTACCTCTCGACGAATATCTTCCTGCGTTGCGGCCGGCACATGCCATAGCCCCCCACCCGGTCCGAGGTTCCTCCGTCGCCGCGCCGTATGCGCGCTTCAGTGAGGATCAGTTCGGGATGCCTGCTGTCAGTTCGCCAGGTAGCCGCCGTCGACGGCGATGGTGCATCCCGTTACGTAGTTCGAAAGATCCGAAGCCAGGAAGACCGCCGCGCCTATCAGGTCCTCGGGGCGGCCGAAACGTGCCAACGGGATCCGGGACAGCAATTTTTCGCGGCGCCGAGGCTCCGTCCGCGAGGGGATGGTCATGTCGGTCTCGATTACGCCGGGCGCGATCGCATTGACACGAATGCCATCTGCGGCCAGTTCGCATGCGAGGGCCTTGCTCAGCATCTGCGCCCCCGCCTTCGATGTGGAATAACCGATCGATCCGGGCGATGCATTGAAGGCGGCGATCGAGGTGATGTTGATGACGGATCCCTTGCGCCGCTTCAGCCCGTCCAGCCAGGCGAGGGTAGTATTGCGTATCCCTTCGAGGTTCACCTTGATCGCGCGGTCCCAATGGATGTCGCGATCGGTGCTGTCGAAGGCATGGCGCGGGCGTATCCCGGCATTGTTCACCAGGATGTCCAGGTCGCCATGCTCGTCGGCCACATGCCGGGCGGCCTGACGGCAGGCTTCCGGATCGGCAACATCCAGCGTGAGAGGGAAGCAATCACGTCCCTCGGCGCGCATGATGTCCAGTTGCGCTGCCAGCGCGCCTGCATCCAGGTCCGCGAGGATGACCTTGGCGCCATGGTCGGACAAGCCGCGTGCGATGGCCGCGCCATTTCCGCGCGCCGCGCCCGTCACCAGTGCACATTTTCGTATGAGAAGGTCGGTTCGGCTCATGGCACGTTCTTTCGGAGTTTAGCTGCGGGCGGCCGATTGCAGCATTCGCCGCCGCCGGCGCTGCAGGTTCTGCATCAGCAGAAAAAGCGCGGTTGAGAAAATCATCATTATCGTCGCGACAGCGATCAGTTCCGGCGAGATCGTTTCACGCAGGCTGGAGTACATCTCACGCGGAAGCGTGCGCTGGTTTGGGCCTGCAACAAAAAGCGCGATGACCACGTCATCGAAGGAGGCGGCAAAGGCGAAGAGCGCGCCCGATGCCAAGGACGGCGCAATCGAAGGCACTGTCACACGCCGGAATGCAGTCCACGGGCGCGCGCCGCACGATGCGGCCGCCCGGATCATGTTTCCGTCCAGTTGCTCGATCGCTGTCAAAACCGGAATGACGACAAAGGGCACGGCTATGACCGTATGGGCCAGGATCATCCCGGTCATGGTGTTGGTAAGCTGCAACGGCGCCAGAAACAGGTAGAGCGCGACGGCTACCAGGACGATCGGCACGATCATGGGCGACAGGATGAGCACGCGCATTGCCGCTGCCACCGGGCCGGATCGCCGCGCAAGCCCGAAGGAGGCCATTGTGCCCAAGACGACCGAAATGGCCGTGGCGCTGATCCCGATGATCATCGAGTTCGCGAGTGCAACATACCATCTGGATGAGGAGGCAATGCTCTCATACCAGCGCAGTGACAGTCCCGGCATCGGATAGCTGAGAATGCTGTTCGACGAGAAGGAAAGCGGGATCACGGCGAGGATCGGCGCTATCAGGAAAAGCAGCGCAGCCGCGGAAAGCAAATGGAAGACGATACGCCACGGATTCATAGCTCTATCCCAGCGAGATGGCCCGCCCGCCGGAAAGTCTCTGGGCAAGCAGGTAAAGGATGATCGTTACGATTAGAAGGATCAGGCCGAGCGCGGAGGCGAGGCCCCAGTTGCCGGTTCCCGTCGTGTAGTTCGCGACGAAGGCAGACAACATCTGGTCCGAAGGTCCGCCGACCAGAGCGGGGGTCACGTAGTATCCGACCGACAGGATAAACACCATGATGCAGCCTGCCGCGATCCCCGGTGCGGCCAGCGGCAGATAGACCCGGTGAAACGCGGTGAACGGGCGGGCCCCAAGGCTCGCGGCGGCGCGCATGTATCCACGCGGAATGGCCTTCAGAGTGCCGTAGAGCGGCAGGATCATGAACGGCAGCAGCACATGGGTCATCGCGATGACCACACCGGTCCTGTTGAAGATCATCGTCAAGGGCTCTGCGATCAAGCCGAGCGACAACAGGACCCCGTTGATGATCCCCTCCTTCTGCAGGAGCACGATCCAGGCGGTCGTTCGCACCAGCAACGAGGTCCAGAACGGCAACATCACCAGGACCAGGATGGTATCGGCCACCTTCTCGCTGCTCGTGGTCAGAAGGACAGCGACGGGAAAGCCGAGGAACAGGCAGGCCAATGTGACCATGCATGCGATTTCCAGGGTGCGCCAAAGGACGGTCAAATAGAGGCGGTTCTCCTGCGGTGCCCGAACGACGGCGCCGGCCGGTGTGCGCTGCAAATCGACTGCGGCCAGCAAGTAGTGGTCCGACATCGCGTTTCCGGCGCGCTTGACCACCGCGAAGAATGCGGGCGAGGTCAGAACCGGATCGATCGCGTTGAAGAAGTCAATATCGAAGTCCGTGCCCGCGCCGGCGCGTCGCACCACGCGAGAGGCTTTCGAGAGCGCGGACCGTACGCCCGTCAGCTCGTAGTTCAGCCGCCGGGCCGCATCGGCCATGCTCCCGGAATTCGCGGCTTCAATCATGTCCCCTGCAAGTGCGGCAAAGGCGGTCTCGGGCACCGGCTGGTCCTGCTGCCAGTGGGAGAGCGCCTCCAGCGTCCGCGGCAGCGCGCGAGGAACTTCGGTCTCGCGCACCGCATAAGAAAGAAACCAGACCATGGGCACCACGAAGAATATCAGCAAAAAGCCGATCAGCGGCATCAGGAAGAATGTCTTGCGATAGCGCGCCATGGTCCAGCTCCGGGATCAGTTGTTTCCGGCCCAGGCGGACCAGCGTTCGTTGAGGTCGTCGAAATTGTCGATCCAGAACTCGGGGTCGTCCGGCACCGACACCTCCAGGTTGGCCGGATTGGACGGCAGGTCCGCCAGGTATCGCGACGGGATTTCCGCGATCGCGCTCTTGTTGGTGGGGCCGGAGCGATTCAACGGAACAATCGCCGCCTGCTCCTTGGCGCGCGTCATGAACTCGATCAGCTTCAGGCTTTCCGCCAGCATGGGGGTGCCTTTCATGACGACCCAACTGTCCATCGTGAAGATCGAGCCATTCCAGACGATGCCGAAATTGGTCCCGTCATTCTCGTTCGAAGCCGTAATGCGAGAGTTGAAGGTGGTGCTCATAACCACGTCGCCGGCAGCCAGCATCTGCTTCGGTTGCGCACCCGACTTCCAGAAAAGCAGGTCCGACTTGATGGAATCGAACTTTGCAAAGGCGCGGTCGACACCTTCGGGCGTGGAAAGCACCTTGTATAGCTGGTCAGGCGGAACGCCGTCGGCAAGAAGCGCTATCTCCAGATTCCATTTGGGACCGTTGCGTACCGCGCGCTTGCCGGGAAACGTCTTGACATCGAAGAAGTCGGCCCAGCTTTCGGGCTTTTTGCCTTCCTTGGATGCGTCATATGCGAGAACGACGTTGTAGATGACCGCGCCGACGCTGCATTCACGGGTGGTGCCCGGCAGGAAACGGTCAGCGCCGCCGACCATGCTCAGGTCGATCCGTTCGAAGAGGCCTTCCTCGCACCCGATAGCGGCTTCTTCAGCCTCGACCTGCACGACATCCCAGGTGTTGTTGCCGCTGCGGATGCGGGTGCGCAAGTTGCCGATGCCGCCTTCCCAGTACTCGTCGACGAGCGGAATGTCGGTCTCGGCGGTGAACGGGCCGAACATGTACTTGCGTTGCGCGTCCTGGTATTCCCCTCCCCAGGAGACGACGGTCAGATCGCGGGCCTGCACGATGGCCGGTCCGAACGCGGATGCCATAACCAGCGAAATGAAGCCGGCAGTTTTCCATTTATGTCTGCTCATGTTCCTTACTCCCCTTTTGTGGTCATTCACCCAGATCGAGAACCCAAGCATCCCTCGAGTTGAATCCGATCGTTACGGGGCCGCCGATTTGCAGCCCGTCGGGAATTTGCTCGGGCCGGCACTTCGCCGTCCAACCTCCGTCTGCGGCCACTGCCGTGGTCTGGAGCTGGATGCGCCAATGGTCGCCCTGATGAATCATGTCCGTAACCGTCGCCGGCACGTTATTGTCACACCCGGTCGCCGCATTCCGCACGAGCAGCACCAGAGCTTCCGGCCGCACGCAGAGGATTCCCGCGCCGCCCGCCGTCAATTTTCCGGGATGCGCCTTGCCCCGCAGCACTGCGCTGCCTGAACGCAGGCTCGCCGAATGCCCATCGGCAGCGATCTCCGCAACGAGCCCTCCGGCGCGATTGTTGTCGCCGATGAAGCCCGCGACGAAGACATTCTCGGGGGCATCGTAAAGCGCCGCGGGCTTGCCGAGCTGCGCGATCCGGCCGCGGTTGAAGACGGTCACGCGATCCGACAGGGTCATCGCCTCGGACTGGTCGTGCGTCACGAACACCATGGTCACGCCGAGCTCCCGGTGCAGCCGTCGAATCTCCAACTGCAGTTCCTCGCGCAGGTTCTTGTCCAGCGCCGAAAGCGGCTCGTCCATGAGCACAAGGCGCGGCTCGAAAACAAGGGCCCTTGCGAGAGCGACACGCTGCTGTTCGCCGCCGGAAAGCTGCGCGGGCCGACGGTCGGCATGTCCGGCGAGCTTCACCTTTGCCAGGGCCGCCGAAACCCGCTCCCTGATCTGCGTGCCCTGAACCTTGCGCATTTCCAGCGGAAAGGCGACGTTCTGCGCCACCGTCATGTGGGGAAAGAGGGAATAGCTCTGGAACACCACGCCCATGTTGCGGGCATAGGCCGGCAGTTTCTCGATATGGGTTTTCTCGAGCAGGATCGCCCCGGAAGTCGGCTGCTCGAACCCTGCCAGCATCATCAGCGTCGTCGTCTTGCCCGAGCCGGAGGGGCCGAGAAACGTCATGAACTCGCCCTGTTCGATGGTCAGGTCGAGCTTCTCCACGGCGACAATCGGATTGGCTCCGCTTCCATAGGCCTTTCGAATGGACTGGAATGTTATGAAACTCATCGCTCGCCTGTTCCCTGTCGGCTTCTTGCCGCTTCACCGTTGGCCTTGAAGCCAGTTGATCGTGTCGTCGAGCGACGCTTCGGTCGCCGCCAGAATCTCGTCGATTTCCGCTTCGGTTGTGATGAGGGGTGGGGAAAAGGCGATGATATCGCCGGGGATATTGCGCAGGATCACTCCCCGCTCCATGACCCGGCGCAGGAAATATGCACCGACGCCGCGCCCGGGTTCGAAAGGTCTGCGGGCCGCTTTGTCATCGGCCAGTTCCAGTGCACCGACCAGTCCGATGCCCCTTGCCTCGCCCACAAGCGGATGCGCGCCCAGCCGGCGCAGCCCGGCCTGAAAATGCGCGCCGACGCGGCGCACATGATCCATGATCGCGTCCTCTTTGTAGATGCGCAACACTTCGAGCGCCACTGCCGCCGAGACGGGATGGCCGGAATAGGTATAGCCATGACCGAAGTAGCCCATCCTGTCGCTACCTTCCGTCAGGGACGCGCAAATCTCCTCGGAAAGGTACAATGCCGAGATCGGCGCGTAGGCAGAGGAGAGCATCTTGGCAACGGTTATGATGTCCGGGGTCAGCCCGAATACCTGGGTGCCGAACGGCTCGCCCAGACGACCGAAGCCCGAGATCACCTCGTCGGCGATGAAAAGGATGTCGTTTGCCTTCAGCAATTCCTGTATGCGGGGATAATATCCCTCGGGCGGTATGATGACGCCGCCGCCGCCCGTTACCGGCTCGGCAATGAACGCGGCAATGGTGTCGGCTCCTTCCTGCCGGATCAGCTCGTCGAGCTCGTTCACCAGCCGGTCGGTGAACTCTGCTTCACTTTCACCCGGACGGGCACCGCCATAGTAATGCGGCGCCGAGACACGCAGGACGCCTCCGATCGGCAGGTCAAAAATCGCCTTGCCGCCTTCGAGGCCGGACAGGGCCGAAGCCACCGCGGTGGTGCCGTGATAGCTGCGCTCGCGGGCGATGAACTTCTTCTTGCGCGGCTTTCCGCGCACGTTGTTGATGTAATGCACGATCTTCCAGGCTGCATCATTGGATTCCGAGCCTGAATTCGCAAACAGAACCCGCCCCATCGGTACCGGCGCCCAAGCGATCAGCTCGGCCGCCAACTCCGCCACAACGGAGGGGACGCGGTTGTTGAAGGAATGATAATACGGCAGTTCCAGCATCTGGCGGTAGGCGGCATCGGCAAGCCGCCGTTCAGAAAATCCAAGGCCGGCACACCATAGCCCGGACATGGCCTCGATATATGCCTTGCCGTTTTCGTCGAAGACCCGGATTCCATCGCCCCGGGTCATTACCAGCGGGCCTTCCGTCTCGATCTGCCGCAAGTTCGAATAGGGATGCAGATGATATGCAGCATCCCTCTCGCTCACATCGCTGCGGTTTTTCATGTATTGCCCCCTGTCGATGACGGTCCTCAACGCCCCATATTGTCCGGGCCGCATTGCAGTTAGACGGTAAAGGCCGCGTCTGGATGGGCTTCGTCCTCCCAATCGGCCTCGCCATGACAATTATCGATGGGGGCAGATTTCAAAAGCGAAAAAAAGTGAAGGTGCGCCTTTCGGATTTTTCGCGGCGGCAGCAGTCGCGCCTGTCGCAATCCGACAGATGGCGCTGGAAAAAAATTCGCTACACGGAGCGCTTCGCAAACGCCTATCGTCCGACTCCAGCCACAGACTTGCTCTGCGGCTTGACGGTCAGGCAGTCGTGGAGGGCCGCGCCATGCCGCGCACGGGTTTGTCGTTCGCTGGCCCTTCGATCGTACGGGTTGCCCTCGTTTTCGGTTTCATGGCGGGGCGGGACGCCGCAACCCGCACCAGGATTGGAGTTGCAGATGCCTGATTTCCCCCGTTTCGGTATGTTCATCGACAACAAGTTCACGGACGCCATTTCGGGTCGCTGGTTCACCTCGGACGATCCGTCGCGCGGCGTGCCCTGGGCTGAAGTGGCCGCCGGGAGCGCGGACGATGTGGACCGTGCGGTTCAATCGGCGCATCGCGCTTTTCGCGACCCCGAATGGCGGGGCATGAGTGCATCCGACCGCGGGCTGCTGCTGAACCGGCTGGCCGACCTGATAGCCGCCCGGACGGAAGATCTGGCTGTTGCCGAGACTCGCGACAACGGCAAGCTGCTGGCCGAGATGAGAGGCCAGATGGCCTATATGCCGCGCTGGTATCGCTATTATGCCGGGCTGGCGGACAAGGTGGAGGGCGCAGTCCTGCCGGCGGACAAGAAAGACATGATGGCATTCACCCGGCTGGAACCGCTCGGCGTGGTGGCGGCGATCGTGCCGTGGAATTCACCGCTTCTGTTGACGGCATGGAAGCTTGCGCCGGCGCTGGCGGCCGGCAACACCGTGGTGATCAAGCCGTCAGAATTCACGTCGACCTCAATTGCACCGTTTCTGGAACTGGTGCGTGAGGCGGGCTTTCCTCCCGGTGTCGTGAACGCCGTCACCGGCAACGGGCCGGATGTCGGCGCGGCCCTGGTGGAGCATCCGCTGGTGCGGGCGGTCGCTTTCACCGGTGGAGAAGTTGCCGGGATGGCGATCGCGGAAACCGCAGGCCGGCGCCTGATTCCGCTGACGCTGGAACTCGGCGGGAAGAGCGCCAATATTGTCTTCGAAGACGCCGATATTGCGCGCGCGGTCAACGGCATCGTCGGCGGAATTTTCGCGGCTACCGGACAGACCTGCGTGGCGGGCTCGCGCCTGCTTGTACACCGCTCGATCGCGCAGGAAGTGATCGAAAAAGTGGTCGCGCTGGCGCGCAGCGCGCGCATCGGCGATCCGATGGAGGCGACGACCCAGGTGGGGCCGGTTACCACCGAGGCGCAGATGGGCAAGATCCTGCGGCATATAGAAGACGCCAAGGCCGCCGGGGCCAGCGTTCTGCTCGGTGGGGGACGCGCTGTCGGCGGGATTTGCGACCAGGGCTGGTTCGTGCAGCCCACGATATTCGGCGACGTGCGGCCGGACATGAGGCTCGCGCAGCAGGAGGTGTTCGGCCCCGTGCTTGCCGTGCTCCCCTTCGACACAGAGGAGGAGGCGCTGTCGCTTGCCAATGACACCGACTATGGGCTGGCTGCCGGGGTGTGGACCCGCGATCTCAACCGTGCCCATCGCATGGCTGCCGAGCTGGAGGCGGGTACGGTATGGATCAACACATACCGTACCTCGGGCCCGATGGCGCCCTTTGGCGGCTTCAAGAAATCCGGCCTGGGACGGGAGGGCGGCCGGGCCGCGATCCTGCAATTCCTGCAAATGAAATCCGTGTGGATTGACATGGGCGCCGACGGTCCCCCGCCATTCGTGATGAAGCTGTGATGCTTGGCCCCGAGCGGAGGACGCTATAGCTTGTCGCGGAGGAGAGACGCCGTGACCCTGAAGCAGCTCGAAGCATTTTACTGGTCCGCGATTCTGGGCAGTTTCGCATTGGCGGCCGAGCGATTGTTTATGACGCAATCGGCGCTGTCCAAGCGCATTCAGGATTTGGAAATCGAGATCGGCATTCCGCTTTTCGACCGCAGCGGCCCGCGTGCCAGGATCACGGAGGCGGGCGAGAACATCCTGTCGAAAGCGGAGCAGCTTCTTTCGCTGCGCGACGAAATCATCATGGCCGCCCGCGGACCGGCCGCCCTTCACGGCGTCTGCCGGTTCGGTGTCAGCGAACTGATGGCGATGCGCTACCTGCCGGCCATCGTCGCCATGATCCGCAGCGCGTTCCCGGAGGTCGTTCTGGAGCCTCGGGTGGCGGTCACCAAGGAACTCCTGGAAGATGTCGAGAAGGGCGAGACAGAGTTCGCGCTGGCCCCGGGCTTCTCCGTCGATCCCGGCATAATGAGCGAGACGTTCTGCCATGTTCCGCTGTTCTGGGTTGCGGCGCCCGGGCTGATTGCGTCAGACGGGCCGATCCTGGCCGAGGAACTGCAGGCCCACCCGGTCATTTCGATGTCGTCCAAGGCGGGCAGCACTCTCCAACTGCAGAACCTGAGCGCCCGTCATGGCCTGCGTTTTCGACGCGTCCTGGCATCGAACAGTCCGGAGGCGGTTGCGGCAGCGACGATTGCCGGGCTCGGCGTGGCGCTCCTGGCCGGACCATTTGTGGAGCGCTACATTAGGGAGGGGCAGTTGGTCCGGCTTACGGTCGAAAGCCTGCTGGACGTTCCCGATTTGCCCTACTCGATTCATTGGCGCGCCGACAATGGCCGTCTCCTCGCCAAAAAGCTGCGTGAGATCACATTGGACATCTGTCGGGAACGGCGGTGACCCGAGGATCGCTCAGCGTCATCGGGACGGCGCATCGATTGCCATCGTCACCGAGCGACGCGCGTGTCGGCCATGCGACGATCCAGCTATGACGTATGGCAGAACCGGTGCCGGGGCGCTTTCCAGGCGATCGTAGTTGCTCCGGTCCTTCGGTGAACAGGCGGTTGAGCGAAGGTATTGCCGGACGAGGGCCGGCGTGCCGGACATGCATCCCGACATCGCCAGCATCTGCCGCAAGTTGCCGTTACAGTTCACGAGCGCTCCGAGCCAAGGACGGCGTCGACCGCATCCCTTTCGTGCCGTCGAGCGGTAGGGGGGTGGGGACGTTATCATGAGCGTGCCTGGTTGACTCTGATTAGGCGCCTTATTATACGTCGCCATATGAGAATCCTGGAACAAAAACATCTGGCCTTGCTGGAGGAAGCCGAGCGGCGTGGCGTCGTGTCGGTCGACAACCTGCGTGCCTGCTTCGAGCTGCTCGCGTTGGCCGGCGCCATCGACAGGGACTGCGCCGCACGGCTTGCCCCCCATCGCCTGTCCGAAGGCAAGTTCGTCCTCCTGTTTCTCCTCCATGGCCAGGCGGACGGCCTGTTCCCGCATGAGCTGGCCGAGCGTGCCGGCGTGACGCGGGCGACGATTACCGGCCTTCTCGACGGCCTCGAGCGCGATGGCTTCATCGCCCGCCGCTCCGGCCTTGAAGACCGGCGCAAGATTGCTGTCGTGCTGACCGACCTCGGACAGAAGACCGCCCGTGCATTGTTCGACGAACATGCCGCCTGGGTCGCGACCCTCTTCGCCGGCTTCACGTCCGGGGAGCGCGACATGCTCAACGGCTTCCTGCAACGTATCTGGAGCAACCTCGGTGCCGGCTGGGAGCCTGACGTGTCGGATGTGCATCCATGAGCGGCGACAAGTCCAAAGGACGCCGCGTCAGGGACATTCCCCCGCAACGCATTGCACAGCTCAATTCCGGTGCGGAGGCCGCGACGCTTGCGGAATGCCTGGCGGTCGATTTCGCAGCGCTTATGGGAAGCATCCTGCCGGAGATCGGCGACGACGCCCTCGCCGAGATCAGGAGCAGCGCATCGACCGGCATCCTGAAGCGCATGTCGATTGCAGCACGCGTGATCGGCAATCGGCTCGGACCTTCGGCTCTTGGGCGGCTTGCGCATCACCCGTCCGATACGGCACGGGGCTGGGTCTGCTTCGTGATCGGTCTCGCCGAGGACATGGATCTGCCTGCGCGTCTCGACGCGATCCGGCCCTATGCCGACGATCCTCATTTCGGGGTGCGCGAATGGTCGTGGATGGCGGTTCGCCCGCATCTTTCCGCAGAGCTGGAACCAGCCGTTGCCTTGCTTTCGGAATGGGCGGCCGACCCGTCCGAGCGCCTTCGCCGCTTCGCTTCGGAGGCGATTCGTCCGCGCGGCGTCTGGTGCGCCCATATCGGTGCTTTGAAGAAACATCCCGAAATCGCGCTTCCCGTCCTTGAGCCGTTGCGCGCCGATCCGGCCGTCTATGTGCAGGATTCCATCGCCAACTGGCTGAATGACGCCGGCAAGGACAATCCCGATTGGGTTGAGGCCCTGTGCGCGCGCTGGATAGCCGAAAGCGGCACGCCTGAAACCGCACGCATCTGCAAGCGTGCGCTGAGGTCGATCCATCCCGAGACCTGACAGCAATAGGAAAGCAAAGACATGGCTCATTACCTTGCCGAACTCTATACCCCGAAACAGGCCTGGCTCGATCTTCCGGAAGAGCGGCGCCAGCGCTTCTTTGCCGGCGTGGGGTCGTCGATGCCGGCCCTTGCGGCGCTCGGCGTCGAAGCACTCGCGCTCGGCAAGGTCGATCGATCGAGGCTGCATTCGTCGGAACATGCCTTCTTCGCCATATGGCGCTGCCTTGACGATGCGGGGCTGGAAGCCCTGATCTCGGGGATCGCCCAATCGGGCTGGCATGATTATTTCGACACGGTCAACGCCGGCGGCGAAGGCGTCGATTTCATGGGACACCTCGCGCAGCTCTCCGAGGCCGCATAAGGCTTCTCTCAATGCGGCACTATTTCCGGCGGCAGGCGGGACGGCCGATATTTTCTATCGGCGCAACCTGGTCGCCGCGTCGCGCGGGCGCACTGAGGCCGGTGCGAGCAAATCCGCCCGTTCCACATCGTTGCCGATGACGACACCGTCGGCGGCGTCTTCACCCGGCCGACATCTCGCCTTGCTGCGGTCTGTCGCGGACCGGTGGGCAGAATGCGTCGTGGAGCGTCTGGACGACGGCGCGGATCTCCGGCCGGACGATCGAGTAGTAGACGGTCGTGCCCTCGCGGCGGGCCTCGACCAGCCCGTCCGCTCGTAACCGCATGAGCTGCTGCGACATCGGCACCTGCTCGATGGCAAGCGCCTGCCTCAGGTCGGCGACCGACCGCTCGCCATCGACAAGGGCGCACAGGACGAGCAGCCGCTGCGGGTGCGAGAGGCTGCGCATCAGGTCTGCAGCCTTTTCGGCTGCCGGGATCATTTCTTCTACATTCATGTTCTTGAATTTATAATCTTTGAATGTTACATGCAAGTGACGGGGCCGCAAAACCACCGAACGGGGTGGCCTCCGGTCTCCCGCAATCGGGCGGACAGGCTACAATCACAACGGAGTGAAAGCCATGACCCATATCGTCGTACTCGGTGCAGGCCTCGGCGGAATCATCATGGCCTACGAGATGAAACGCAAGCTCCAGCGTGACGATCGTCTCACCGTCGTCAATCTCGGCTCGAGCTATTCCTTCGTTCCCTCCAATCCCTGGGTGGCGGTCGGCTGGCGCCAGCCGGAAGACATCACCGTCGACCTCGTCCCGATCCTCAAGCAGCACGGCATTGCGCTGAGGCCCGAAGGCGCGCGCCGCGTGCATCCCGGCGAGAACCGCGTCGAACTCAACGACGGCTCCACCCTCGACTACGATTACCTCATCATCGCCACCGGTCCCGACCTCGCCTTCGACGAGGTGCCGGGCCTCG
This sequence comes from Shinella sp. PSBB067, assembly GCF_016839145.1. NCBI lineage: Bacteria > Pseudomonadati > Pseudomonadota > Alphaproteobacteria > Hyphomicrobiales > Rhizobiaceae > Shinella > Shinella sp. PSBB067. Next base: position 2,870,628 of record NZ_CP069303.1, on the reverse strand, counting down.
GTCCCGACGGCCACACGCAATCCATCTGTCATGTCGACCATGCCGTCCGGGCGAAGGCCGCGTTCGACGCGCTCGTCAAGGCGCCGGGGCCGGTCGTCGTCGGCGCGGTGCAAGGCGCTTCCTGCTACGGCCCCGCCTATGAGTTCGCCTTCATTCTCGATACGGCCCTTCGCAACGCGCGGATAAGGGATCGCGTGCCGATGACCTTCGTCACGCCCGAACCCTATATCGGGCATCTCGGGCTCGACGGCGTCGGCGACACGAAGGGTCTGCTGGAAAGCGCGCTGCGCGAGCGTCACATCAAGTGGATCACCAATGCCCGCACGACAAAGGTCGAGGCCGGCATGCTGACCGCCGAGGAGGTGGATGACGTCGGCGCGCTCAAGGCGACGCACGAGCTGCCCTTCGCCTTCTCGATGATGCTGCCGGCCTTCCGCGGCGTGCCGGCTGTCGCCGGCATCGAGGGGCTTGCCAATCCGCGCGGCTTCATCGTCATCGACAGGCACCAGCGCAATCCCGCCTTCCCCAATGTCTTCGGCGTCGGCGTCGGTGTCGCCATCGCGCCCGTCGGCAAGACGCCGCTGGCCGTCGGCGTGCCGAAGACCGGCTTCATGATCGAATCCATGGTGACGGCGACGGCCGAGAACATCGCCGCGCTGCTGAAGGGCGAGGAGCCGCGGGCGGTCGCGAGCTGGAACGCGGTCTGCCTTGCCGATTTCGGCGACGGGGGCATCGCCTTCGTCGCCCAGCCGCAGATCCCGCCGCGCAACGTCAACTGGTCCGCGCAGGGCAAATGGGTCCACGCCGCAAAGGTGGGTTTCGAGAAGTACTTCCTGCGCAAGGTGCGCCAGGGCAAGGCCGAGACCTTCTACGAGAACCTCGTGCTCGACATGCTCGGCATCAGGAAGCTCAAGGACATCCACATCGAGACCACGGGATAGTCCGGGTCCTCAACGCAAGGAGTATTCAAGATGACGATCGATCGCGCCGTGCTGCTGTTTGCCGGCTTCATGGTTCTGCTATCCCTGGCGCTCGGCTTCTACGTCTCGCCCTGGTGGTATCTGCTGAACGTCTTCGTCGGCTTCAACCTGATCCAGGCCTCGTTCACCGGGTTCTGCCCCGCCGCGATCTTCTTCCGCAAGCTCGGCTGCCCGGCGGGCGTCGCGTTCAAGTAGCAAGAAAGTACAGTCCTTCATGCATCGATACCTCCCGCGTCTCCCGGGGGCGCTCCTCGTTCTCGTCCTGGCCGTGCCGGGGCCTTACGCCAGTGCCGCCGAATTCCTCGTCAGGGCGACGACCGTCCCGGACATGAAGGCCGTGTTCGGCCAGGTCGAGAGCCGCATCGTGGTGCCGGCGCGCGTGCGGATCGGCGGCACGGTGCGCGCGCTGCGCGTCAGCCAGGGCGACGAGGTCAAGGAGGGCGACACCATCGCCGTCATCGTCGACGACAAGCTGGCGCTCCAGCTCGACGCCGCGCAGGCGCGGATCGATGCGCTCGGCTCCCAGCTCGACAATGCCCGTCTCCAGCTCGAAAGGGCGCAGCAGCTCAGGGCAAGCGGTTCCGGCACGCAGGCCAATCTCGACCAGGCGAAGATGCAGCTCGAAGTCGCGGTCAACCAGGTCGCGGCGGCACGGGCCGAACGGACCGTCATCGAGCAGAGCACCCGCGAGGGCACGGTCGTCGCACCCGCCTCGGGCCGCGTGCTGACCGTGCCGGTGACACCCGGCTCGGTGGTGCTGCCGGGCGAGGAGATCGCCCGCATCGCACCCGGGCCCTATTACCTGCGCCTGTCGCTGCCCGAGCGCCACGCCGCCGAGATCGTGGAGGGCGCCGATGTCGTGGTCGGCGCGCGCGGCCTGACGCAGGCGGCGGACCGATCCGCCCCGGCGCATCGCGGCCGCATCGTCAAGGTCTATCCCGAGATCGTCGACGGGCGCGTCATTGCCGATGTGGAGGTCGCCGGCATCGGCGATTATTTCGTCAACGAACGCACGCTCGTGTCGATCCCGGTCGGCAGGCGCTCGGTGCTTGCCGTGCCGCCGGACGCGGTGCGCACGCTGCACGGCATCGATTATGTGCGCCTAGCCGACGCATCGGGGGAGGCCGACGTCGCCGTCATTCCCGGCGAGCGCTTCGAGGACGGCGGCGAGCCGCGCATCGAGATCCTCACCGGCCTTCACGATGGCGACCGGATCGTGCTGCCATGAAGCCGTCCATTCCCGATCTTGGCATCGCCGGCCGCCTGACGCGCGCCTTCATCGCCTCCGCGCTGACGCCGCTCTTCCTTCTCGCCGCTTTCGCACTCGGCCTCATCGCGCTCGTCTCCCTGCCGCGCGAGGAGGAGCCGCAGATCTCAGTGCCGATGGTCGACATCCGCGTCGAGGCCAACGGCCTCAGGGCGGAGGATGCGGTCAAGCTCGTCACCGAACCGCTGGAGACGATCGTCAAGGGGATCGACGGCGTCGAGCACGTCTATTCCCAGACCGAGGACGACGGGGCGCTGGTGACGGCGCGCTTCAAGGTCGGCACGAATGCCGACGCCGCCATCCTCAGGGTGCACGAGAAGATCCGCGCCAACATGGACCGCATCCCGGTCGGCATTCCCGAACCGCTGATCGTCGGGCGCGGCATCGACGACGTGGCGATCGTCGTCGTCACGCTCCGGCCGACGCCTGACAGCGCCGAGCGCTGGACGGCGAACGGCCTGACGCGGCTTGCGCGCGAATTGCAGGTCGAGGTCGCCAAGCTTCCGGACATCGGCCTGACCTATCTCGTCGGCGAGCAGCCCGAGCAGTTCGAGGTCGAGCCCGATCCGGAACGGCTCTCGCTCTACGGCATCACGCTCCAGCAGCTTGCGGCCAAGATCGAGGGTGCGAACCGCTCCTTCCGCGTCGGCACTGTGCGCCAGGCCGGCGAGCAGCGCGCGGTGGTCGCCGGCCGGACGCTGCAGGAACTCTCCGAGATCGGCAACATCCTCCTCACCGCGCGCGACGGGCGGCCCGTCTATGTGCGCGACGTCGCCAGGACCGTGCTGGCGACATCGCCGGCCGAAAGCCGCGTCACCGACATCCGCCGTACGGCGGACGGGTTGCAGCGGGCGCCGGCGGTCTCCCTGGCGGTGGCAAAGCGCCCGGGCACCAATGCCGTCGTCATCGCCGACGACATCGTCAAGCGCCTGGAGCAGATCCGCGGCCAGATCTTCCCGAAGGACGTCGAGATGACGGTCACGCGGGACTACGGCGAGACCGCGAACGAGAAGGCCAACGAGCTTCTGTTCCATCTCGGCCTCGCCACGGTATCCATCGTTGCGCTGGTGGCCTTCGCCATCGGCTGGCGCGAGGCCATGGTGGTGGCGGTCGTCATCCCCATCACCATCCTGCTCACGCTGTTTGCGTCCTGGATCATGGGCTACACGCTGAACCGCGTCAGCCTGTTCGCGCTGATCTTCTCGATCGGCATCCTTGTCGACGACGCCATCGTCGTCATCGAGAACATCGCCCGGCACTGGGCCATGCATGACGGCCGACCGCGCGTCGCGGCCGCCGTCGACGCGGTCGCCGAGGTCGGCAATCCCACCATCGTGGCGACGCTGACGGTGGTGGCCGCGCTCCTGCCCATGCTCTTCGTGTCCGGCATGATGGGCCCTTACATGAGCCCGATCCCGGCCAACGCCTCGGCCGCCATGCTGTTCTCGTTCTTCGTCGCCGTCATGCTGACGCCCTGGCTGATGATGAAGCTCGGGCGCAAGGACGGCGCGGGCGGCCATGCCGGCGGGGCGGCCGACGGCGGGCGCCTCGGGCGCCTTTACAGCGCCGTTGCCCGTCCGGTCCTGAAAAGCCGGGCGCGGGCCTGGTCCTTCCTCTTGATCGTCGGCATCGCCACGCTCGCCTCGCTCACGCTGCTCTATACCAAGCACGTCACGGTGAAGCTCCTGCCCTTCGACAACAAGGCCAACCTGCAGGTCGTGCTCGACCTGCCCAGGGGCGCCTCGGTCGAGGACACGGACCGGGCGTTGCAGCAGATGGTGGAGCGGCTGCGCGACGTGCCGGAGATCGTCTCCTTCCAGACCTATGCCGGCACCGCCGCCCCCTTCGATTTCAACGGTCTGGTGCGGCACTACTACCTGCGCGCCGAGCCGCAGCAGGGCGACATCGTCGTCAACCTGCTCGCCAAGGGCGAGCGCGCGCGCGCAAGCCATGCCATCGCGCTCGATATCCGCAAGCGCCTCGAAAGCCTGGAACTGCCGCACGGCACCGTGACGAAGGTCGTCGAGCCGCCGCCGGGGCCGCCGGTGCTGGGCACGCTTCTCGCCGAGATCTACGGGCCGGACGCCGAAACGCGCCGTGCCGTCGCCGGCAAGGTGCGGGAGGCGTTCCAGAGCGTGCCGTTCATCGTCGATGTCGACGACAGCTATCACAACCAGCCGCAGCGCATGCGCATCGCCATCGACCAGGACAATCTCGAATATTACCGGGTGGAACAGTCCGACGTGCACGACACGCTGCGCTATCTCTATGGCGGCGCGACCGTCGGCTATTCGCATCGCGGCGGCGGGCGCCAGCCGATCCCGATCCGCATCGCCCTGCCGAAGGGCGGCAAAGTGCTCGACGAACGCGCGCTCACCACGCCGGTTCCGGCCAACGGGCTGCCGGGCGGGCGCGGCGTGGTGGAGCTCGGCGACGTGGTCTCCGTCCTCCAGCAGCCGGCGTCCTACCCGATCTTCCGGCATAACGGCCGCTCGGCCGAAATGGTCATGGCCGAGCTTGCCGGCGCCTACGAGGCGCCGATCTACGGCATGCTTGCCGTGAACGACGCCATCAAAAAGGCAGACTGGGGCGACCTTCCGAAGCCGGAAATCGCGCTGCACGGCCAGCCGGACGACGAGAGCCGCCCGACGCTGCTATGGGACGGTGAATGGGAGGTGACCTGGGTCACGTTCCGCGACATGGGCGGGGCCTTCATGGTGGCGATCCTCGGCATCTACATCCTCGTGGTCGCCCAGTTCGGTTCGTTCCGGCTGCCGCTGGTCATCCTCACGCCGATTCCGCTCACCTTCATCGGCATCATGCTCGGGCACTGGCTGTTCGCCGCGCCCTTCACGGCGACCTCGATGATCGGCTTCATCGCGCTCGCCGGCATCATCGTGCGCAACTCGATCCTGCTGGTCGATTTCATCCGCCATTCCGGCGGGCCGGAGAGGCCGCTGGTCGAGGTGCTGCTCGAAGCCGGTGCGATCCGCTTCAAGCCGATCCTGCTCACCGCTCTCGCCGCGATGATCGGCGCGGCGGTCATCCTGGCCGACCCGATCTTCCAGGGCCTTGCCATCTCGCTGCTCTTCGGCCTTGCCTCCTCGACCCTGCTGACCGTGCTGGTCATTCCGGCGATCTACGTGGCGCTGCGTGGCGGGCGGTGAGGCGGTGAAATCCCGGGCGACGGTTGTGGCGTCCCTGATCGGCGCACTACGCGCCGCGCCTGAAATCGCTCGGGGTCATGCCGTGCAGTTCACGGAACGTGCGGCTGAAATTGGCGACGCTGTTGAACCCGGTTCCCGATGCGATGTCGGCGATCGACATGTGGGGCTGCGCCAGCAGTTGGCGCGCCTTGTCGATCCTGCGTCCCGTCACGAAGCGGTGGGGCGGCATTCCGAACGTTGCCTTGAAGCTGCGGCTGAAATGATAGCGGCTGAGGCCGGCGATGGACGCAAGGGCGTCCAGCCCGAAATCGGTGCCCAGATTGTCCTCGATGAAATCCTGCACCACACGCTGCTGTGCCGCGGTGAGCGTGCCGGGTCGCGGCTGTCGTTTTTCCAGTGCGCTCTGGAAGCGGAACATTTCGAGCGCGGCGACAAGCCCGAGCGTCTCGGCATAGAGCGTCGAGGCCGAATCCGCGCCGGACATCGCGCCCTCGAGCTTTTTCATCGTCGCCAGCAAATCCGGCTCGTTGAAGTAGATGTGCGGGCGCGGCGCCGCCGCCGCGCCTTCGACCTGCAGTTCCTGTTCGAGGACGGCCGGATCGAAGTAAACCACGGTGAACGTGTTCTGGCGCGGTACGGGCCTGGCCCATCCGCGCAGCCCGCACGCCGCCGGAACGAAGGTCATCCTGTTTCGCAGGTCGCCGCCGGGGGTGGGGGGAAGGTCATCCACGCGCATTTCGCCATCCGCCAGAATAAGGTCGTGCAGCGCGAGATAGTGCGTCGACCCGTTCCAGGCGAATTCGTATTCGGCCGGCAGGCGCAGGCGCGAGAATTCGACCTGCACGCCGCGCCACTGCGAGGAGCGGCTGGTGACGGGCGCGGCCTCGGGTTGGCGAAATTCGAGCTCGAGCGAATCGGCGTGCGGCATGGTCCATCTGGCGGTTGTTTCCGAAAGCCCAGTCTAGGCGTCTTCGCTTGCCCGAAGCTCGTCCGCCGTCGCAGAGCTCGTTTTGCCGTACGCCGGCTGCGCAAAATCTGCACGTAGACGGCAAGAAATTGAAACCGAAAGTGGTTTTTTCAGAGTTCGTAAACTTTTCCATGCCATAAATGACGGTACCGAATGAGGGATCGATCTCATAGCCGACATGATGCCGGGTTCGGCCTACCCGATCCGCTTTCCACACGAGGCGACCCAAAGCCGGAGCCGACGTGCGCCATGCACTTCGGCATCCGGCGACGCGTGCCTTCTCTCAGGACGTTCCCGATGACAAACGTCATCCATCTCTCCAAGCACGCTGGAAAACAGGCTTCCTTTCCCTCGCAGGCCGCCGCCGCGCTGCCGGCGCTGGATCGGCTTCCGGGAACGCGTGCTCTGCTCGTGCAAGGCATGCAAGGCCTCTGCGACATGCAGATTTTGCCCGGGGGACTGATCGTGACATCGGCCGCATCGGAACAGCGCGATTGGCGCGCGATGGAAACGAACCGGAAGCGAGCGTGACTTCGATGGCGGGTTGTTGTCTTGAAATGGACGATCTGGCGTCCGTCCGCAGAGCCGTCGACGGTCTTGTCGATGACCTGCTTGCCCTGGAATGCGAGGTCGTTGCCGTCGGGAAAGGCTATTGCATCACCGCGCCCGATGGCCTGGAGGTGACGGTGAAAGCCTTGCTCGACGCCTTCGGCCCCCGCGACCATCTGCTCGCCATGTTCAACGAGACCCTGAGGCATCGCGGTCTCGTCATCGAGATCTGAGGCGGCGCATCGCCGCATTGCCCCTTACCTATCGACAAAGCAACTATCTCTCCTGCCTTTTCTGGATAAGTGTGTTAACGTTTACGTAACATTCCCATTCCAGTTTTGACTGACGTCAAAAAAGATAGAGAGCTTGCATGTCGATCAGCGCGCTTTCCATGGTCGCGCCCAATGCCCTGGACGACTTCTGCGACCTGCAGTCCGTGCCCGTGCACCGTCATTTCGGTCGCAACGAGATCGTCGACCGGTTCCGCCGTTCCGTCCCGTTCGATTACATCATCATCAGCGGCCTGGATGTCGATGGCTACCGCTTCGGGAAGGGGCATTCGATCGACACGGATCTGCCGCCCGCTTTCATGGAAAGCTACGCCGCCGATGCCCTCTCGCAGTCCGACCCCTTCGTGATCGCGGCGAAGACCTCCTTCACGAGGACCGAGGAGAAGGATGTCTATGCGGTTTCGCCGCCGCCTGCGCGCCTCGTCTATCTCGCCGACCTGTTCGGCGTCCACAACCGGACGCTCTTTCCCATCAAGCGCAGCGGCGTCGTCTATGGCGCGGTTTGCTTCACCCGCAACGATCCCTTCGATGCCGATGAACTTGCCTTCCTGGAGGTCATTGCCGAGCCGATCCACACGGTCGTGACGCGGCCGCTGATGGAACGTTTCGCGGCCCAGGAGCTGCGGCTTTCCAAGGGAGAGATCGCCTGCCTCGCCCATGCCAGCGTCGGCCTGACGAGCGAGGAAATCGCATCCGTCACGGAATACCAGGTCGATACGGTGAACACCTACATCAAGGCGGCCGTGAAGAAGCTCGGTGCGACCAATCGTTCGCAAGCCGTGGCCGAAGCGATCCGCAGGCGCCTGATCGATTGATCATGCCCCGATCGGGCGGCCGCTTCGACGACCGCAGGCGGCGCCGGACATCGTATTCACATCCGCGCGTTCTCGTATCGGCCCGCGCTTACCGATCTATTTCAGCAAAATCGCATATTGCTTCGAATTGAGCCATCGGTTTTCAGTCTTCATCAACGCATCAATCCTATTTTTGGGATTATCCGGGCCAGACAGGCTCCTGCCGGCATGAAGCCGGCCCAGAAGACGGCCGCTGCCCGCTATCGGGCCTTCGCCGCATTTGGTGGGTTGTGCATCGTTAACCATCGAACCGGCCTTCATCGAGCCGCGCATTCGGGGAAGCCCGAGCGCCATTCAGCCTGCCGTCATGGCAGCTCGCAGGGCGTCCGGACTTGCAGAAGCGCTTTTCGAAGAGGCGCATGCCGCGCACAGCGAACCGACTTCTTCCCGAGAGGACACCCATGGCCTTCCTACGACACTCGTTTCTCGCATCGGCCCTTGCCGTATCCCTCCTGACATCGGCGGGTGGCGCCGCGGCGCTCGACAAGCCCACCGGCGACGTCATCCTGACGATCACGGCGGAGCGCATCGACCATCCCAATGTCGATGGAACCGCCCAGTTCGACCTTGCCATGCTGGAGGCGCTGGCCGGCCGATCGGGCGAAATGGAGACCCCCTGGACCGAAGGGCGGGTCAAGTTTTCCGGTCCGCTCCTTCGGGCGGTCATCGAGGCCGCCGGTGCGCACGGCACGACGATGAAGGTCAGGGCGATCAATGACTATGCGGCCGACGTCCCGATGGACGACGCGGTCCTGCTCGACACGATCCTTGCGACGCGCATGAACGGCGAAACGATGTCCATTCGCGAGAAGGGCCCCCTGTTCCTCATCTATCCCTTCGACAAGGATCCCGGCCTCTATAACGAGAAGTATTTCTCCCGCTCGGTCTGGCAGATCAAGGCCATAGAGGTCGCCCGGTGAAAACCAAGGTCCGGCATAGCGGCGACGTGATCCGCAAGGCAAGCAAGACCACGGCTGTGCTCCAGTTGTTTTCGGTCGGCCTGCTGCTGGGTCTCGTCTTCCTGCTTGCGGACATATCCAATCGATACACGACCCTCCAGGGCGGGATTCGCGAAAATGCACTCTGGTCGGTCTACCAGCTCGACCGGGAAGCGCGGCGCCTGCATGAGGCGCTTCATCTCTCCGTGATGGAGAACGATTTCCCGCAGGCGACGCTCAGGAACCTCGCGACCCGCTACGACATCCTCTATTCGCGAATCGCGATCCTCGAGAAGACGAACTTCGAAAGCCAGTTTGCGCTGGACAAGGCCGTGGATGAGAAGGTCGCCGGGATCAGGCGGGCGGTTTTCGGTATCGTCGACACCTTCGATGCGATCGAGGCCAGGAAGCCGGTTTCCCAAACGGCATTCGCCGGGATCGACCGGATCCTCGAGCAGACGGTCGAGAAGACGGACGATCTGCTGCTTTACACCAACAACGCGGTCAGCATCGCCCGGACCGAGAACCGCGCGGAAGTGCTCGACATGCAGGTCAAGACCGCCGGCCTGATCGTTCTTCTGGTATGCTGCGTCCTTTTCCTCATCGTCACGCTGCGCCGGCAATTGCGGTCGGTGAAGCGCGCCGCTCTCGACCTCGAAGAGCTCAGCAACAAGCTCGTCGAATCCTATCAGGCCGCGGAGGCGGGCAACCGGGCAAAGTCGCAGTTCATGGCCACCATGGGCCATGAGATCCGCACGCCGCTCAATGCCATTCTCGGCACGGCGGAACTGCTCGAACTGACACCCCTGCCGGCGGAGGTCGAGCCGGGCGTACAGACCATCCGCCGCTCGGGGGCGGCTCTCCTCGAAACCATCAACGAGATTCTCGACTTCGCCAAGATCGAGTATAACAGGATCGACATCGATCTTCGGCCCGTCGACCTCAAATCCCTCGCCGAAGCGACGGTGGAGATGATCCGCGACAGGGCGCTCGAACGCGGCAATCGCGTGGAGCTCATCCTGCCCGGGACCTTCCTCGCCCCCAAGGTGGAAGCCGATCCGACACGGCTGCGGCAGGTGATGCTCAACCTGCTGAGCAATGCGGTGAAGTTCACCAGGGACGGGACCGTGACGCTGCGGATCGCGGAACAGTCGAGCGGCGGCAGGCTCGTTCTGCAGGGAGAGGTCTCGGACACCGGCATCGGCATCGATCCGTCCAGCATGGACAAGCTCTTCCGTCCGTTCTCCCAGGTCGATGCGTCGATCGGCAGGGAATATGGCGGAACCGGCCTCGGCCTGACCATCTGCAAGCAGATCGTCGAGGCTATGGGCGGACAGATCGGCGTCCAGAGCAAGCTGGGCGAGGGGAGCACCTTCTGGTTCGAGGTGCCGGTCGCCCCGGCTTCCCGCGCGATGGACGAGGAGGCTTCCGGCGAAAAGGTTGAGGAAGCCCTGCCGGTGCTCCGGATTCTCCTGGTCGAGGACAACCTTGTCAACCAGCAGGTCGCGGCCGGCTTCCTGCGCCATCTCGGGCAGCACGTCACCATTGCGAATGACGGCCTGGAGGGCGTGCAGATCGCCGAAGCGGAAGAGTTCGACCTGGTGCTCATGGACATGCAGATGCCGCGACTGGACGGCATCGAGGCTGCGCGGCGGATGCGCGCCATTCCCGGCAAGCCGGCAGACCTGCCGATCGTCGCACTGACCGCCAACGCTTCCGACGACGACAGGCGGCTGTGCGCGGAGGCGGGCATGACCGACTTCCAGAGCAAGCCGGTGACGATGCAGCAGCTCCGCAAGATCATCGGCCGCTGCCGCAAGCTTGCGACCACCGTGGATCGCCCCCTGCCGCTCGTCCCGGGCGCCGCGCCCACGGTCGATGCCGACGCCTTCATGCTGCGCCGCGCCGAAATGGTGGAAGCGCTGGGCGAGGAGACTTTCGCCGAGCTCCTGGAGAGCTTCTTCGACGACGCCACCACTGTTCTTTCCCATCTCCACGATGCGCTGGCCGGCGGCGATGCAACGAAGATCGACCGCCTGCTCCACACGCTCAAGGGAGCCGCGGCGAGCGTGGGCCTGACGGAAATCGCCACGGTGTCACAGGAGTTCAGGAAGGCCGACCTGACGAACGGCCGCCTCGATCAACTCACAAAGCTCGTAAGAGACAATCATCGGCAGTATGCCGCTTGAACAGGGACGCATGATGCGCATTCTTCTCGTAGACGACAACAAGACAAATCTCATCTTCCTCGGAAAGCTGGTGGAAAAGCTCACCGGTTGCGAGCCGGTTCTGTTCGAGAATCCCGTCGATGTCCTGACGACGATGCCGGCACTCGACTTCGATATAGCGGTGATCGACTTCCAGATGCCCGCCTATAACGGCGTCGAGCTGCTTGCCGAAGTGCGGCGCTTCGAGAAATACCGCAACAAGCCCGTCGTCTTCGTCACGGCCGACGGGGACGGAGCGGTGCGGATGGCGGCCCTGAACGCCGGTGCGATCGACTTTCTCACCAAGCCGGTGTCTCCCCTCGAATTCCAGGCGCGGATGCGCAATCTCGTCGCTCTCGTCGATGCGCAGAACAAGCTCGCCGACAAGGCGGAGTGGCTGCGCGTCGAGGTTCAGAAGGCCGTGCGCGAGCTTCGCTCGCGAGAAGAGGAGATCATCGACCGGCTGACGATCGCGGCCAGTTACAAGGATGCGGAAACGGCCAAGCACATCAAGCGCGTCGGTCTCTATTCGGAGGCGATCGCCCGGTCGTACGGTCTTGGCGAAGAGCTTTGCAACGACATTCGTCTCGCCTCGCCCATGCATGACATCGGCAAGGTCGCGATCCCCGATGCGGTCCTGCTGAAGAAGGGCAGGCTGTCCGAGCAGGAGTTCGCCACGATGCAGGAGCACACCATTGCCGGGTGCAACATTCTGCGTGAATCGAATTCCAGCCTGCTGCAACTCGCCGCCGAGATCGCCAGAAGCCATCACGAGCGATGGGACGGGCAGGGCTATCCCTTCCGCCTGTCCGGTGAAGCCATCCCTCTTTCCGGCCGCATCGTCGCCCTCGCGGATAATTTCGACGCGCTGACGACCGCCCGTCCCTACAAGCCCGCCTGGAGCGTCGAGCAGACGGTGGCGCATATAAGGGAGCGGGCGGGCAGCCAGTTCGATCCCGCCTGCGTGGAGGCCTTCGAGCGGGCGCTCCCCGCCATCCTGAAGGCGATGCTCGACAACATCGACGAGCCGGCGCGTGTTTCGGAGACGGTTTCGCCGCCTTCGGCAGAGGCCGTTTCCCGTTCCTGGCTTGCCGAGGCAATCTGACATCGGAGAGACCCAGCCGTCAGCGCCACGGTGCCGGAGACCGGCGCGAAGGCGGTTGCATCGGTGGCGTCCGGCGAGCCGGCTTGGCGGAATTTTCCCGCCTTTCCAATCATTTGCTTGCGCCGCCGCGCGCGCGGTTTACCTGATGTAAACGAGTGCATCCTATTTTTGAGGTCGGAGCGAGGAAGGCCCCATTTTTCCTCCTCCGCAGCGAACCCGTGCAGTTTGCGCGCGGCATGATGCCGATGGTTCGCGCCGGTTGAACCGGATGCTCTCCTCCTTCAGCGTCTTCCATTGGAGCGATCATGTCCCGTCTTGGAATCGCCACCAGGCTTTATCTCCTGGTTGGTCTTTCGTTGTTCGTCGTTTGCGCAGCCATGTTCCTGAGCCTTCAAACCAGCAGCGAACAATTGACGGAGGAGCGCAAGACGCTTCTTCAGACGGTCGACGACGCGGCGCTGTCCATCGTGGCGCGCCAGCACGCTCTCGAACAGAGCGGCACGGTCACCCGCGCCGAGGCCCAGCGCGCCGCCCTGGCCGAGCTGAAAGCGATCCGCTACGGGGATAACGGCTATATCTGGGTGAACGACCTCGACCGGGTCATGCTCATGCATCCGATCAAGCCCGAGCTTGACGGGCAGGATCTCTCCGGCATGAAAGACCCGGACGGGCTTGCGATCTTCGTGGAATTCGTGAAGGTCGCCCGCGCGGAGAAAAGCGGCTTCGTCGCGTATCAATGGCCCAAGCCCGGCGTTGCCGAACCTGTCGCGAAGCTCTCCCATGTGGTGCTGTTCGAGCCGTGGGGATGGGTGATCGGAAACGGCGTCTATGTCGACGATCTCGAGAGCAAGTTCTGGCAGCATGCGCGGCTGGGGCTGGGCGTCGCCATCGTCGGCGCCGGCCTGATGCTCGCGGCGGCCTTGTCGATCGTGCTTTCGGTCACCAAGCCGGTCTCGCGCCTGAGGGCAGCGATGGGGCGGATCGCCGAGGAAGATTTCGCCGCCGACGTTCCGGACACGCTGCGCCGCGACGAGGTGGGCGCCATGGCGCGCACGCTGGTGTCCCTGCGCGACTCGGTGAACGAGCGCGTCCAGATGCGCCTTGCCGACATCGAGGAGCAGCGGCGTCTTCTCGATGAGGAAAAGGCCCATGCCGAACGCCTGCGCGCCGCGCATGCCGACAATCTGGATGTCGTCGTCAGGGAGCTCGGCGCCGGTCTGGCGCGCCTTGCGGATTGCAATATCCGCATGACGATCGACGAGCCGTTCCCGGGTGATTTCGAGCAACTGCGCCGGGATTTCAACGAATCGATCGCGACCTTCCAGGCGACACTGGTCGAGGTGCTTCAGCAGACGCATGCGCTGCAGGAGAACGGACAGGAGATGCGCCAGGCCGCCGACAATCTCGCGAAGCGAACGGAACAGCAGGCGGCAGCCCTCGAAGAGACCTCCGCGGCACTGGTCGAAGTGGCAGCCACCGTAAATGCTTCGGCCGAGCGCACGCAGGAGACGCGCGATCTCGTTCGGGAAGCCAAGGCGTCCGCGCTCCGGTCGGGAGACGTGGTGCGCGATGCGGTCGATGCCATGCACCGCATCGAGACGGCCTCGACGGAGATCAACCAGATCATCGGCGTGATCGACGAGATCGCGTTCCAGACCAATCTCCTTGCGCTGAATGCCGGTGTCGAGGCGGCGAGGGCGGGCGATGCCGGCAAGGGTTTTGCCGTCGTCGCGCAGGAGGTTCGCGAGCTCGCCCAGCGTTCGGCCAAGGCGGCGAAGGAGATCAAGGGGCTGATCGCCAACTCGGCATCCGAGGTCTCGGCCGGCGTGCAACTGGTCGGCGATACGGGCAAGGCGCTCGACCGGATCGGCACCTTCGTCGCCGAAATCGACGAGAACATGGACGCGATTGCGACGGCGGCCACGGAACAGTCCGCCGGCCTCCAGCAGATCAGCGCCGCCGTCAACAGCATCGACGAGATGACGCAGCAAAATGCTGCGATGGTCGAGGAGACGACGGCCATCAGCCATACGCTGGCCGAAGAGGCGAGCTTGCTTGCATCGCTGGTCGGCCGCTTCAAGCTCAATCGCCGTGGCGCGATCCGCGAACCGGGCTCGCCCGCCGCCAAGGGCGCCTGGCGGCGCGAGGAAGACGGAACGCACCATTCCAGGGCCGCCTGATCGGGAGTTTGGTACAGCGCACGAATGCCCCACTTGCCGCGCCCCGGACATGAACTGTCCGCGGCGCGGCATCTTTGCGATTGAAGGCCGCTGGCCGGCCCCCGTTGCACATCCACACGCGCTGGCCCGCCCAGGGCAGGTGAGACCGACCGGGTTTTCCTTGCGACCCGTCTTCCGCCGGCCGGCATTCCGGCTCACTTCCGGTGAGTGCGGCATAACTTCAAGTTTTGCACGGCGGCAATTTTTTCGCCCTGCCCAGCGCGTAGCAGAGTGTTAACATTCCTTGAAATAACAGTGGGAACGAGGCCGGAACGGGGAAGCACCCGCGGCCAGCTTACAGAAAGCGGTTCAGCAGACGACGGGCCCGCATGCGTGGCGCGTGGGCCGCGGTCGCATGGGGGTCATGATGATATGGACGTCGCCAGCCTTTCAGTCCGGGGCGCTGACCGGCCGCACCGCGGCCCGAGCGGGGCGCAACCCGCGATGATGCCGGCACCCGACAACGTGCTCATCCGCCTCAAGTCCCTCAGCAAGCACTACGGAAGCCACACTGTCCTTGACGGCATCGACCTTAATGTGCGCTCGGGCGAGGTGCTGGCGATCATCGGGCCGAGCGGCTCGGGCAAGAGCACGCTGCTGCGCTGCATCAACTATCTCGAGCCGCCGGATGGCGGCACCATCTCCATCGGCTCCATGACGATCGACGCCGCGCGGCCCGTGGCGCGGGCGGAGCTTTCGGGCCTGCGCCGGCGCGTAGGCATGGTGTTCCAGTCCTTCAACCTCTTCCCGCACATGTCGGTGCTACGCAATGTCAGCCTGGCGCAGGAGCGGGTGCTCGGCCGCGGCCGCGCGGAGGCCGACGAGCGCTCCATGCAGCTCCTGAAGCGGGTCGGTCTTGCGGACAAGGCGTGGCAGTTCCCCGTGCGGTGCTCCGGCGGCCAGCAGCAGCGCATCGCCATCGCCCGCGCGCTGGCGCTCGACCCGGAGATCATGCTCTTTGACGAGCCGACCTCCGCGCTCGATCCGGAGCTGGGTCTCGAAGTGCTCGCGGTCATGCGCGAGCTTGCCGAAAGCGGCATGACGATGATCGTCGTCACCCACGAGATGGGCTTTGCCGAGAACGTCTCCGACACGGTCATGATCATGGCGGACGGCCATATCGTCGAGAAGGGCCCGTCCAAGGACGTGATGCGCAATCCGCAAGAGGAGCGCACGAAGCGCTTCCTTCGCGCGGTGCACGATCGATGAGCCCGGCCGATCTCCTGCCGCTCCTCAGGGGCCTTGTCTGGACGGTGGCGCTGACCGCCGGCGCGTTCCTCATCGGTGCCGCGCTCGGCGTGCCGTTGCTGGCCGCCCGCCAGAGCCGGCTCTGGCCGCTGCGCTTCCTCGCCATGGCCGCCATCCAGATCGTGCGCGCCATCCCGCCGATCCTCTGGCTCTTCATCATCTTCTTCGGCCTCGGCATGGGCTTCATGCCGATCAGCCCCTTCAACGCCGCGCTGATGGGGCTCGGGCTGATCGCGGCCGCCAACATGGCGGAGATCTATCGCGGCGCGCTCGCCTCCATCCATTTCGGCCAGTGGGAAGCGTCCGCCGCGCTCGATCTCGGCCGCTGGTCGACCGTCAGGGACATCGTCGCGCCGCAGGCCTTCCGCGTCGCGCTGCCGTCCGCCGCCAGCTACCTGATCGGCCTCATGAAGGAGACGGCGGTCGCCTCGACCATCGGCGTGGCGGAACTCGCCTACCAGGGCAACCAGCTCTCGCAGCTCACCTATCGCGGGCTCGAGGTCTTCGCGCTCGTCGGGCTGTTCTACGTGCTCCTGAGCCTGCCGATCGCCTGGCTCTCGCGCGTTGCCGACGGCTATCTCCGGGCAAAGGTGGCGCGCTGATGTTTCCGACCCAGGACGAAATCGCCGCCTGGCTGCCGGACCTTCTGGGCGGCCTTTCCATCAGCCTTCAGGTGACGGCGCTGAGCCTCGCGATCGGCATTCCCTTCGGCCTGCTGCTGGCGCTCGGCGTCCTGGCGAAAAGCCGTGCATTGAAGGGCCTCAGCCTCTTCCTGGTCGAGATCGGCCGCGGCGCGCCGGCGCTGGTGCTGCTGCAGTTCATCTATTTCGGCCTGCCGACGACGGGGCTCATGCTCGGCTCCTTCTCGGCCGCGGTGATCGCGCTCGCCTGGAACACCGGCGCCTATACCAGCGAGATCATCCGCGCGAGCCTGCAATCCGTCGCCCACGGCCAGCGCGAGGCGGCCGAGGCGCTCGGCCTCAACCGGTTCGACGAGCTGCGCTACGTGCTCCTGCCGCAGGGCCTCAGGGTGGCGCTGCCGGCGCTGCTCGGCTTCTCGATCCTGATCTTCCAGGGCACCTCGCTCTGCTTCACCATCGCGCTGCCGGAACTGGTGAGCCGGGCCTACGAGATCGGCTCGACCACCTTCCGCTACTTCCCCGCCCTGCTTGCCGCGGGCGTGCTCTACGCCGTCATTTCCATTCCCGCCGCCCTTCTCGTCAATCACGTCGAAAAGCGCGCCGGCCTCTACGCCCAACGTTGAAACCAACCTGAAAGGATACCTGCATGCCGAGAATGACGACCACCACGCAGTTCCTTCTTGCCGGCATCGCCGGCCTGGCGCTGTCGGCCCAGATCGCGTCCGCCCAGGAGTGCACGCCCAAGCACCAGTTCGCCACCATCGAGGCGGGCACGCTGACGGTCGCTGTCACCACCTACGTTCCCCATTCCTTTGTCGACGACAGCGGCAACATGAAGGGCATCGACGGCGACATCGCCGCCGAATTCGCCAAGCGCGAATGCCTGAAGGTCAAGGCGATCGCGGTCGATCCGGCCGCCGCCATCCAGTATGTCCTGTCCGGCCAGGCCGACATTACAACCGGCGACTGGTATCGCACGGCCGAGCGCGCGAAGGTCATGAGCCTTTCCGCCCCGCTCTACACCGACCAGATGGGCATCTATTCCAAGGAAGGCTTCAAGAACGTTTCCGACCTCGAAGGCAAGCAGGTCGGCACGGTGCAGGGCTATCTCTGGGTCGCCGACCTCAAGGCCATGCTGGGCGGCTCGCTGAAGCTCTACCCGAACTCCGTCAACATGCAGCAGGACCTTTCCTCCGGCCGCATCGACGTGGCGGTCGACGGCTACTCGACCGGCGTCGTCGCCGCCCAGAAGGGCGCGCTCGGCGAGGTCAAGGTCAATGTCGCCGCGCCCGACGAGCGTGTGAAGGCGACCAAGGAAGCGGCGCAAGCGGCCTTCCCCTATTCGGTCAACGCCAAGGAACTCGGCGTCGCGCTCGACGCGGCGATTGCCGAGATGCATGCGGACGGCACGATCGTGACCATCCTCAAGTCCTACGGCCTCGATGGCACCGCCGCCGATACCGGCGCGCCGCGCCTCGTCGAATAGCGGTGAAGCGGGGGAGCCCGGCTCCCCCGTCCTTCCTGAAATGATTATCGGAGACACCAACGATGACTGTCTACACGGTCACGCGCCGGACGCAGTCGTGGTACGGCGAGCAGATCGGCATCCTGATCCTCGATGCGGCCTATCCATGCGTGCCGGGAAATGTCGGCAACGCCACCACCTATGACTATCCCGTGCGGTTCCAGGAAGTGCGGGGCGCCTCGATCGACCGCCTGCTGAACCAGCGCGATCCCGCCCTGAAGGAGGCCTTCATCGAGGCGGCGGTTGAACTGCAGGACCGCGGCGTCAAGGCGATCACCGGCGCCTGCGGCTTCATGGCCTATTTCCAGCAGGAGGTCGCGGCGGAAGTCGACATTCCCGTCTTCCTCTCCAGCCTGATGCAGATCCCCTTCATGCATGCGCTGTGCGGCGGGCGGGTGGGCGTCATCACCGCCAATGCAGCGCGGCTGACCCCGCGCCACTTCGCCGCCTGCAACGTGGCGGATCATGTGCCGCTCGCCATCGCCGGCATGGAAGGGCAGACGGAGTTCCGCCAAGCCATCCTCGAAGAGCGCGGCACACTGGATTCCGCCGCGATCGAGCGGGAGGTGACGGACGTGGCGCGGCGCCTCGTGGAAGACAATCCCGACGTGCGGTCGATCCTGCTCGAATGCAGCGACCTGCCGCCCTATGCCCATGCGGTGCAGGCGGCGACCGGCCGGCCGGTCTTCGACTTCATCACCATGATCAACTACGTGCAGCAGAGCACGGCCCGCCGCCCCTATGCGGGCAGCATGTAGCCGCAGGATCTGCCTACAGGACAGCAGGACCGACGATGTCGCTCGACCACTATTTCCTCCTCGGCCGTTCCGGATTGCGCGTGAGCCGCCTTGCGCTCGGCACCATGACCTTCGGCAATGCCGGCATCCGCGGCATCGGCGGCTCCTGGGGCAGCGACGAGGCGGCCGCCCGCGCCATCTTCCACCGCTACGTCGAGGCCGGCGGCAACTTCATCGACACGGCGGATTCCTATGCCGGCGGCATGAGCGAGAGCCTTGTCGGCAGCTTCGTCGCCGAGGCCGGGCTTCGCGACCATGTCGTCATCGCCACGAAGTTCTCGAACAATCGTTCGCCCGGCAATCCGAATGCCGGCGGCAACGGGCGCAAGAACATCATGCGTGCCGTCGACGCCTCGCTCAAGCGGCTGAAGACGGACTATATCGACCTCTATCTCCTGCACACCTGGGACCGTATGACTCCCGTCGAGGAAGTGATGCGCACGCTCGACGACCTCGTGCGGGCGGGCAAGATCCGCCATGCCGGCCTTTCCGACGTGCCGGGCTGGTATGCGGCGCGGGCGCAGACCTGGGCGGAGGCCCATGCCCTTTCGCCGCCGATCAGCCTGCAGCTTCCCTATTCGCTCGTCGAGCGCAGCATCGAGCACGAATTCGTGCCGCTCGCCGAAACGCTCGGTCTCGGCATCACCGCCTGGAGCCCGCTTGCCATGGGGCTCTTGTCCGGCAAGTACCGCTCCGGCGCGAAGGAGGGCCGCCTTGCGCTCGACGCTTCCGGCGGCGGCCTCGGCCTTTTCACGGACCGCAATGCCCGCATCGTCGCCGCTCTCGAAGCCGTGGCAAACGCGGTCGGCCGCAGCATGGCGCAGGTCGCGCTCAACTGGGTGGTCAACCGTCCGGGTGTCGCCGCCGCGATTGTCGGTGCAAGCCGCATTGAGCAGCTCGACGACAACCTGGCGGCGCTCGATTTCGACCTGCCTGCCGCCGAGCGCGCGGCGCTCGATGCGGCAAGCGCCGTCGATGCGCCCTATCCCTACTCTCTCTTTGCGGACGACTATCAGGCCGGCATCCTGAACACCGGGAGCGCGGTGGGCGAAAAGCCGCGGACCTATCGCTCCTCCACCTTCCTGCCGAAGGTGACGGACTATGTCTTCGGCCAGTCGAAAGACCGCAAGGACTGAAACCGCGCAAGCGAGGGGCGTTACGGGGCCGGCGCGCATTCCTTTCGCGAGAGGTCAGTCCCGGCCGGCATGCGGCGCGACGGTGTCGGCATCCTGCTCGATCAGCCAGTCGCGGAAGAGTTCGGCGCCCCGCTTCGGCGGGCGCTGCGCCGGCATGACGATGTGGATCGCCTGTCCCGAGCGGTAGGATTCCTCCAGCGGAAGCACCAGCCGCCCGGCCTGGATGTGGTCCTGGACGAGATGCTTCCAGCCGAGTGCTATGCCCTGGCCAAGCACCGCCGCTTCGATCGAGCCGAGCGCGTCAGTGAAGACGAAGTCCTGCTTCAGCCGTGCCACGGGCACCGCATGGCGCTCCAGCCATTCGCGCCAGCCGAGCCGGGTGCGGTGCCGCTCCTCGAAATTCAGCAGCGTGTGCCGGAGGAGATCGGCCGGCGCGTGGATCGGCCCATGTTCCTTCAGGTAATCCGGGCTGCACACCGGCAGCACTTCCTCCGTCACGAAGTGCCAGGAATGGATGCCCGGCCACTTGCCGTTGCCGAGGCGGGCGGACAGGTCGATATCCTCCTCCACCAGATCCTGGTCGTCGCGGCTGCTTTCCTCGATGCGCAGCGACACGTCGGGATGCTTGGCCTTGAAGTCCTTCAGCCGCGGCAGCAGCCAGAGCTGCACGAAGGAGGCGGAGAAGGAGACCCGCACCACATCGTTGGAATGCTTCTTCTGCAGCGAGGAAATGACCATGTGCAGATGGTCGAAGGCTTCCTGCGTTTCCTTGTAGAGCCGCTGGCCGTCCGCCGTCAGCTCCAGCCGCGTATGCTCGCGGCGGAAAAGCTTCAGCCCCGTCGCTTCCTCCAGCAGGCGGATCGTCTTGCTGACGGCCGGCTGGCTCACGTTCAGCTCCTGCGCCGCGGCCGTGAAGCTGCGGCGTCGGGCGGCCGCCTCGAAGCAGAAGAGGTAGTTGGCGGAGGGAATGAGGGAGCGGAGCCTGTGCATAATTTCAAGTTATGCCCCTCGGCAATTTTTAGCAAGATTACAGGCCCCGGAGGCGTTTGTAGGTTGGTGAAAACCAATTCGAGGGAACCACTCCATGCAAACTCATGCTCGCGCCGTCGTCATTGGCGGCGGTTGTGTCGGCGCCGCCATTCTCTACGGTCTCACCAGGCGCGGGTGGACCGATGTCGCGCTTCTGGAGCGCACGCAGCTTACCGCCGGCTCGACCTGGCACGCCGCCGGCCTCATTCCCTCCTATGCCCGCAGCATCAATATCGGCCGCATGATCGCCAAGACGATCGAGATCTACGAGGGTCTCGAGGCGGAGACCGGCCAGCATGTCGGCTGGCACAAATGCGGGCAGCTGCGCATCGCCAACACGCGCGACCGCCTCGACGAATACAAGAGCTACATGAGCGTCGCCGCTGTGCAGGGCATCCGCGCGGAACTGGTGACGCCGGAGGAAGCGCGCGCGCTCTGGCCGCTCCTCGAGAACAACACGGACATGCTGGCCGCGCTCTATCACCCCGACGACGGCCATATAGCGCCGGCCGACGTGACGCAGGCCATGGCCAAGGGCGCGCGCGACCGCGGCGCCAAGATCCACCTCAACACCGAGGTGAAGGGCTTCGAGCGCCTTGCCGGCGGCGAATGGAAGATCATCACCAACAATGGCGAGATCGTCTGCGAGCACGTCATCTCGGCGACCGGCAACTATGCCCGCCAGACCGGCGCGATGCTCGGCCTCGAAATCCCCGCCATCCCGATCCTGCACCAGTACTGGATCACCGATGCCGTTCCCGAGGTCATGGAGCGCAAGCGCCAGGGCCTGCCGGAAATGCCGATCCTGCGCGACGAGGGCTTCGAAGGGTATCTGCGCGAAGAGGGCGACGGGCTGATGTTCGGCCCCTACGAGAAGACCGAGCACCTCAAGCTCTTCGCCGAGAACGGCGTGCCGGAATGGTTCGGCGCCGATCTGGTGGAAGAGGATTTCGACGCGGTGGCCTGGAACTGGGAGCGTGCGATGGAGCTCGTGCCGTCGCTCGGCCGCGTCGGCATCAAGGCGAATGTCCGCGGTCCCTTCCAGATGACCGCCGACGAACTGCCGCTGGTCGGACCTGCCTGGGGGCTGGAGAATGTCTGGATCGCCGAGGGCGTGCCCGGCGGCATCCTGTGGGGCGGCGCCATCGGCTACTATCTTTCCGAGCGCATCGTCGAGGGCGCCAACAGCCTCGACACGTCCGAGCTCGATCCGCGCCGCTTCGGCAACTACGCCAACAAGGAATGGACGCGCCAGAAGGTGCGCGAGAGCTGGGGCACCCATGCCGAGCTGCACTATCCCGGCCAGGACATGCCGGCCGCCCGCCCGCAGAAGACCGCGCCCTCCTACGATATCCTCACGCGGCGCGGTGCCGTGTGGGGCGTGCTGAACGGCTGGGAAATGCCGAACTGGTTCGCGCCCGATGGCGTCGAGCCCAGGGACCAGTATAGCTGGCGCTGGACGCAGAAGGGGCACTACGTCGCCGACGAGGTGAGGGCGGTGCGCACCGCCGTCGGCCTCGTCGAGATGACGCCGATGACGAAATTCGAGGTTTCCGGCTTCGGTGCCGAAGCCTGGCTCGACGGCATCCTCGCCAACCGCCTGCCGAAGATCGGCCGCGTCAATCTCAGCCATCACCTGACGAAGAATGGTGGCGTGCAGGCGGAATACGTCGTCTCGCGCCTTGAGGACGGCACCTTCTACCTGATCTCGACGCCGCGCGCCGAGCGCTGGAATTTCGACGACCTGTCGAAGCTGCTGCCGAAGGATGGCAGCGTGGAGTTGCGCAACGTCACCGACGAGCGAGGCTGCTTCACCGTGGTCGGGCCGAAGGCACGCGAGGTGCTGCAGGGCCTCACGGAGATCGACCTTTCCAACGAGGCCTTCCCGTGGTTCGGCGTCAAGTCCGGCACGGTCGGCCTTGCGAGCGAAGTGCGGCTGCTGCGCGTCAACTACGAGGGCGAGCTCGGCTGGGAGCTCTACCATCCGCTGCCCTACCAGCGGCACCTGCTGGAGGCGCTGCTGGCGGCCGGCGAGCCCCATGGCCTGCGCCTCGTCGGCCTGCATGCGCTGGAATCGCTTCGCCTCGAAAAATCCTACCGCGCCATGTACCGCGACATGAACCCGGAGCTGACGGCCTGGGAAAGCAGCCTCGACCGCTTCATCCGCCTCGACAAGGGTGACTTCATCGGCAGGGCGGCGCTGCTGCGCCAGCAGCAGGACGGCGTGAAGCGCCGGTCGGTGACGATCGCCATCGATACGGACGGCGCGAGTTCGCTGATCCACGAGGGCGTCTATCACGGGGGCAGGCTTGCCGGCCGTATCACCTCCGGCGGCTATGCCTATACGCTCGGCCACGACGTCGCCTTCGCGCTGCTGCCGATCGAGCTCGGCGTTCCCGGGACGGAGCTGGAAGTGCCGATCCTCGGTGAAACGCGCAAGGCACGGGTGATCGCGGAGTCGCCCTACGACCCGCAAGCCCTGCGCGGCCGGATGTGACAACTGACGAGACAAGGAGAAATGCAGCCCATGAAGATCCTGGTCCCTGTAAAGCGGGTTGTTGATTACAACGTGAAGATCCGCGTGAAGTCCGACGGTTCGGGCGTCGAGCTTGCCAACGTGAAGATGTCGATGAACCCGTTCGACGAGATCTCGGTGGAAGAGGCGCTGCGGCTGAAGGAAGCCGGCAAGGCGGAGGAAGTGGTGGTGGTGTCGATCGGCCCGGCGAAGGCCGAGGAGACGCTGCGCACGGCGCTCGCCATGGGCGCCGACCGGGCGGTGCTGGTCGAGACGGACGATGCCGTCGAGCCGCTGGCGGTCGCCAAGATCCTCAAGGGCGTCACCGAGGCCGAGCAGCCCGGTCTCGTCATCGTCGGCAAGCAGGCGATCGACGACGATTCGAACCAGACCGGCCAGATGCTCTCGGCCCTGCTCGGCTGGGCGCAGGCGACCTTCGCCTCCAAGGTGGAGATCGGTGAAGGCTCGGCAGAGGTCACCCGCGAAGTCGACGGCGGTCTCCAGACCATCGAGGTGAAGCTTCCGGCGGTCGTGACGACCGACCTTCGCCTCAACGAGCCGCGCTATGCCTCGCTGCCGAACATCATGAAGGCGAAGAAGAAGCCGCTCGACAAGAAGACGCCCGCCGACTTCGGCGTCGACACGCGCCCGCGCCTCACGGTGCTGAAGACCGAGGAGCCGTCGGGCCGCAAGGCGGGCGTCAAGGTCAAGAGCGTCGCCGAACTGGTCGACAAGCTCAAGACCGAAGCCGGCGTGCTGTAAGCAGGAAAGGGAGAACATCACCATGGCCATTCTTCTTCTGGCAGACCACGACAACGCTCACCTTTCCGACCAGACGGCCAAGGCGCTGACGGCGGCAAGCAAGATCGGCCCGGACGTGCATGTGCTCGTCGCCGGCAGCAATGCCAAGGCCGCGGCCGAGCAGGCGGCCAAGCTGTCGGGCGTGACGAAGGTGCTTCTCGCCGACGATGCCAGCCTTGCCAACAACCTCGCCGAACCGCTGGCAGCGCTGATCGTGTCGCTGGCCGGCAGCTATGACGCCATCGTCTCGGCCGCGACCTCGGTCGGCAAGAACGTGCTGCCGCGCGTGGCCGCCCTGCTCGACGTGGCGCAGGTCTCGGAGATAGTCGAGGTCGTCTCTTCCGACACGTTCAAGCGTCCGATCTATGCGGGCAATGCCATCCAGACGGTTCAGTCGACGGATGCGAAGAAGGTGATCACCGTGCGCACGGCCTCCTTCGCCGCAGCCGGTGAAGGCGGCAACGCCACGATCGAGACCATCCCGGCGGCAGCGAACCCGGGCCTCTCGACCCACGTCAAGGACGCCCTGTCGTCGTCCGACCGCCCGGAGCTGACGTCCGCCAAGATCATCATCTCGGGCGGGCGTGCGCTCGGCTCGTCGGAGAAGTTCCAGGAAGTCATCCTTCCGGTTGCCGACAAGCTCGGTGCGGCGGTCGGCGCAAGCCGCGCGGCCGTCGATGCGGGCTATGCGCCGAACGACTGGCAGGTCGGGCAGACGGGCAAGGTGGTTGCGCCGCAGCTCTACATCGCCTGCGGCATCTCCGGTGCCATCCAGCACCTTGCCGGCATGAAGGATTCGAAGGTGATCGTGGCGATCAACAAGGACGAGGAGGCGCCGATCTTCCAGGTCGCCGACTACGGCCTCGTCGGAGACCTCTTCGAAATCCTGCCGGAGCTTGAGAAGGCCATGTGACAAATGCGGGAGATGCCTCAAGGCGTCTCCCGCCGTTCCTGGGCGAGGATTGCATGACCTATGTGCTGACCATCACCTGCGCGTCCACCCGCGGGATCGTCGCCGCCGTCACCGGCTATCTGGCCGGGGCCGGCTGCAACATCGTCGACTCCTCGCAGTTCGACGACCTGGAAACGGGCCTGTTCTTCATGCGCCTGACCTTCCTGTCCCAGGAGGGCGTGTCGGAGGACGAGATCAAGTCGGGCTTCGCCCCGGTCGCCAAGAAATTCGCCATGACCTGGCGCTTCAACGACAGGGACGAGCGCATGAAGGTGCTGCTGATGGTCTCGCGCTTCGGCCATTGCCTCAACGACCTGCTCTACCGCTGGAAGATCGGCGCCCTGCCGATCGACATCGTCGGCGTCGTCTCCAACCACTTCGACTACCAGAAGGTCATCGTCAACCACGACATCCCCTTCCACCACATCAAGGTGACGAAGGACAACAAGCCGCAGGCCGAGGCGCGGCTGATGGAGGTGGTCGAGCAGTCCGGCGCGGAACTCATCGTGCTGGCCCGCTACATGCAGGTGCTGTCGGATGCCGTGTGCAAGAAGATGTCGGGGCGGATCATCAACATCCACCACTCGTTCCTGCCGTCCTTCAAGGGGGCGAACCCCTACAAGCAGGCCTTCGAGCGCGGCGTGAAGCTGATCGGCGCGACGGCGCACTACGTCACCGAGGACCTCGACGAAGGCCCGATCATCGAGCAGGACGTGGCGCGCATCACGCATGCGCAGTCGGCGGAGGACTATGTCTCGATCGGCCGGGACGTCGAGAGCCAGGTGCTCGCCCGCGCGGTGCACGCCCACATCCATCACCGCGTCTTCATGAACGGCAACAAGACCATCGTCTTCCCGCCGAGCCCGGGAAGCTACGCTTCCGA
The DNA here is from genome assembly GCF_016839145.1 of Shinella sp. PSBB067. Taxonomy (NCBI): domain Bacteria; kingdom Pseudomonadati; phylum Pseudomonadota; class Alphaproteobacteria; order Hyphomicrobiales; family Rhizobiaceae; genus Shinella; species Shinella sp. PSBB067. Next base: position 2,844,558 of record NZ_CP069303.1, on the reverse strand, counting down.
GCGCATGGGCTGACGGGACGCAATGCCTGTCTGTATGCCGACGGGTCTTGTTCGTGGGCAGCGTTTCCCCGCGCCCGCCGTCATCCCGGACCTGATCCGAGGATGACGGTGTTGCCTGACGCAAGGGCAGGTAAATTCGTGCTCGCGGTTTCGTTACACACGAAGTGTATGGTTTTCTGCCGGTTTTCAGGAACAAATTGCAGCATGATTTCGTTGTTCGGGTTATACTGGCAACGACAGAATTGGCGATTCGGTTCGCGAGGCGGGAGGGTTCCATGGGAACCACTGGCAGCGATGTATTCGATCTGTTTTCGAGAATATATACCGGCAGCGCCCACGAGGAGCTGAGCCTGCAGGAATATCTCCTGGCGTGCCGCGAGGACAAGAGCCTTTATGCCACCGCGCCGGAGCGAATGGTGGCGGCCATCGGCGAGCCGAAGCTCATCGACACGAGCGCCGACGAGCGCCTCGGGCGGATCTTCGCCAACCGGACCATCAAGCTCTACCCGTCCTTTTCCGATTTCTACGGCATGGAAGACACGATCGAGCGGATCGTCGGCTACTTCCGCTACGCGGCGCAGGGCCTGGAGGAGCGCAAGCAGATCCTCTACCTGCTGGGACCTGTCGGCGGGGGCAAGTCGTCGCTCGCCGAACGCCTCAAGAAACTGATGGAGGAGCAGCCGATCTATACGCTCGCCATCGACGGCAGGATCAGCCCCGTCTTCGAATCCCCCCTTGGCCTCTTCAGCCGAGAGCGCATGGGCGACCTTCTGGAAGACAAGTACGGCATCGCCAAGCGGCGGCTCACGGGCCTCATCTCGCCCTGGGCGACGAAACGGCTGGACGAGCTCGGCGGCGACATTTCGCGGTTCAGCGTCGTCAAGCTGATGCCCTCGCGGCTGCGCCAGATCGCCATCGCCAAGACGGAGCCCGGCGACGAGAACAACCAGGACGTCTCCACGCTGGTCGGCAAGGTCGACATAAGGCAGCTGGAGAATTTCAGCCAGGCCGATCCCGATGCCTATTCCTACAGCGGCGGCCTCAACCGCACGACGCAGGGCCTGCTCGAATTCGTCGAGATGTTCAAGGCGCCGATCAAGGTGCTGCATCCCTTGCTGACCGCCACGCAGGAGGGCAGCTACAACGGCACGGAGAATTTCGGCGCCTTCCCGTACCAGGGCATCGTGCTCGCCCATTCCAACGAGTCCGAATGGCTGCAGTTCAAGCACAACAAGAACAACGAGGCGTTCCTCGACCGCATCCTCGTCGTGAAGGTGCCCTATTGCCTGCGGGTGACGGAGGAGCGGCAGATCTACGAGAAGCTCCTGCGCGAGAGCGAGCTGTCCGACAGCCCCTGCGCGCCGGAAGTGCTGGAGAACCTCAGCCGCTTCACCGTCGCCACGCGCCTGACGCCGCACGAGAATTCGCCGACCTACACGAAGATGCGCGTCTATGACGGCGAGAACCTGAAGGACACCGACCCCAAGGCGAAGTCGCTGCAGGAATACCGCGATGCGGCGGGCGTCGACGAGGGCATGACCGGCATCAGCACGCGCTTTGCCTTCAAGGTGCTCTCGGAGACCTTCAACTACGACACGAAGGAAGTCGCGGCCGACTCGGTCCACCTGATGTACATCCTCGAACAGGCGATCCGGCGCGAGCAGTTTCCCAAGGAGGTCGAGGCGAACTATCTCGATTTCATCCGCTCGGAACTGGCAAGCCGCTATGCCGAGTTCATCGGCCACGAGATCCAGAAGGCTTATCTGGAATCCTACAGCGAATACGGCCAGAACCTCTTCGACCGCTACATCGCCTATGCGGATGCCTGGCTGGAAGACCAGGATTTCAAGGACCCGGATACGGGACAAATTCTCAACCGGGAGATTCTCGACAGCGAACTGTCGCAGATCGAGAAGCCTGCCGGCATCGCCAATCCGAAGGACTTCCGCAACGAGGTCGTCAAGTTCACCCTGCGCGCCCGTGCCCGCAACGGCGGGCGCAACCCGGCCTGGACCAGCTACGAGAAGCTGCGCGAGGTCATCGAGAAGCGCATGTTCGGGCAGGTCGAGGACCTGTTGCCCGTCATCAGCTTCGGCTCGAAGAAGGACAGCTCCACCGAGAAGCAGCATGCCGAGTTCGTCGAACGCATGACCGCGCGCGGCTATACCGTGCGTCAGGTCCGGCGGCTCGTCGACTGGTACATGCGCGTGAACAAGGCCGGCTGACACCGAAACGGGGGCAGCGCCATGCCGAATTTCATCGACCGACGGCTGAACCCCAAGGACCGCAGCCTCGGCAACCGGCAGCGTTTCCTGAAAAGGGTGCACGACGAATTGAAGCGGACGATCCGGGACCGGGTCAAGTCCGACAGGATCGCCGACGTGGATGCCGCCCACGGCGTGCCGGTGCCCAGGCGCGGCGCCGACGAGCCGGGCTTCCGCCAGGCCCCCGGCACGGGGGAGCGCGATCACGTCCTTCCCGGAAACGAGACCTTCTCGCCGGGCGACCGGCTGGGAAAGCCGGAGGCCGGCGGAGGGGGTGGCGGCGCCGGCCGCGGCCCGGGCCGGGGCGAGAGCGACGACGACTTCCTCTTCGTCCTTTCGCGCGAGGAGGTGCTGGACCTCTTCTTCGAGGATCTGGAGCTTCCCGACATGGTCAAGCTCAACCTCAAGGAGACGGTGACCTACAAGCCGCATCGTGTCGGCTTCACCACGGCAGGCACGCCCAGCAACATCAATGTGGGCCGCACGATGCGCAACAGCTTCGGCCGGCGCATCGCGCTCCGCCGCCCGAGCGGCAAGGAGTTCGAGGCGATCGCAGGCGAGATCGCCGCGCTGGAGGCCGAGGCCGATCTTTCCCAGCCGCGGCGGCGGCGGCTGTCGCAACTGCGCGAGGAGCTGGAGATCCTGGAGCGCCGGCGCAAGCGCATCGCCTATGTCGATCCGGTCGACGTGCGCTTCAACCGCTTCGAACGCCAGCCGATGCCCAATGCGAGCGCGGTGATGTTCTGCCTGATGGACGTGTCGGCCTCGATGGGCGAGCGGGAGAAGGACCTCGCCAAGCGGTTCTTCGTCCTGCTGCATCTCTTTCTCAAGCGCCGCTACGAGCGCATCGACATCGTCTTCATCCGCCATACCGACGAGGCGCGCGAGGTGGACGAGGAGACCTTCTTCTTCGGCCGGCAGAGCGGCGGCACGGTCGTCTCCACCGCGCTGGAGGAGATGCAGCGGATCATCCTCGACCGCTACCCCTCGAACATCTGGAACATCTATGCCGCGCAGGCCTCCGACGGCGACAATGCCCAGGGCGATTCCGAGCGCTGCGCCGGGCTTCTGCGCGACGAGCTGATGAAGCTGTGCCAATACTACGCCTATGTCGAGATCATCGACGAGCGGGAAAGCGAGATCTTCGGATCGACGGATAACGGCACCTCGCTCTGGCGCGCATACCGTACGGTCGACGGCGCGGCGCCGCATTTCCAGATGACGCGCATCGCGCGGCCGGCGGACATCTATCCCGTCTTCCGCAAGCTCTTTGCCCGCCAGCCCGTCCAGTTGCAGCGGTGAGGAGAGGATCGCATGGCAAGACGAAGCGCCTCCTCCCTGCTGTTCGACGGTTCCGAATGGAGCTTTGCCGCGCTCTCCCGGGCCTATGACGCCATCGAGGAGATCGCTCTTGGCGAGATGGGGCTCGATGTCTATCCGAACCAGATCGAGGTCATCTCGTCGGAGCAGATGCTCGATGCCTATTCCTCCGTGGGCATGCCGCTGATGTACCAGCACTGGTCGTTCGGAAAGCGCTTCGTCTTCGAGAACCACCTCTACCGCAAGGGGCGGCGGGGCCTTGCCTACGAACTCGTCATCAATTCCAACCCCTGCATCACCTACCTGATGGAAGAGAACACGATGCCGATGCAGGCGCTCGTCACGGCCCACGCCGCCTTCGGCCATAACCACTTCTTCAAGAACAATTACCTGTTCCGTCAGTGGACGGATGCGGGCGCCATTCTCGGCTACATGGATTTCGCCAAGAAATACGTCGCGCGGTGCGAGGAGCGGCACGGCGTCGCCGCGGTGGAGGAGATCCTCGATTCCGCCCATGCGCTCATGGACCAGGGCGTCTTCCACTATCGCCGCCCGCCGCGGCTCTCCTCGGAGAAGGTCACGGAGCGGGCGCGCGAGCGGCTGGAATACGAGGAGCAGACCTACAGCGACCTGTGGCGCACATTGCCCCTGGCGCCCGGGAGCCGCGACAGGGAGGAGGCCGAGCAGCAGGCGCTGGAGCGCAAGAAGGTGCTCAATCTCCCCGAGGAGAACCTGCTCTATTTCCTGGAGAAGCACAGCCTCATCCTGGAGCCGTGGCAGCGGGAGATATTGCGGATCGTCCGCGTCATCGCGCAATATTTCTATCCGCAGGGCCAGACCAAGGTGATGAACGAGGGGTGCGCGACCTTCGTGCATTATTTCATCATCAACCGGCTGTTCGACCAGGGCAGACTCAGCGAGGGTGCCATGCTGGAGCTCCTGGCGAGCCACGCCAACGTGGTCTTCCAGCCGGGTTTTCGCGATCCCCGCTTCGGGGGTATCAACCCCTATGCGCTGGGTTTCGCGATGATGCAGGACATCGAACGCATCTGCACCCTGCCAACGGAGGAGGACAGGGACTGGTTTCCCACAATCGCCGGTAACGGCGACTGGCGGGGAACGCTGCTCGATGCCTGGGAGAACCACCGGGACGAATCCTTCATCCTGCAATATCTGAGCCCGGCGTTGATCCGCAAATTCCGCCTGTTCCACCTCACCGACCGCGCGGGCGACCGGTTCTGCGAGGTCGCTTCCATTCATGACGAGCGGGGTTATTCGGCTGTGCGCGCCGCGCTCGCCCGTACCTACGATCCCGGCGCCAACAGGCCGGATATCGAGGTGACCGACGTCGATCTCCTGGGCGACCGGCGGCTGCGGCTGCGGCACACGGTCAAGAACGGGGTCCTGCTGGAGGAGGCCGACCGCGACGCGACTCTCGCCCATATACGCCGCCTGTGGGGATATGAGGTGAGCCTGGAAGGGGTGCAGGCCTCGACCGGGAAGGTCCTCTACGAATGCTCCTCGGGCAGGACATGACGGTGGGCTGACCAGCCTTCCCGACCGGAAGGCCATGCCGCAAAATCGCTCCCGGATCGGGACCGCAGCCGGGCGACTGGACGGCGCGTATCGTGCGGGCTATAAATCAATCGATTGATTGAAATGGTGGCGCCATGCACGACAGCGAACATCCGACCCGGCTCGGCCTCATCCAGGTCGCGTTGCGGCAGTTCGGCCGGGATGGCTTCGCCGCGGCCTCGACGCGTTCCATCGCCGCCGAGGCCGGGACGAACATTTCCTCCATCGCCTATCATTTCGGCGGCAAGGAAGGGCTGCGGCTGGCCTGCGCGGACTTCGTCGCCTCGCGCATCGGCAAGGTGGCGCGCATCCTGCCCGGCGATCCCGCGCATATGACGCGCGCCGGCGCCCGCCATATCCTGCGCCGCCTGCTCCGGCGCATCGTGTTGTATCTCACCGCGCCGGCGGCCGAACCGGTCGTCGCCTTCCTGCTGCGCGAGATGGCCCAGCCGAACAGCCCCGTTCCCGACAGGCTCTTCCATACCCTGATCGACAGCCGGCATCGCAGCCTTTGCCGGATCTGGTCGGCCGCCACGGGCCAGCCGGCGGAATCCGTCGACGTCAAGCTCGCGGTCTTCTCGATCGTCGGCCAGGCAGCCTATTTCCGCCTCGCCGCCCCGGTCGTCCAGCGCCGGATGGACTGGAACGGGTATCCGCATGCCGCGATCCGGGCCATCGCGCGGCGGCTGCTCTTCAACCTCGATGCCATCCTGGAGGCGGAAAATGGCTGATCTCCTCTGCACGCTCCCCTTCGCGGCGGGCCTTTTTGCCGCCTGCGCAGCGCCCTCGCCGCTCGCTACCGGCTATGTGGAGGGCGACTATGTGGCGGTCACGCCGCTTGCCACCGCCCGCATCGTCGAGATTTCGGTGCAACCCGGCGACCGCGTGGCGAAGGGCGCGGTGCTGGCGCGCGTCGACGATGCGGATGCGACGATCGCGCTTGCCGCGGCCGAGGCGGCGCTCAGCCGGGCAGAGAGCGAGCTGGCAAACCTCGAGGAGGGCAGCCGCGCCGCCGAGCTGGCCGTCGTGGAGGCCTCCGCCGTCTCCGCCCGCGCCAATGCCGCGCGCACCGAAAAGGAAGCGGCCCGGCAGAAACGGCTCGTGCAGGAACGCGCCAGCTCCCAGTCGCAATACGACGCCGCGCAGGCGGCGGCCGACATGGCGGCCGCCGCCGTCGCCGAGGCGGAAGCGCGCCTTGCTGTCGCCCGCCTGCCGGCCCGCGACCACCAGATCGCCGCGGCGCGCGCCGCCGTCCGCGAGGCCCGCGCCAACCGCGATACGGCCCGCTGGGCGCTCGACCAGCGCCGGCTTCTCGCCCCCTCGGGCGGGATGGTGACGGATGTCGTGCGTCACGGCGGCGAGATCGCCGGCCCCGCCATGCCTGTCCTCACCTTCCTTCCCGACGGCGCCGTCAAGCTGCGCCTCTATGTGGCAGAGGCGGACCTGGCGTCGATCGGCCGGGATACGCGGCTCTCCGTCCGCTGCGACGGGTGTCCGCCGCTCTCGGCCGTGGTGACCCATGTCGCGGACGAGGCGGAGTTCACGCCGCCCGTCATCTATTCGCGCGATGCCCGCCAGAAACTCGTCTACCGGATCGAGGCCCGGCCCGAGGGGGCGGTGAAGCTGAAGCCGGGCCAGATCGTCGAAGTGCGCCGCGAACCATGACGGATGCCGCTCCCCCTGTTGTCGCCGTGCGCGGCCTTACGAAGTCCTTCGACGGCCGCAAGGTCGTGGACGACGTCGCGCTGACGGTGGCGGAGGGCGAGATCGCCGGCTTCCTCGGGCCGAACGGTTCCGGCAAGACGACCTGCATCCGCATGATCTGCGGCCTCCTGACGCCGGATGCGGGGGAGGGCAAGGTGCTGGGGCTCGACGTTCGGCGCGACCAGCGCGACATCCGCCGCCAGGTCGGCTACATGACCCAGCGCTTTTCCCTCTACGAGGACCTCACCATCGAGGAGAACCTCGCCTTCGTCGCGGGCCTTTACGGGCTGCCGCGGCAATCGGTCGCCGATACGCTCGGCGATCTCGGGCTCACCTCGCGCAAACGGCAGCTTGCGGCCAGCCTTTCGGGTGGCTGGAAGCAGCGCCTGGCGCTTGCCGCCTGCATCATGCACAAGCCGCGCCTCCTGCTGCTCGACGAACCGACCGCCGGGGTCGATCCCAAGGCGCGGCGGCAGTTCTGGGACGAGATCCATGCCCGTGCCGCCGAGGGCATGACCGTGCTCGTCTCGACGCACTACATGGACGAGGCCGAGCGCTGCCACCGCATCAACTACATCGCCTACGGCCGGCTGGTCGCCTCGGGCACGACGCAGCAGGTGATCACGGATGCCGGCCTCGTCACGCTCCTCGTCGAGACCGACCGTCCGGGCCTGCTCGCCGCACGCCTGCGCAAGGCGCCGGGCGTCGAGCAGGTGGAGCCCTTCGGCACCGCGCTGCATGTCACGGGCACCGACCGGAAGACGCTGGAGGCGGCGCTCGCGGCGGAGGACGTCGCGGGCCATCCGGCCGAGACGAGCCTGGAGGACGTGTTCATCCGCCTGATGGACCAGTCGAAGGATAACGTGCGATGACCCTTTCGCTCCACCGGCTGGGCGCGATCCTGCGCAAGGAATTCATCCAGATGCGGCGCGACCGCGTCACGTTCGCGATGATGCTCGTCGTGCCGGTCATGCAGCTTCTCCTGTTCGGCTTCGCCATCAACAACGATCCGCGCCACCTGCCGACGGCGCTTGTCGCACCGGTTCAGGACCGCTTCACGCAGGCCATGTCCACCGCGCTGGAAGTGACGGGCTATTTCGACATTACCCATGCCGGCGTGACGGCGGCGCAGGCGGACCGGCTGCTTGCCCGCGGCGACGTTTCCTTTGTCATCCTCATCCCGCCGGATTTCGGCCGGAGGATTTTGCGCGACGACCGGCCGCGATTGCTGGTCGAGGCGGATGCGGCGGATCCGGCGGCCTCGTCCGGTGCGGTCGCGGCCCTGGGCCGCGTCGCCGATGCCTTCCTGGCGCGCGAGATGGGCGAGGCCCCGCCCCATACGCTCGAGATCGTCGCGCACAGCCGGTACAATCCCGAAGGCATCATGCAATACAATATCGTGCCCGGCCTTCTCGGCGTCATCCTGCAGATGACGCTGGTCATGATGGCGGCGATGGCGCTGACGCGCGAGATCGAGCGCGGCACGATGGAAAACCTCCTCGCCATGCCCGCCACGCCCGCCGAGATCATGATCGGCAAGATCACGCCCTTCATCGGCATCGGCGCGGTGCAGGGGCTCGTCGTGCTCGGCGCTGCCAAGCTCGTCTTCGGCGTTCCCTTCGTCGGGTCCGCGCATCTGCTTTTCGCCTGCGTGCTGCTGTTCGTGCTGGCGCTCGTCCTGCTCGGCTACCTGATCTCCACCGTCGCCCGCACGCAGATGCAGGCCATGCAGCTCTCGATCTTCATCTTCCTGCCCTCGGTGCTGCTTTCCGGCTTCATGTTTCCCTTCCGCGGCATGCCGGAATGGGCGCAATGGCTGGGCGAGATCCTGCCGATCACGCATCTTTTGAGGATGGTGCGCGCCGTCATGCTCAAGGGCGCCGAGCCCGCGGATGTCGCCACGGACTTCGCCGCCCTGCTCGTCATGGTCGTGGTGCTCGGCGCGCTCGCGCTGATGCGGTTCCGGCGGACGCTCGACTGAGCGGGGGTTCGCGCCGCCGCCCCGTGGCCTGGTTACGGTCCCTCAGGCGGGCGATTGCCGCTCGAAGCTGGCATTGCCGAGGCCGGTGCCGATCGTCACCGCCGCCCAGCGCTCGACATCCGCCATGCGCGGCACTTCCGACAGGCCCTGCACGACGGCATCGTTGTGCATGATGACGAATGTCGGCTGGCCCGCGATTTCGGGGATCGCCTTGCGCAGGGCCTCCGGAAGGTTGAAATGCGTGCTCTCCCAATTGCCGCCCGGCAGGTTCTGCCCGCCGCGGGCGATCGAACCGTCCGGGGCGATGATGCCCGGGCATCCGATGCCGATGACCGGCGCGAGCGCGAGCTTGGCCTTTTCCGCCCTGGCGATCAGGGCTTCGATCATCTTGACGAGATATTCGATGGTTGCGGTGCGGCGCGGCTCGTCGTCGGCATGGCGCCACAGTTCCGATTTCCAGACCTCGGCCTTGGAGAAATCCGGCTTCTTGTCGAGGTTGAGCTTGACGATGCCGGCGCGGATGTTGGTGCCGCCGATGTCGACGGCAAGGATCGCATCGTGGCCCTTCAGCATCCAGGAAGGAATGAGGTGGACCGCGCCGATCAGGCCGGCCTCGTCGGGGTGATGGGCGATCGGCAGCAACTCCACCTTCCGGCCGTCGGCCTTCAGAAGGATCTGGGCCTTGGCGATCGCCATCAGGCCTGCCTTGCTGTCGCGAAAGCCGCCGCCGACCGCGATCTTCGTCGTGCCCTTCCATGGCTCCTCCTTCAGGTAGCGCGCAAGGATGGCGGCGAGCGCTTCGGCAAAGTCGTCGATGGCGGCGAGCACCAGGGCGGCGGCCTCCGACTGCTCGTCCTTGAGCGGCGCGTCGATCTCCTTCTTCGTGAGCTCGTCCGTCGGGACGTCCCCAAGGGGATCGGGGCCGCCCTCGCGCACGCGCTTGCGCCATCCGTCGACGGCGTCGCGGAAAGCCGACTTGTTCGCCTGGTCGCCGATGAAACCGTTCCTGTCGCGCAGTTCCAGGTTGTAGCTCGTCACGCGCACCGCCGGGAGCGCCTCGGCGCCGTGGGCAATGGTGGCGTGCTGTTCGCCGGCCTTCTCTTTTCGCTTCGCCATGCCGTCTCCCGCCCGCTTCAAAATGCGAGGGCAGAATGCGGCGGAGAAAAACTTGTTCCAATCCACCCTCTTGCCGGCCGCCGATCGCGAACTACTTGCAGGGATCATGAGCGAACAGGAGAAATTGCAGCCGACCGATGCGGCGACGCGCCACCTCGTGCGCCGTCTTGTTGAGGAACCCGACCGCTGGGCGCTTTTCCTCGACATCGACGGGACGCTGCTCGATCTGGCCGCGACGCCGGATGCGATCCAGGTCCCGCTTTCCCTGCCGGGCGACCTTGCGGCGGTCTCAGGCCGCCTCGGCGGGGCGCTGGCGCTGGTGACGGGGCGGAGCCTTCCCTATGCGGACGGGCTGTTTGCGCCGCACCGCTTTCCCATCGCGGGCCTGCATGGCGCGCAGGCCCGGCGTGCCGACAGGACGGTTTCGGTGGTCGCCGAAACGCCGGCCTTCGCGGCGCTGAAGCACCGGCTGGCCGAAGAGACGGCCTGGATGGAGGGCGTGCTGATCGAGGACAAGGGCGCGGCCGTCGCCGCGCATTACCGGCTGGCGCCCGCCTACGATACGGCGCTCGAAAGGATCATGCGCGATTTCGCCGAGGAGGCAGGTCCGGCCTGGGTGCTGCAGCCGGGCAAGATGGTCTTCGAGATCCGCCCGTCCCGGGCCGACAAGGGCGAGGCGGTCGCCTCCTATCTGGAGCAGCCTCCCTTCACGGGACGCCTGCCGATCGCGATCGGCGACGACCTGACGGACGAATCCATGTTCGCCCTCGCCAATGCGCGGGGCGGACGGTCGATCCGGGTCGGCTCGCTGTCCACCGCAACCTGCGCGCTTGCCAAATCCTCCTCTCCATCGTCGATCCGCTCGGCGCTGGCGACCGTCGCGGCCACGAATGCCCGCAAGACCGCCGCCGCTTCCTGATCGGCCGGAACAGAAACGGTCCTCGCGCCTTTCCCCTCAAGCGAACGGAGGCAGACGATGAAGCACAAACTTCTGGCAAGCGATGCGGGTGAACGGACCTACATCCTCGTTCTCGACGAGGGGGATGAGGCTTTCCGGTGCATCACCGACTTTGCAAGGAGGGAAGGCGTGACCTCGGCCTCGATCACCGCGATCGGCGCCTTCCGCGCCGCGACCATCGCCTTCTTCGACTTCGAGACGAAGAGCTACGGCAAGATACCGGTCGAGGTGCAGTCGGAAGTCCTCAGCATGATCGGCGACGTGGCGGTGGACGACGACGGCGAGGCGAGCCTGCACCTGCATGTGGTGCTCGGCTTTTCCGACGGCAGCACCAAGGGCGGCCATTTCCTGGAGGGCCATGTCCGCCCGACGCTGGAGGTCGTGCTGCGGGAAACCCCGGGGGCTCTGCGGCGCAGGCACCGCGCCGATCTCGGCATCGCGCTGATCGACATCGATTAGCCCGCTGCACGTCTGTCGCGTTTCGGCGGGAACCAAAATCGTTCCCGCGAATTTCCTGCGTGGCATCGACAGACAAGGCGGCAGAGAGTGCGAAGCGAAGGGTTTCCGTTGAGCGGTGCGAATACCGGCATGCCATCCCCCATCGTCCGGGCCGGACAGAACGTCTGGCGCACCGCGACTGCCGACAGGCTGAGCGTGCTCGTCGATGGCGATGCCTATTTCCGGGCGCTGGAGCCGGTGCTCGAACAGGCGCAGCGGGAAATCTGGATCGTCGGCTGGGACTTCAATCCCGACATCCCGATGCGGCCGGGAGATCCCCGATCCCCGACGCTCGGCGCTTTCCTGCTGAGGCTGGCCGAACAGCGGCCGGACCTCACAATCCGCGTTCTCGTCTGGGCGATGGGGCCGATCTATTCCGGCAAGTCCCTGAAGATGTTTCGCAAGCGGCGCTGGTCCTCCCACCCGCGCATCGTGCTTGCCTTCGATAGCCGCCATCCCTTGCGCGGCTCGCATCACCAGAAATTCGTCGTGGCGGACGACCGCGTGGCCTTCGTCGGCGGTATCGACCTCACCGCCAAGCGATGGGACACCAGCGAGCACAGGGTCGACGATCCCCGTCGCATCCTGCCGTCCGGTAAGCCTTACGAGCCGGTGCACGACATGCAGGTGGCGCTGGAAGGCGAGGCGGCGCGGCTTGCCGGCGATATTGCGCGCCGCCGCTGGCTGTTTGCCACCGACGAGGCCGTGCCGGCGCCGGAAAAGCCTGCCGACATCCGCCTCGACGGCCTGGTCCCCGACATGATGAAGGTCGATGTCGCCTTCGCCCGCACGGAGCCGGCGATCCGCGGCCGCGCCGCCGCCACGGAGGCGATGGACCTCACCGTCGCGGCCCTCGGGGCGGCCCGCCGCCATATTTATATCGAAAGCCAGTACTTCGCCTCCAAGCGGGTCTGCGACGTGCTGTGCGAAAGGCTTGCCGAGCCCGACGGGCCGGAGGTCGTCGTGATCTCGACGCTAAGTTCGCACGGCACCATCGAGCGCCTCGTGCTCGGCGCCAATCGCGACCGTTTCGTCCGCCGGCTTGCCCGTTGCGACGTTCACGGCCGCATGCGCGCCTTCTATCCCGTGGTGCCGAAGGTCGACGGCACGGAGCAGGAGATCGTCGTCCATTCCAAGCTCGTCATCGTCGACGACAGCTTCCTGCGTATCGGCTCATCGAACCTCAACCAGCGCAGCGAGGCCCTGGATACGGAGCTCGACATCGCCGTGGAAGCCTCCAACCCGGCGCAGCGGCGCAGCATCCTGGCGCTGCGCGACCGGCTGCTGGCCGAGCATCTCGATGCGGACATCGAGGCGTTCGGCGCGACGGCGCGGGCAGAAGGCTCGTTGGTCAAGGCGATCGATGCCTTCAACAGGCAGGCGCGCGGATTGCGACCGTTCCGCGATGCCGCACGAAAGGGCGCCATGGCGCCCGTGCTCGGAACCGGCTTCGTCGACCCCGTCGCGCCCTGGTGGCCGCTCTCGCTCTGGGTGGACGGCGCGCGCGCGTTCCTGCAGCGTCAGTTCGGGCTGTTGCGCAATCCGGTCTCGCCCTTGGAGGCGACCAAGGCCTCGCTGGCCAGCAGGCAGACAAGCCCCAGCGGTAGCGGAATAAAGAAATAGACCGCGCGGAAGGCGATCAGCGCGCCGATCGATGCTGCGCTGCCGAGCAGGTAGCCGATCGCCGTCTCCAGCACGCCGAGCCCGCCCGGCACATGGCTGACCAGTGCCGTGAGGTTGCCGACCACATAGGCTGCCGTGGTCTCCATATAGCCGGCATCCCCTTTCAGGAGCTGGTGCAGGCAGGCGGCGACGAAGGCGAAGTTTGCAGTTCCCACCATGATCTGCAAGGCGGCGATGCCGGGACGCGGCAGCGCGAAGCGCCAGCTTCTGACCTTCAGCTCGCCGCGCACGAAGGCGGCGAGCGCAAGATAGATCACCCCGAGCAGCAGGCAGGCAAGACCGAGGGCCAGCGACGCACCCGTCCCGATTCCTGCCACCTTGCCCGCGGTGCCGGGAAGGGCAAGCAGGCAGATGCCGGCGAGCGTGACGAGCCCGAGCCCCACGGTCACCCCGCAGAAGACGATCAGCTTTGCGATCTCCTGCGCTTCAAGGCCCCAGCGGGAATAGAAGCGGTAGCGCACCGCGCCGCTGCTCAGCGCGGCCACGCCGACATTGTGGCCGATGGAGAGGCTGGTGAAGGAGGCGAGTGCGGTGCGCGGATAGGGCAGCGGCTTGCCGACATAGCGCAGCGCCAGGACGTCGAAGAATGTCAGGCAGACGTAGGAACAGGCCGCGAAGGCGAGCGCGAGCGCGAAGTTCACAGCCGGGATGGCGGCGATGGAGCTCCGGATGTCCTCCCATGTATATTGGCTCAGCGTCCGGTAGACGAGCCAACCGGCGACGAGCACCGCGCCGGCGACCAGCGCGTGGAGGATATGGCTTCGTTTCATGCGTTTTCCCTTGCCTGACGGGTCGGAACGAAAACCAGGCTTTTCGGGTTCCCACGACGTGCGAAGGAACGAGAGGAAGGCATGGGCAGTCGGCTGAGGGTGGTGACCTACAACGTGCATAGTTGCTTCGGCACAGACCGCAAGCTCGATCCCGGCCGTATCGCCGCCGTGATCGCCGAGTGCGGGGCGGACATCGTCGCCCTGCAGGAGGTGGACGTGGAGCGGGCGCGCAGCGGCGGCGTCGACCAGGCCGAGACCATCGCCGCTCACCTCAGCATGATCTCGCATTTCCATCCCGCGCTCCACCTCGAGGAGGAGCGCTACGGAGATGCGCTGCTGACGGCCCTGCCGACGCGTCTGGTCAAGGCCGGCGGGCTGCCGTCGCGCGGCGAGCCGCGCGGGGCGCTCTGGGTGGAGGTGCCGGTCGACGGGATGAAGCTGCAGGTCTTCGTCACCCATCTCGGCCTGCTCGGCGGCGAGCGCATGCGGCAGACCGAGGCCCTGGTCGGGCCGGGCTGGCTCGGGGCGGAGATGCCGGAGCGTTCGCGCATCGTTTTCGCCGGCGACCTCAACGCCGTTTCGCGCTCGGCGTCCTACCGCCTGCTGGCGCGGCGTCTCAAGGATGCGCAGGTCGAGGCCGGCGGCCGGCCCGGGGCGACGTTCCCCTCGCGCCTGCCGCTCCTGCGTATCGACCATATCTTTGTCGACGAGGGGGTGCGCGTTCACCGGACCTTCGTGCACGACAGCCCGCTCGCCCGTCGCGCATCCGATCACCTGCCGCTCTGCGCGGACATCGAGATCGAGTAGCCGGCCGGCTTATCCGAGTTCGGCCGCCGTTTTCAGGAAGGCGTCGAACTGCTCCTGCGGCACGAAGGAACCACCCGTCGTCCAGACGACATGGGTCGCGCGGGCAAGGCTGTCGCCGATCTTCCAGCGTTCGGCGAAGGCGCGCCCCTGCGGATGATCGACCAGGAAGTGCGGACCGGCGAAGCCCGCCGCGGCCGAGGGCTCGAGGCGGATGGCCTGCGTCTCGTGGGCAAGACGCAGCCAGCGGAAGAGCGAGGCGTCGTCGACGGTGAAGACACCGGCCAGCATCTCGCGCATGACCGTGGCGACGAAGGCCGACATGCGCGCGACGGCCATGCCGTCGGCTTCCGTGTCGTTGGTGAGGCCGACATCGTAGACCGAGACGAGGTCCTGCGACCCGCTCATCATGTGGACGAGCGCGCAGGGTGACTGGACCGGCTCCACAAAGAAGCAGTGGACGGCGTCGCCGAATATCTTCTTGGCGCCATAGGCGACGCCGCCGGGCGCGCCGCCGATGCCGCAGGGCAGGTAGAGGAAGAGGGGATGGTCGGCATCGACCGTGACGCCGCAGGCGGCGAGCTGCCCGGCAAGCTCCGACGCGGCGGCGCTGTAGCCGAGGAACAGGCGGCGGGATTGCTCGTCGTCGACGAAATAGATCGACGGATCGCTCGCGGCGACCTCGCGGGCCATCTCCACCGCGGTGGTGTAGTCGGCCTCGTGCTGCACGACCTCGACGCCGAGCTTCCCCAGGCGCTCCACCTTCCATGCCTTCGCATCGGAGGACATGTGCACAGTCGCCTTGAAGCCGAGCGCGCGCGCCGCGATGCCGACGCTGAGCCCGAGATTGCCGGTGCTGCCGACGGCGATCGTGTAGCGGGAGAAGAAGGCGCGTGCATCAGAGCCGGCGAGATTGCGGATATCCTGCCCTCGGGCGAGAAGTCCTTCCCGCCGCGCGAGTTCCTCGGCGAAGACGAAGACCTCGTAGACACCGCCGCGCGCCTTGATCGACCCGGCGACCGGCAGCGCGCTGTCGGCCTTCACGAAGACCCGGCCGAACCCGGCGCCGCCATAGCCGAGCGCCTCGCGCAGCGCGTCCAGCTCGATCAGGTCGGAGCGGATCGCGCCCGCCGTGGCGTCCAGTTCCGGAAAGCAGGCCGCCAGCAGCGGCGCCAGCCGCTTCCAGTTCGCCTCCGCCTCGCCGACCTGAGCGGGCGCCAGCGGCAGGGACGCGTCGGCGATGGCATTCTCGCGATAAAGCCCGTTGGTCCAGAGCGTCGGGCGGGCGGCAAGCACGTCCGCGCGGGCGGGATCGTTCGGCAGTTCCATCGTCATGTCGGCGTCCTGTCTGGAGCGGTCGCGGCCTTGCGTAGAAGAAAGCGGCGGGCTTGTCGATCCTGCTCAGCCCATGCGCTCGGAGGCATAGGAGCCGGGCGAGGGCGGGAAGACGATGGTCCTGTTGCCGTTCATGAAGACGCGGCCGTGGATATGGGCGTGGATGGCGCGGGCAAGCACCTGGCTTTCCACGTCGCGGCCGAGGCTGACATAGTCGTCGGCGCTCTGGGCATGCGTCACGCGCACGGTGTCCTGCTCGATGATCGGGCCTTCGTCGAGGTCGGCGGTGACGTAGTGCGAGGTCGCGCCGATCAGCTTCACGCCGCGCTCGAAGGCCTGCTTGTAGGGGTTGGCGCCCTTGAAGGAGGGCAGGAAGGAGTGGTGGATGTTGATGATCCGGCCCGACATCTTCCTGCACATCTCGTCCGAGAGCACCTGCATGTAGCGGGCGAGCACGATCAGCTCGGCGCCCGTCTCCTCGACGATGCGCATCTGCTCGGCCTCGGCTTCCGGCTTGTTCTCCTTCGTCACCTTGATGTGGTGGAAGGGGATGTCGTGGTTCACCACGACCTTCTGATAGTCGAAATGGTTGGAGATGACGCCGACGATGTCGATGGGCAGCGCCCCGATGCGCCAGCGGTAGAGCAGGTCGTTGAGGCAATGGCCGAAGCGCGACACCATGAGGATGACCTTGCGCTTGGTCGTCTCGTCGAAGAATTCGGCGTCCGCCTCATAGGTCGCGGCGATCTCGGCGAAGCCTTCGCGCAGCTCCTCCAGCGTACGGCCTTCCTCGGACTGGAAGCTGACGCGCATGAAATAGCGGCCGGTGCTCTTGTCGTCGAACTGGGCGCTGTCGGAGATGTTGCAGCCGCTGGCGGAAAGGTAGGTCGCGATGGCGGCGGTCACGCCCCGGATGGAGGGGCAGGCGACGCGCAGGGCATAGCGGTTGGAAAGAGCGGACATTGGCGATCCTTTCGGGTCGATCAGTCGATGGTGACGGAATGCTGGCGGCGGAAGGCCGTGAGCGTATTGGAGAGGAGGCACGCGATGGTCATCGGGCCGACGCCGCCCGGAACCGGCGTGATCGCGCCGGCATGGCGGGCTTCCTCGAAGGCGACGTCGCCGACGATGCGCGACTTGCCGTCGATCTCCACGCGGTTGATGCCGACGTCGATGACCACGGCCCCCGGCTTGATCCAGTCGCCGCGCACGAGGCCCGGCCGGCCGACGGCGACGACGAGGATATCGGCGGCGCGGCAGAGCTCCGGCGTGTTCCTGGTGCGCGAATGGGCGATGGTCACGGTGCAGTTTTCCGAAAGCAGGAGCTGCGCCATCGGCTTGCCGACGATGTTGGACTTGCCGATCACCACGGCATGGAGGCCGGAGAGGTTGTCGCCGAGCCGGTCCTTCAGCAGCATCAGGCAGCCGAGCGGCGTGCAGGGCGTGAGCGCCGGCTGGCCGGTGGAAAGCCGGCCGGCATTGGAAATGTGGAAGCCGTCGACATCCTTGTCGGGGTTGATGCCCTGGATGACGGCGTTGGCATCGAGACGGGCGGGCAGCGGAAGCTGCACGAGGATGCCGTGCACGGCGGGATCGACGTTCAGCCGGCCGATCAGCGCCATCAGCTCGTCCTGCGTCGTATCGGCCGCAAGCTCGTGCCTGAAGGAATTCATGCCGGCGGCGACCGTCTGGCGGTGCTTCGAGCCGACATAGACGGCGCTGGCGGGATCGGAACCGACGAGGACCACGGCAAGGCCGGGGACGGCGCCGGTCGTTTCCTTCAGCTTGGCGACCTTCGCCGCCACGTCTTCCAAGAGGCCGGCCGCGAAGGCCTTGCCGTCGATGATCGCACCGGCGGCAATTCTATCCATTCCCATGACGTTCCCTTTCGCCTCGTCCCGAATTGCGCAAAGCGCCGCGCATGACGCGGCACTCAGCGTATCGACAAACCTCGCACCACCCACCGGCGTCATCCTCGGCCTTGTGCCGGGGATCTGCCAACGCATTGAAAGATCGAGGCGTTGCAGACGCTCGGGACAGGCCCGAGCATGACGGGCGAAAGGTTTGCGGGCTTTTCGTGCCTCAGTGCGCGTAGACCGGGAAGGCGGCGGTCAGTTCGGCGACCTTGGCCTTCGCACCCGGGACGACGTCGTCGGCCTTGCCGGCGGCTTCCGCCTCGATGAGGTCGGCGATGATGTTGCCGAGCGTGCGGAACTCGTCTTCCTTCATGCCGCGGGTGGTGGCGGCCGAAACGCCGAGGCGCATGCCGACCCATTCCGGCGGACGCGGGCTGTCGTTCGGGATCGGGTTCTTGTTGGCGGTGATGTTGGCGCGGGCGAGAAGGTCTTCCGCCTGCTTGCCGATCAGGCCCTTGCTCGAAAGATCGACCAGCACGATATGGGTGTCCGTGCCGCCGGAGACGATGCGCACGCCGCGGGCGATGAGGGTTTCGGCGAGCGCGCGGGCGTTTGCCTTGACCTGTGCGGCATAGACCTTGAAGTCGTCGCGCAGCGCCTCGCCGAGGCAGACGGCCTTGGCGGCGAGCACGTTGCTGTGCAGCGAGCCCTGGACGCCCGGGAAGACGGCGGCCTGCAGCTTCTTGAACCAGGCTTCGTTGTTGGTGAGGATCAGGCCGCCGCGCGGGCCGCGCAGCGTCTTGGTCGTCGTGCAGGTGACGATGTCGGCATGCGGGAAGGGCGAGGGATGCTGGCCGCCTGCCACGAGCCCGGCGATATGCGCCATGTCGACGAGGAACCAGGCGCCGACCTTCTTGGCGATCTTGCCCATGCGCTCGAAATCAAGCTCGCGCGGATAGGCCGAGCCGCCGGTGATCAGCAGCGTCGGGCGGACCTCCTCGGCGATGCGCTCCAGCTCGTCATAGTCGATGACTTCGGTTTGCGGGTTCACATTGTAATTGTGCGATTCGAACCAGCGGCCCGAAAGGTTGCCCTTCATGCCGTGCGAAAGGTGGCCGCCGGCGGCGAGGTCGAGCGAAAGCACCTTGTCGCCCGGCTTCAGCAGCAGGAAGAAGACGGCGAGGTTCGCCTGCGTGCCCGAATGGGGCTGCACGTTGGCATAGGCGCAGCCGAAGAGCTCCCTGGCGCGGTCGATGGCCGCCTGCTCGACGACGTCGACGAACTGGCCGCCGCCGTGGAAGCGGTTGCCCGGATAGCCTTCCAGCGTCTTGTTGGTCATCTCGTGGCCGAGGGCGTCGAGCACGGCGCGGCTGACGATGTTCTCGGACGCGATGAGCTCGATCTGGTCCTGCTGGCGCCTGCGTTCGTTGTCGAGCGCCCCGGCGACGAGCGGGTCGCGCTCGTGGACGGACGTGTTGAAATAGGCTTTCGTCTGTTCGGTCATCACCTGTCTCCGGGCATGGCTGTGGGGCGTGGAGAAAGGCTAGCGATGCCATCGATCCAGAAAAAGTTAATAATATTTGCACATGCGTTCTGATCTGCTAATCATTCCCGCGACGACCGGAGGAGGAGAGAATGGACCTTGCCCGCTTGCGCGCGCTGCGCGAACTGTCGATCCGCAAGACCATGGCGGCGGTCGCCGAGGCGCTCTACGTCTCGCCGTCCGCCGTCTCGCAGCAGATCGCGCTTCTGGAACAGGAGGTGGGGATCGACCTCATCGAGCGGCGCGGCCGGGGCGTCGAGCTGACGCCGGCCGGCAAGCAGCTCGTCGAGCGGGCGGAGCGTATCCTGATCGAGCTCGAATCGGCGCGGGCCGACATTGCCGAGCTGAAGAAGGTGATTGCCGGCGAATTGCGGGTGGCAGCCTTTCCCTCCGTGGCGGCGGCGGTGGTGGCTGGCGCGATCCACGAGCTGCACCGTCTCCATCCGCACCTGACGGTGCTGTTCGACGAGATGGAGCCGGCCGAAAGCCTTGCGGCCCTCCGGAGCTGGCAGACCGACATCGCGATCATCGACGACCTCAACGTGCCGGCGGGGGCGATCGATCCGAACATCGAGACGATCCCGCTGATGGACGACGTCTTCAACGTGATGGTCTCCCAGACCCATCCGCTCGCCGAGCAGCCGAGCGTCATGCTGCACCAGCTTCGCGACGAGCGCTGGGCGCTCGACACGGCCTCCTCCGCCTATAACCGGATGATCACCGATGCCTGCCAGGAGGCCGGCTTCACGCCCAACATCGTCGCCCGCTGCAAGGGCTTCGAGGTGACGATCGCGCTCATCCGGGAAGGCTACGGCATCTCGATCCTGCCGGGCCTGCGGGCGAGCTACGACCTGGAGGATGTCTGGGTCTGCAAGGTCGAGCCGGAGATCCGCCGCAGGATTTCGCTTGCCTTCCGCAAGGGGGAAAAGCGCAGCCCCGCCGTGCAGGCCTTCATCGCGGAAGTCAACGCGCGAATCGACTCCCGCCGCCGCCTGCCCACGGGCAAGGGGGAGCCGAAAATCCCGCTGGGGGAAGGTCCCGCCGGCCGCACGGCACGATAAGAACGATCAATTTTTCTAAATAGTACATAAAGCAGAATTAAGTAGACCTGAATAAACCCTGTTCCTATCGTTCATTTGTCGATTGATATGGGTTCGCGGTTTGGCTACCAGACGGCGGACTTAGGCCAATGGCGGGAACAATCGCTACAGAACGGCAAAAGCCGCTGTTGCCTATCGCCCAAATCAGCTCTCGGCACGAGAACAGGGCTCTGCACCGCGGTGCGGGCTGTCGCGATATTTCACAGGGGAATGCGATGAAACTGATGAAACTTCTTACGGCTGGCGTGTTCGCCGGCCTCGCCCTTACCGCAGGTCAGGCATCCGCCTCCGTCCTCGATACCGTCAAGCAGCGCGGCACGCTGAACTGCGGCACCGACAACACGGCACCCGGTTTCGGCTACCTCAACACGACGACCGGCCAGATGGAAGGCCTCGACGTGGACTTCTGCCGCGCCGTCGCGGCCGCCGTCCTCGGCGATGCCTCGAAGGTCAAGTTCGTGACGGTCACGGACAAGAGCCGCTTCGACGCCGTGCTGACCAACCAGGTCGATGTCGTCTTCGCCCACACCACGATGAAGCCGGCGCGCGAATCCTCCATCGCCATCGACTTCCTGCCGGTCAATTTCTACGACGGCACGGGCATCATGGTGAAGACGGATTCGGGCGTGAAGGAATTCGCCGACCTCGACGGCGCCACCTTCTGCACCACGCAGGGTTCGGTCACCGAGACGGTCCTCACCGGTGCCTTCAAGGCGCGCGGCTGGGAAGGCTCCAAGGTCCTCACCTACGAGAACCTCGAAAAGCTGTTCGCCGCCCTCAATTCCGGCCGCTGCAACGCGATGAGCACGGACAAGTCCGCACTCGCCGCCTGGGCCGGCAACTCGCCGAAGCCTGCCGACTACCTGATCCTGCCCGACACGCTCGACAAGTCGCCCTTCGCCGGCTTCGTCGCGGCAAACGATTCCAAGTGGCGCAACGCCCTGCGCTGGATCACCTACGGCCTGTTCCAGGCTGAAGAATCCGGGATCACCCAGGCAAACCTCGAAGAGAAGCTGAAGAGCGAGGACCCGTTCGTCCAGAAGTTCCTCGGCGTCGGCGGCGGCTACGGCAAGGACTTCGGCCTTTCCGACGATTTCGTCGCGCAGGCGGTGAAGGCCGTCGGCAACTACGGCGAGATCTACGATCGCAATCTCGGCCCGAACACCACGATGTTCCTCGACCGCAAGGGTACGCCGAACGCCTCGTGGACCGAGGGCGGCGCGATCTACTCGCCGCTTTGGAACTGATCCTTTCTGCTGACCGAGCCGAGGCGGGTGTCCCGCCTCGGCTTCCTATTTTTGGGTCCGGTATCTCGACATGAATGTGCAACAAGCCAACGCGGCCGGACAGACGGTCGATGACGATCTTTCGACCGCCCGTCGCCGCCGACGCAACCGGATCCGGTACGACGCCATCCAGTTCGCAGTGGTTGGGGCCGCGATCGTGCTCGTGGTGCTCTTCGCCTTCGCCGTGAAGGAAGGGCTCGCCCGGCACGGAATCCGCTTCAGCTTCTCGTTCCTCCGGGAGGCCGCCGGCTTCGACATCAGCGAGGGCAAGACCCTTGTCCTGGACGGCTTCTGGCCGGGCCTCACGGAGTTCACGTCGGATCGCCTGATCGTGCAGGCCTTCCTTGCCGGCATCTTCAACACGATCAAGGTGGCCGTCCTCGCCATCGTCCTCAGCACCGTGCTCGGAACCATGCTCGGCGTCGGCCGGCTTTCCACCAACTGGGTGGTGCGCAACCTCTCCTTCTGGTGCGTCGAGTTCGTGCGCAACACGCCGCTGCTGATCCAGCTCGTCTTCTGGTATTTCGCCGTCGTCCTGCATTTCCCGCCGATCGCCGCGGCCGCGAAGTTCTACGGCGTGGTGATCAGCCAGCAGGGCCTCTATTTCCCCGCGCCCGTGTGGCAGGGCGGCGCTTCGCCGCTCGCCGTCGCCGCGGCTGTTCTCTTCTGGGCCGCCGTCATCGGCCTCATCCTCGGCCGGAAGAAACAGGTTCGCTGGATGTGCGCGGGAGCGGCCGTCGTGCTCGCCGGGGCGATGTTCGTCACCGGCATCCTCGGCCTCGACGTCCCCGTCGCCTCGAAGTTCAAGGCGAGCGGCGGCACGGGCATGAGCCCGGAAATGGCCGCCCTGCTGCTTGCCATCGTCGTCAACAGCGCATCCTACATCGCGGAAATCGTGCGCGGCGCCATCGATTCCCTGCCGAAGGGCCAGTGGGAGGCCGCTGCCTCGCTCAGCCTCAACCGGCGCGACACCGTCCACGACATCATCCTGCCGCAGGTCTTCCGGGTCGTGCTGCCGTCCTTCGGCAACCAGTATATCAGCCTGACGAAGAACACGGCGCTCGGCATCGCCATCGGCTATCCCGAGCTCTTCAACATCTACGGCACCATCGCCAACCAGACCGGCCACAGCCTCGAAGGCATCGTGATCGTCATGGTGTCCTACCTGATCCTGAGCTGGGCCATCAGCGCCGCCGTCGGCTGGGCCGACCGCCGCATGAGACAACGTGGAGCCGCGCGATGATCGCCAAATCCCTCAAATGGTCGCGGCACAACCTGTTCGGCAAGCCGTTCGACATCCTGCTGTCCCTCACGGTCATCCCCGGCGTCCTGTGGCTCTTCTGGCAGGCCGCCCGCTGGGCGCTGACGGTGGCGCAATGGGACATCATCCCGCAGAGCCTGCGCGTGCTGATGATCGGCATCTTTCCGGTCGACCAGGTGTGGCGCACCTGGGTCGCGGTCATGATCATCGCGGTCCTGCTCGGGGCGGCGCTCGGCTGCGTCTTCGCCTTCCGCGCGCGCCATGCCGGCGGCCTTCTCGCCGTGGTGGCGGGATCGCTCGTGCTGACGGGCACCGGCAACCTCGTCAACGTGCTGCTCGTCGCCGCGACGGTCATGCTCTTCGCCCTCGGCTGGGCGACGATCTCCCGCATCCCCGTTGCGCGCAAGGTGCTGGTGCCGGCGAGCTTCACCGGGATGATCGCGATCTTCGCCGTCATGGCGCCGCCCGGCGCCGGGCTGTGGGGCGGCCTGCTGCTCAGCATCCTCCTGACGCTCGTCACCGCGGTCGTCACCCTTCCGATCGGCATCCTGCTCGCCTTCGGCCGCCGCAGCCGCTTTTCCAGCGTGCGATGGATCTCGACGGCCTATATCGAGGTGATGCGCTCGGTTCCGCTCATCATGGTCGTCTACTGGATCTGGATCCTGATGCCCGTGCTGACGCCGCAGCTCAACCTCGCCGACGTGCTGCGCGGCATGATCGGCTTCACGCTGTTCTACTCCGCCTATGTCGCCGAATATGTGCGCAGCGGCCTGCAGGCCGTGCCGCGCGGGCAGACGGAAGCCGCCCGCTCGCTCGGCATGAGCGAGTTCGACATCAACCGCTCGATCGTCCTGCCGCAGGCCCTTCGCGTGGTGGTGCCGCCGCTCGTCGGCAACGTGCTGGACATCTTCAACACGGCGCCGCTGGTCTTCATCATCGGTCTCACCGACTTCCTTCGCGCCGGCCAGATGATCCTCGCCAACCCGCAATATGGCGACCGCACCTATGAAGTCTATTCGTTCCTGTTCCTGACCTATTTCCTCGTCGGATCCCTGATCACCTTCCTTGCCCGAAAGCTCGAAAAGCATCTCGCGCGAGGCAGCCGATGAGCGAAACGAACAATGCCGGAGGCAGCTCCATGAGCCCCATCGTCGAAATGAAGAACCTCAACAAGTTCTACGGAAACCATCACGTTCTGAAGGACATCGATCTTTCCGTCGCGCGCGGCGAGGTGGTCGTGGTGATCGGCGCGAGCGGCTCGGGCAAGTCGACGCTGATCCGCTGCGTCAACGGGCTGGAAATGTACCAGAACGGCAGCCTCCTGGTGGACGGCTACCACGTGCCGGTGGAGGAGGACCGCCTCCTCGGCGGCGAGCGCGAGCTTGCGGCCATCCGCAAGGGCGTCGGCATGGTGTTCCAGCAGTTCAACCTCTTCCCGCACAAGACGGTGGTGGAGAACATCACCATCGCGCCGATGCGCGTGCATAAGAAGCCGAAGGCCGAAGCCGAGGCGACGGCGCTCAAGCTGCTCGACCGCGTCGGCCTGACGGCGCATGCGCACAAATATCCCGGCCAGCTCTCCGGCGGCCAGCAGCAGCGCGTGGCGATCGCCCGCTCGCTGGCGATGGAGCCGCACCTGATGCTGTTCGACGAGCCGACCTCGGCCCTCGACCCGGAAATGATCGGCGAAGTGCTCGACGTCATGCGCGAGCTTGCCGCCGACGGCATGACGATGATGATCGTGACGCACGAGATGGGCTTTGCCCGCGAGGTCGCCGACCGCATCATCTATATCGACCAGGGCACCATCCTGGAGACCGGACAGCCGGACGCGTTCTTCGACAACCCGCAGAACGAGCGCGCGCGTTCCTTCCTTGCCCGCGTGCTGAAGCACTAGATTCCGCTATCGCCGGGCAGGCGGCTGACCTGGTCAACCGCCTACGCCCGCCGGATGCGATTCCGGCGTCAGCTCAGCACGTTGTTCCGCGCCAGAACGGGTTCCGGCAGGTCGGTATCGCCGAGGAGGAAGAGCATGTCGCGCTCCACCGTGCGCAGCATGGCGGCGAGCGGCAGGGCGTTCGGTTCGAGGCCGAACGGCTCCTCGAGCTGGTGGCCGAGCGCTTCCAGGCCGAAGAAGGTGTAGGCGACCAGCAGGACGGGAAGCAGCGTCCACCAGTCCAGCGAACCGGCAAGCGCGAAGGGAAGGGTGATGCAGAAGACCAGCGCCGTGCGGTGCAGCAGCAGCGAATAGGCGAAGGGCACCGGCGTCAGGGCGATGCGCTCGCACCCACCCTGCACCTTCGCCAGCGCCGCAAGCTGGATTTCCAGCACGGAATAGTGGTCGCGTCGATCCGGTGCGTCTGCATGAGCGTCAGGCAATGACGGCCGATGCGGTCGAGCACGTCGTTCGTCGGGTTGGGGCTGCCGGCGCGCAGCGCGATGTCCGACCAGCGGCGGATCGCGGCGGGCTCGTCCTCGCTTCTCAGCCGTGCGGCAAGCCCCGCCGTGAAGGCGCACAGGCTGGTCAGAAGAAAGCGGCGCTCGTCGTCGTTCAGCGCCGATGTCTGCCGGGCGAAGGAGCGGCAGGCGATGATCATGTCGCCCCAGAGCATGCGGCCTTCCCACCAGCGCGCATAGCAGGCATTGTTGCGGAAGCTCATGAAGACGGAAAGCGCGATGCCCGTCAGGGTGAAGGGGATGGCGCTGATCTTGGCGAAGATGCCGGGATGGCTCTGCGCGGCGAAGACGGCGATGATGCTCAGCACGGCCACCACCGCAAGGTGCCAGGCGATCCGCGGCAGGATGGAACCGTTGATCGTGAAGAGAATGTCTTTGAAGTTCAGCTTCGAACGCAGGATCATGGGCTTTTCTGCAGCAAGGGGCGACGTGGACAGCCGGCGCGGGCGGGGCCGCTCCGGCTTTTCTTTCATCCCGATGCGCGGGAGGCAAGCCTTGCGGCGGACGGCGGCCGGCCTTCCGGAAAAAGAGGCGGGCCCATTGCCGCCATCCGTTGCCGAGCGTCGATTGCAACCCAATATAGTATTCAAGTTCAATCATCCCGGAGCCTGACGTGAAAAATCCCTATGAGGTTCTCGGCGTGCCGTCCAGCGCATCGGCGGCCGAGATACAGAGTGCCTACCGCAAGCTCGCCAAGAAGCTGCACCCGGACCTCAATCCGGGCGACAAGGCGGCGGAGGAGAAATTCAAGGAGGTCGCGGGCGCCTACGACCTGCTCGGCGACGCCGACAAGCGCAAGCGCTTCGATGCGGGCGAGATCGACGCCTCCGGCGCCGAGCGCCCGCCGCGCCAGCACTATTACCGCGACTATGCCGGTGCGCAGGCGGAGCATCCCTATGCGGATGCTTCCGGCTATGCCGATTTCATGGACAGCGACGACATTTTCGCCGACCTGCTGCGCCGCAGCCAGAAGGCGCGGGGGAACCGCCGCGGCGAGGACATGCACTACCGGCTGGAGATCGCCTTCGCCGATTCCATTGCCGGCGCCACAAGGCGTATCACGCTGCCGGACGGCGGCACGCTCGACGTGAAGATCCCGCCGGGTCTCGTCAGCGGCCAGACGATCCGTCTCAAGGGCAAGGGCGCGCCGGGCTTGGGAACGGGCGGCCGGGGCGATGCGCTGATCGAGGTGGATGTCCTGCCCGATCCGCGCTTCACCCGCGAGGGCGACGACATCACCATCGAACTGCCCGTCTCGCTCAGCGAGGCGGTGCTCGGCGGGCGCGTGCATGTTCCGACGGCGACCGGCGCCGTCACCATGGCCGTGCCGAAGGGGTCGAACACCGGCACGAAGCTGCGCCTCAAGGGCAAGGGCGCCCCGAAGCGGGGCGGCGGCTTCGGCGACCAGTTCGTCAGGCTGAAGATCGTCCTGCCGCCGCAGCCCGATCCCGAACTGGAGGCCTTCGTCTCCGGATGGGCGAAGGGGCAGGCGTTCAATCCGCGTGAGGAGGCCTGATCATGGCGATGAGCAAAGAGGAGTTCCTGAAATCCTCCGGCCTCAAGGTTCAGGTGCTGGAACTCTGGGTCGCGCAGGAATGGCTGATCCCGGAGGAGACCTCGTCGGGGCCGCGCTTCCGCGAGATCGACGTGGCCCGGGCGCGGCTGATCGGCGAGCTGCAATCCAATATCGGC
The DNA here is from genome assembly GCF_016839145.1 of Shinella sp. PSBB067. Classification (NCBI taxonomy): domain Bacteria; kingdom Pseudomonadati; phylum Pseudomonadota; class Alphaproteobacteria; order Hyphomicrobiales; family Rhizobiaceae; genus Shinella; species Shinella sp. PSBB067. Next base: position 2,817,355 of record NZ_CP069303.1, on the reverse strand, counting down.
GCGAACGAGGCGGGAATCGACGTGATCCTTCACCTCATGGACCAGTTGCACGGCATGCGCCGGGCGCTGGCCGAGCTGCGCCGGGAAATGGGCGACCGGAAGGCCTGAGGCATCCTGGCGGAGGGGAGTGGGGGTCGAACCCACCCGGGACAGGCTCGCTGCCCCAACCGGATTTGAAGTCCGGCCGTCCCACCGGAGACGATTCCCTTCCCTGGAGACATTCCGGCAAGACTGCGTAGCGGTCCTGCCGGAATTGCGCTAGCGATCGAAGAGATCGCTGCGATGGATATTTATGCGGCGCAGGTCGCCCCTGCGCAAGGTCAGGCCGAGGCGGTCGAAGAAATCGAGAATCTCGATGGCGACCTTGCGGCCGTTGTGGACGCGGTCGCGGAAGGCGGGCGCGGTGAACCAGCCATCCTGCGCTTCGGCGGCGACATCCAGCACGATCTGCGCCATTTCCCGCACCACCTCGCGCGCGAAGAAATGATCGTGGGCGACCTGATCGGTTCGCCCGAGTTTCTGTGTCAGCTTCAGGACGCGCCGTACCTCGCGCTCGTCCGCCCCGAAGGCTTGCGCGAAGTCGCGCACGCGCGGCGGGCGGAAACGGCCTTCGTCCAGAAGCTGCGGCTGGATACGGCGCCAGAGAGCCTCGTCTTCAGGCGAAAGCCGTACCTCGTGGCCGGGCAGGCGCAGGAAGGCGCCGTCGAGCACCACGCGACACGCCGCCGATTCCGCCTTCAGGAAGATGAGAAAGGCATCCTTCGGCAGGCGGGGAAGGAGCGCAAGACGCAGCCTTTCGCGGCCGAGGCCGGCAAGATCGGGGTTTTCGGAATGGAATTGGGCAAGCTGTTCGGCAAGGCCGGTCTGCAGGCCGTGAAGCGCCATGGGGGAGAGCGCGAGCGATCCCAGCGTCTCGGCGCCGGCGGCCGCGAGAATGGCGGGCAGGGCGCGTTCCGCAAGGCCGCGGTCGCGCAGGAAGGCGGCAAGGTCGACCGGAGCCACGGCGAGGAGCCCGGCAAGGGCTTCGGCGGGATCGGTGCTGCGGGCGGCGGAGAGCAGGGCAAGCCGCTCCGGCGTGCTGCGTTTCCTTGCCGGGGGGCGAAGATCGAGGAAGCGTCCGCCGCCGATGGTGCGGCTGGCGGAGGTGTCGCGCAGGATGAAGCGGTCGCCGACGGTCGCGGCAATCGGCCGGTCGAGGACCAGTTGCACCAGGCCCTCGCTGCCGGGGGCGACCGGGCCGTCCAGCGGCACGATCCGCGCGCCGGCCTCCACCGCATGGCTGTGCAGCCGGACGGGAAACCATGTGCCGATGGCCCCGGCTTCCGTTGCGAGCACGGAAAGGCTGGCGTCGATCCGGTCCGTCGGTGCGTGGAGGGTCGGGGCGAGCACGATGTCACCGCGGCGGATGGCATCCTTCGTCACCCGCTCGCCGACAAGGTTCAGCGCGCAGCGCTGGCCGGCAAAACCTTCCGCCGCCTTGCGGTTCTGGGCATGGATGCCGCGCACGCGGGCCGTCAGGCCGGAGGGGCTGATCGTCACGATGTCGTCGAGCCCGACCCGGCCGGACAGCATCATGCCCGTCACCACGGTTCCCGCGCCCGCCAGCGTGAAGCTGCGGTCGACGGCAAAGCGCAGGAGGCCCGCAGGGTCGCGTGCCGCGATTTCCGCTTCCGCGGCGGCAAGGGCGGCGCGCAGGGTCTCGATGCCCTCGCCGGTGAGCGCGGAGACCGGGACGATCGGGGCATAGGCAAGGCCGGTGCCGGCGAGAGCCGCCCGGATTTCCGCGGTTACCTCGGCCCGGCGTTCCGGGCCGGCAAGATCGGCCTTGGTAAGGGAGACGATGCCGCGCGGGATGCCGATGAGGTCAAGGATCGCGAGATGTTCGCGCGTCTGCGGCATGATGCCGTCGTCGGCGGCAACGGCCAGCAGGGCGAAATCGATGCCGCCCGCGCCGGCGAGCATGGTGTGAACCAGCCGCTCATGGCCGGGCACGTCGACGAAGCCGGTGATCGTCCCGCCGCCGAGGTCGGCATAGGCGAAGCCGAGGTCGATGGTGATGCCGCGCGCCTTCTCCTCGGCGAGGCGGTCGGCGTCCGTGCCGGTCAGCGCCTTGATGAGCGCGGTCTTGCCGTGGTCGATATGGCCGGCGGTTCCGACGATCATAGGGCGGCCAGCGCTTCCAGCAGCGCGTCGTCCCGGTCGAGGCAGCGCAGGTCGAGGACCAGCGCGCCGTCGCGGATATGGCCGATGACGGGGACGGGAAGGGTGCGGAGCCGCGCGGAAAGCCGGTCCGGCGCATCGCCGCCCGTGCCTGTCAGCCTCAGGCCGGCGCTCGGGATCGTATCGACGGGCAGCGCGCCGGAGCCGACCTGGCTCTTGCAGGGACAGGCAGCGGCGGAAAAGCCGTGCGGGGCGAGCAGCGTGTCGACGGCGGGGGCGAGGCGGGCGGCCTGCGCGGCGATCTCGGCCTCGGGCCGGGCGAGGAAGCGCAGCGTCGGCACGCGCTCCGCGAGCCGGTCGGGATCGCGGTAGAGCTTCAGCGTCGCTTCCAGTGCGGCGATGCGGATCTTGTCGAGCCGCACGGCGCGTTTCAGCGGATTGCGGTTGATCGCGGCGATGAGGTCCTTCCGGCCGACGATGAAGCCGGCCTGCGGCCCGCCGAGCAGCTTGTCGCCGGAGAAGGTGACGAGGTCCGCGCCCTCGGCCACGGCCTCCGCCACGGTCGGCTCGCGCCGCAGGCCGAAGGCGGAGAGATCGACGAGCGAGCCGGAGCCGAGGTCGTTGAGAAGCGGCACGCCCGCTTTGCGCGCGATGGCGGCGAGCTGCGGCGCCGGGACCTCGGCGGTGAAGCCTTCGATACGGTAGTTCGAGGTATGGACCTTGAGGATGACGCCCGTTTCCGGCCCGATCGCGTTTTCATAGTCGCGCGGATGGGTGCGGTTGGTGGTGCCGATCTCCACGAGCTTCGCGCCGGCGCGGGCCATGATGTCGGGCATGCGGAAGGCGCCGCCGATCTCGATCAGTTCGCCGCGCGAGACGATGGCTTCGCGACCTTCGGCAAGCGTGTTGAGGGCGATCAGCACGGCGGCGGCATTGTTGTTGACGATGGTGGCGTCCTCCGCCGCCGTCAGCTCGCGCAGGAGGCCGCGCAGGTGGTCGTCGCGCTGGCCGCGCCCGCCGCCGGCAAGGTCGAATTCCAGCGCGAGCGGATTGGCCATGGCGACGGTTGCGGCGCGCACCGCCTCCCCGGCGAGGATGGCGCGGCCGAGATTGGTGTGCAGCACCGTGCCCGTGAGGTTCAGCACCGGGCGCAGGCCGGAGCGCGCGGCAATGGCGAGGTCCTCGGCGACCTCGCGCGGCAGGCCCGCCGCAAGCGCCGCGCCGTCCGCGCCGCCGCGGATCTTCTCCCGCGCGATTTCGAGCCGCGCGCGGATGGCGGTGACGACGGCAAGCCGGCCGTATTCGGCGACCAGCGCCAGCCCCTCGGGTGCGGTCAGCACCTGGTCGACGGAGGGGAGCGCGCGAAAACCCTGCATCAATAGCCTGCGAGATAGGGGTTGAAGCCGCCGCGCCGGAAATCCGTTTCCTTCATCAGCATGTCGAGGCCGAGGCTGCCGACGTCGTCGGCGACGGGATCGAGGCTGGGGTTCTTCATCGTGTAGAAGATCTTGATCCAGGAATGGCATTCCCGGCAGGTCTCGGCCTTCACCGTCGCCTCGGTGGTCTCGACCGAGCGGTAGCTGACGCCCCTGGTCGAGCCGCAGCACAGGCACTTCACCCGCACCTCGTTCCAGCGCGTGGCGCAGCAGGCGCAGGCGGCGTAGCGGACGTTCTCGACGCCCTGCGTGCCCATGACCGAGGAGGTGGCGGGGCGGCCGCCGCAGGCGGGACAGAGGCCCGTGCCGACCGGGACCAGCGCTTGCGCATCGAGCGTTGCGGCAAGGCGCGCCATGTGCACCTGCACCGCCGCTGCCGCGAAAAGGTGCGGGGCGGCGCTATCCTCGGGAATCCGGTCGGCCAGGATGTTGGAAAGGAGCCATGTGCGGTCCTCGGGGCTGGCGGCGCGCACGGCATCGAGCGCAAGGCGGGCGGGCTCGGGCATGGTGATCTCGGCGGCGCCTTCGAGGAAGGCGTCGAGCGTCGCGCCGAGGGCGGGATCGGTGGCCAGTGTGAGCCGGTCGATGGGCGGCATGGCGACGCGTGCGGCCTCGGTCCCGCGTGCGGGGGCGACGGGGGATACCGGCGGCAGCGTGGCGGCGAGGCGGGCCTGCAGGCGGGAGAGCTCGGCGAGGAAAGTGAGATAGGGCGCGAGCGCGTTGCTTTCGGCGAGGAAGGCGAAGCGGCGGGCGCGCATCTGGAACAGCTTGACCGGCTCGGGCAGGAAGGCGAGCGGCGGCTTCGGCACGCCGCCGATCAGCGAGGGGTCCGGCTCTGGTGTCTCCGCCATGAAGTCTCCGGCGATGCTCCGTCTTCGGCGGCTATTTTGACGGGTCGGTGCGCTGGCGTCCAGCCAGTTCGCGCAGCCATTTGCGATGATGGCGGAAGGCCCAGCCGCCGGTGACGGTGCCGTGCGTCATCGCCCTAATCGTGCCGCGCGTCCAGATCGCCGCATAGACATGGACGATGAAGATCAGGATCGCGCCGAGCGCCGCCAGCGCATGCACGGCGACGGCGATGCGGCGCACCGGGATCGAGACGATATGCGGGAAGTATTCCTCCCAGATCATGATGCCCGTGGTGACGAGGAGGGCGATCAGCGCGGACATGCCCCAGAACACCATCTTCTGGCCGGCATTGTACTTGCCAAGCTCGGGCAGCTTGTCCTCGTCGCCCTTCAGCATGTCGCCGATCTTCAGGCTCCATTCCACGTCCTCGCGCCGGGGCAGGTTGAGCTTCCACATCTGCAGGAAGAGCAGGAGGAAGCTCGCCACCAGGACGAGGCCGACGATGGGGTGCAGCCAGCGCGTCGTCTGCCCGCCGCCGAAAAGGCCGGTCATCCAGAAGAGCGCGGGGTGGAAGAAGGAGAAGCCGGAGACGAGGAGCACGATCATGCAGAGCGCCGTGATCCAGTGGTTGAGCCGCGTGATGCCGCGATAGCGGCTCACCAGGACGGGGTGCTTCGTCTCGATCTCGTCGCCGGGGGCGGAATAGACGCGGTTCTCGTCCATCATGCCTCCTTTCCGCCGGGTTTTTTCATCGGCATGATCGACGAGTTCCTCGGCCTCTTCCTCCTCATGGGGCGTCACCTCGTTCGGCCGGGCGAGGAGGCCATGCAGCAGCGCGCCGGCGGCGGCAAGGCCCGCCACGGCGAGGCCGACGGTCTTGGCCGGGCCCTTCCAGCCGCGCACCACGGGGGAGATCCTGGGATCATCAGGCAGGCCGGCATAGAGCGAGGGCTGGTCGGCATGGTGCAGCACATACATGACATGGGTGCCGCCGACGCCCTCGGGATCGTAGAGGCCGGCATTGTCGTAGCCGCGCGACTTCAGGTCCTCGACCCGTTCTTCGGCCAGCTCGATCATGTCCTCCTTGGTGCCGAAGGTGATGGCCTTGGTCGGGCAGGCCTTGGCGCAGGCCGGGCCCTGGCCGACGGCCACGCGGTCCGAGCAGAGCGTGCACTTCTTCGAGACATGCGCGGTCTTGGAGATGCGCGGGATGTTGAAGGGACAGCCCGTCACGCAATAGCCGCAGCCGATGCAGTTGTCGGAGATGAAATCGACGATGCCGTTGGAATATTGCACGATGGCGCCGGGGGCCGGGCAGGCCTTGAGGCAGCCGGGATCGGCGCAATGCATGCAGCCATCCTTGCGGATCAGCCATTCCAGCTCGCTGGTGTCAGGGTTCTCGTATTCCGTGAACCGCATCAGCGTGAACATATCGGGCGTCAGGTCGTGCGGGTTCTCGTAGACGCCGACATTCTCCTCCACGTCCGGATGGGTGTCGTTCCACTCGATGCAGGCGGACTGGCAGGCCTTGCAGCCGATGCATTTCGACACGTCGATCAGCTTGGCGACTGGGGTGAGCTGTCGCTCGGGAGCGGGCAGGTCGCTCGTCGCCGAAGCCCTGACGACGTCGCTGGCGAGGAGGTTCGAGGGCAGGGGCTGGAGCGGCGGATTGGCGGCCGCCGTCAGGGGTTCCGGTGCGCGTTCGTTCGTCATGACGAAGCCTCCTCTGGCGCCGGCTCTATATTGACGAGGAAGGCCTTGAATTCCGGCGTGTCGATATTGGCATCGCCGACGAAGGGGGTGAGGCTGTTCGGCCCGAAGCCCTTGCGCGCCGCGCCCATGAAGCCCCAGTGCAGCGGAATGCCGACGACATGCACCGGCTTGCCGGCGCAGACCAGCGGGCGGATGCGCTTCGTCACCACGGCCTTCGCCCAGACCTCGCCGCGCTTGCTCCACACCCTGACGCGCCCGCCCTTGACGATGCCGCGCTCGGCCGCCAGTTCCTCGCTGATCTCCACGAAGAATTCCGGCTGGAGGACGGCGTTCACGCGGTTGTGCTTCGTCCAGTAGTGGAAATGCTCGGTGAGGCGGTAGGAGGTGGCGACGAAGGGATAGTCGGCGCTGGTGCCGAGCTGCGCCACGTCATCGGGGAAGATGCGGGCGACAGGGTTGCCGCGCAGACTTGCGTTGAACGGGTTTTCGACCGGGCTTTCGAACGGTTCCATGTGGATGGGGAACGGCCCGTCCCGCATCAGCTTGCGGGCGAAGAGCCGGGCGGTGCCTTCCGGCGTCATGATGAAGGGCATCACCGTCTCCGGCTTTGCCGTCACCGCGATGTCGGGCACGTCGAAGCCGGCCCATTTCCCGCCGGTCCATTCGATCAGCTTGCGGCTCTCGTCCCACGGTTTGCCCGAGAGGTCGCAGGAGGCGCGGTTGTAGAGGATGCGGCGGTTGGCCGGCCAGGCGAAGGTCCAGTTGAGGAAGGTGCCGATGTCGCCGGGATCGCTGTTGTCGCGCCGGGCCATCATGTTGCCCTCCTCCGTCCAAGAGCCGGCATAGATCCAGCAGCCGGACATGGTGGAGCCGTCGTCGCGCATCACCGCGAAGTTCGGCAGGAGCCTGCCGGCCTCCACCATAACCTTCGTCGGGTCGGCCGGGTCGTAGAGGGTCTGGAGCGCGCGCCCGTTCATCTCCTGCGCCAGTTCGGCAGGTTCCGGCTCGTAGGGGTCCTTGTAGTCCCAGGAAAGGTTGAGGATCGGCTCGGGGCAGACCCCGCCTTCCTTGCGGTAGAGCTCGCGCACGCGCAGGAAGATGTTCGCCATGATCCAGGTGTCGTGCCTGGCGTCTCCCGGCGGCGTCGCGCCCGGCCAGTGCCATTGCAGCCAGCGGCCGGAATTGACCGTCGCGCCCTCGTCCTCGGCAAAGCAGGTGGCGGGGAGCTGCAGGACCTCGGTCATGATCTTCGAGGGCTCCACGTCGTTGTAGATGCCGTGGTTCTCCCAGAAATGCGCCGTCTCGGTCTCCAGCGGATCGATGGTGACGAGCATCTTCAGCTTCGACAGGCCCGCGGTCAGCTTGGCCCGGTTGGGGAAGGAGAGGAGCGGGTTGAAGCCCTGGCAGAAATAGAGGTTCACCTCGCCCCGGCTCATCATGTCGAACATGCGCAGGATGTCGTAATAGGGCACGTCCAGCTTCGGCAGCCAGTCGAAGCCCCAGTCGTTCTCTTTCGTCGCCGCGCTGCCCCACATGGCCTTCAGGAAGCTGACCATGAATTTCGGCGTGTTCTGCCAGTAGCTCGTCTGGCCGGGAACGAGCGGCTTGTTGCCGCGCGTCGACATGTAGGTTGCGTAGTCCGTCTCCTTCTCCGTGGCGAGGTTCATGTAGCCCGGCAGGGTGTTGGAGAGCAGGCCGATATCGGTGAGGCCCTGGATGTTGGAATGGCCGCGCAGCGCGTTCACCCCGCCGCCGGGCAGGCCGACATTGCCGAGGATGAGCTGGAGCATCGCCATGCCGCGGATGTTCTGCGCGCCCTTGGAATGCTGGGTCCAGCCGAGCGCATAGAGCGAGGTCATCACCTTGTCGCGCGCGGCGGTCGCGCCGATCATCTCGCAGATATTGAGATAGCGCTCCTTGGGCGTGCCGCAGAGGTTTTCCACGAAGTCCGGCGTATAGGCCGAGACATGCTCTTTCAGGAGGTTCCAGACGCAGCGCGGGTCGGAAAGCGTCGGGTCGGCCTTCACCGTCCCGTCTTCGTTGAGCTGGTATTCCCAGGCGGTGCGGTCGTAGTCGCGCTTGTCCTCGTCATAGCCGGTGAAGAGGCCGTCGGCCCAGCCGAAGTCCTCGCGCACCAGATAGGTGGCGTTGGTGTAGGCCTTCACATAGTCCCACTGCACCTTGTCGTTCTCGATGCAGTAGCGGATGACGCCCATCAGGAAGGCGATGTCCGAGCCCGGGCGGATCGGCGCATAGACGTCGGCGACCGAGGCCGTGCGGTTGAATCGCGGGTCGACGACGATCAGCCGTGCGCCGCGATGGTGCTTGGCCTCCGTCACCCATTTGAAGCCGCAGGGGTGCGCTTCTGCCGCATTGCCACCCATGACGATGACGAGGTCGGTGTTCTTGATGTCGGTCCAGGCGTTCGTCATTGCGCCGCGGCCAAAAGTTGGAGCCAAACTGGCTACCGTGGGGCCGTGTCAGACGCGTGCCTGGTTGTCGAAGCCGACTATACCCATGGAGCGGACGGTCTTGTAGGTCAGCCATCCGGTCTCGTTGGTGCCGCCCGAAGCGGCAAGGAAGCCCGTGGTCGTCCAGCGGTTGACCGTGACGCCGGCTGCGTTCTTCTCGATGAAGTTCGCGTCGCGGTCGTCCTTGAGCGCACGGGCGATCTTGTCGAAGGCCTCGTCCCAGGAGATGTCCTCCCAGCGGTCGGCGCCGGGCGCGCGGCGGCGGGGCTTCGTGGCGCGGGTCTCGGACTTCACGAAGTCCTTGAGGGCCGCGCCCTTGGGACAGAGCGTCCCGCGATTGGTGGGATGGTCGGCGTCACCCTCGATATGGATGAGCTCGGCCTTCTCGCCGGCGGCAAGGTCGCCCCTGGAATACATAAGAATCCCGCAGGCCACCGAACAGTAGGTGCACACATTGCGGGTTTCGGTGGTTGTCGCCAGCTTGAAGGCGCGGACATGAGCGGCTGTCGCGGCCTCCGCAGCCCCGAAGCCCATGGCTCCGAGCGTGGTGGCCGCCGCTCCCGCGCCGGCGAGCTTCAGGAAGCTGCGGCGGGAAAGATCGATGTTCATTCGCTGTCCTCGTACCTGCCTTGCGGATCGGTAGACCTCAAATGGTCGTCCTTGTCAGCCAGCCTGTCAAGGACGGATTTCACGCGAAAGTCATGGCCTTGGGGGAACCGATGGGTCATGATCGCCCGCACGGCGCCTGCTGCCATATGTTCGAAAAGGGAGTTCAGAGCCATGTCCGACGCTGCCGTTTCCGCCGAGCCGCGCCTCACCTCGCTTGCCCATGGCGGGGGCTGCGGCTGCAAGATCGCGCCCGGCGTGCTCTCGGAAATCCTGCGCGGGCGGACGATGCTGCCGGTGCCGCCGGAGCTGCTGGTCGGCATCGAGACCGCCGACGATGCGGCCGTCTATCGGCTCAACGACCGCCAGGCCGTCGTCGCCACAACGGATTTCTTCATGCCGATCGTCGACGATCCGCGCGATTTCGGCCGCATCGCCGCGACCAATGCGATCAGCGACGTCTATGCCATGGGCGGCACGCCGCTCTTCGCGCTGGCGCTGGTCGGCATGCCCGTCAACACGCTCTCGACCGCGACGATCGGCGCGATCCTCGACGGCGGCGCCGCGGCCTGCCGGGCGGCAGGCATCCCCGTTGCCGGCGGCCACACGATCGATTCCGTCGAGCCGATCTACGGCCTCGTCGCCATCGGCCTCGTTGATCCCGCCGACATCAGGAGCAATGCCGGGGCGCGGCCGGGAGACGTGCTGGTTCTCGGCAAGCCGCTCGGCGTCGGCATCTTCTCGGCGGCGCTGAAGAAGGGCGCGCTCGATGCCGCCGGCTATGCCCGGATGATCGAAACGACGACCCGCCTCAACACGCCGGGGCCGGACCTTGCCCGGCTCGAAGGCGTGCACGCCATGACCGATGTCACCGGTTTCGGCCTCGCCGGCCATGCGCTGGAAATGGCGCGCGGCGCGGGTTGCCGCCTTCATGTCGACTGGTCCGCGGTGCCCCTCCTCGAAGGCGCGCGCGACCTTGCCGCCGCCGGCTTCATAACCGGAGCCTCCGGCCGCAACTGGGCGAGCTACGGCAGGGACGTCGCCTTGGCGCGCGAGATGACGGCGGTCGACCAGGCGCTGCTGTGCGATCCGCAGACGAGCGGCGGCCTGCTCGTCGCCTGCGCGCCGTCGTCCGTCGCCGGGGTCCTGGAGGTGTTCCGCGGGCAGGGCTTCGACGCGGCGGTCATCGGCAGGGTGGACGAGGGCGAGGCCGGACTGTGGGTCGCCTGAGCGCGATCAGCAGCACGAGGCGGCGAAGCGGCGTGGCGTCACGCCGAAGCTCGTGCGGAAGTGGTTCGTGAAGTGGCTCTGGTCGAAGAAGCCGACGCTGGTTGCGGTTTCCGCCGGCGACAGGCCGGCCGCGAGGCGGTCCTTCGCGGCCTGCAGGCGGACCTGCGTCAGGTAGGCGTGCACCGTCATGCCGGTCTTTTCCTTGAAGGAGCGCATGAAGTGGAAATCGCTGAGGCCGACGCTGCGGGCGATGTCGGCGGTGGTGAGCCTCTGCTCGAAGCAGGCGTGGATGAGGTCGATCGCGCGGCCGACATTGCCCGCCGGCGGTTGCCGGCGTGCCGTGCCGGTCGACGACTGGCCGTAGCGCCGGATCAGCGGGGCGAAGGCGGACAGGAGGGCATCCTGCTTTTCGAGCGGGTCGCGTGCGCCCTCGATGCGCGCGTGCATCCGGCTCAGGTGGTTCGCCGCCTCCCGGTCCTGCCAGAGCGGCCGGCGGCCGAAATCGAGATGGATGCCCTGCCTGCCGAAGAGGTCCTCGGCGATTTCCTCCAGCACTTCGGTCTTCGGATAGAAGGCGCGGTAGGACCACATTCCCGCTTGCGCGGCCGGTTCGCCCGTATGCACCTCTCCCGGGGAAATGACCATCACCGAGCCGGGAACGGCAAGGCCCGGCCGGCTGGCGACGGTATGATGCTGCGCGCCCGCCTCGAAGGTGGCGATGACGAACTCGTCGTGGGAGTGGGCGGGATAGCGGTGCGCCGTCCGCAGCGCACGCAGCATCTCGGTGCCCGCGATGTCGCCATCGCGCCACAGGCGGATGTCCTCGCCCCTCGGCCGGGCGGGGCGTCCTTTATCGGGATCGTGGCTGCGCAGGATTTTCCAATCCCCGTTTCGACAAGTGGTGTATCCGTCCGGGTCGGTGTTGCGCGGGCGGACAAGCATCTCTACCCGCCGGCGGCCGGACGATCAACAAACGGATGCTTTCAGCGTTGGATGACATGCCAGAACGGAACATGACGATACAGGGCGGGCGGTCCGCCTTCACAGAAGGCGTGATCGCCTGCGGGCCGACGATCCTCGGCTACTGGAGCATCGGGTTCGCCTCCGGCGCCATCGGGGCTGTTTCGGGGTTCAGCGTCCCCGAGATCCTGCTGCTCGCCGCGTTCCTCTATGCCGGTTCGGCGCAGTTCCTCTTCTATTCGCTCTGGGCGGCGGGGGCAGGCCCGGCCGCCGTGGCGCTGGCCGTGCTGCTCGTGAACATCCGCTACCTGCTGATGAGTTCCTATCTCGCCCGCTTCTTCTCCGGCTCGTCCATGATGCAGAAGTTCGTCAGCGGCGTGCTGTTGACCGACGAGACCTTCGGTGTCGCCGCGCAGCATGCCGGACGGCACGGCGCGCTGCCGTTCCGGTGGATGCTCGGCCTCAACGTCGCCGCCTATGCGAACTGGATCGTCGCCAACGTCGTCGGAGCGATGTTTGCCGCGGTCATTCCCGCCGGCATTTCGCACGGTCTCGGTTTCAGCCTGACGGCAATGTTCATCGGCCTTCTGGCGCTCAACTATTTCGGCAGCGCGCAGAAGCGGCTGGAGATCGTGGCGATGGTCGTCTCGGCCGCGGCCGTCCTCGGCACCATGGGGTTCCTCGACGTCAACGTCTCCATCCTGATCGCCACGGCGCTCGCCGCGACGATCTGCGCCACCGCGCTGCAGATGCAGGCCCGCCGCGGGAGGACGGCATGACCGGTTCCTTCCTCGTGACGGTCGCCATCTGCGCGGCGATGACGATCTGTGTGCGTGCCCTGCCCATCGTCTTCCTGGCGGGCGTGCGGCTGCCGGCCTTCGCCATGGCCTGGCTCGGCTTCATCCCCTCCGCCATCATGATGGCGATCGTGACGCTGGAACTTGTGAAATATGCCGGCGAGCCGGGAGGGACGGCCGCGACCGTCGCGGCCGCGGCGGGCTGTGCGGCCGTGGCGTTCCTGACGCGCAGCCTTTTCGGCACGGTTCTGGTCGGGGTAGCCGTCTACCTCGCCTTCATGGTCCTGCCATAGGCGCATCCAGCCGGCGGCCGCGTTCCCTGCGCAAGGCGATTGCCGGAGGGCGCCTCCTGTGCGACCATGCGCGCGGGAGGATATCTGGATGGTGTCGACGCTGTCGCACATACGGGAGATCGAACGCGTCGGCATGGGCGCGGTCAGCCCGCGCGATGCGCCCGTCATCCAGTCCTGGCTGCGCTGCCTCAACGACTACAAGCTCGATCCGGCCGTCGCGCAGGAAGCCTATATCGTTCCCGAACTGAAGCTGCGCGAGCATCGCGAGCAGGCCGAGGAGCTGATCCGCATCGGCCGCTCGGGTCTGGAAGCGCTGTTCAACCAGGTGGCCGGGCAGAACTACGTGCTGCTGCTTTCCGATGCGCGCGGCGTCACGGTCGATTTCATGGGCGATCCGACCTTCGACAACCAGTTGCGCAAGGCGGGGCTCTATCTCGGCTCGGAATGGTCGGAGAACCGGGCGGGCACCTGCGCGGTCGGGGCCTGCATGGTCTCGGGCGAGCCGGTCATCATCCATCAGGACGACCATTTCGATACCAGCCATATCGGCCTTACCTGCACCGCCGCGCCGGTCTTCGACACGCTGGGCAGCCTGACGGCCGTGCTGGACATCTCGCAGCTCCGCTCGCCGACGGTGAAGACCAGCCAGCAGCTTGCGCTGCATCTCGTCGCCTCCACCGCGCGGCGCATCGAGCTTGCCAATCTCATGACCCGCACCCGCAACGACTGGGTACTGCGCCTTGCCCGCTCGCCGGAATTCCTCGATGTCGATCCCGATGCCGCCATCGCCCTCGACGGCAGCGGCCGCATCACCGGCCTCACCCATGGCGGCTTCGGCGCGCTCGCCCGTTCGATGAACCTTGCCGGCCTTTCCACCCGCGATTTCCTCGGCCGGCCGATTTCGCAGGTCTTCGACATCGACGTCGATGACCTGCCGCGCTTCATGCGCGGCCGGTCGAACGGCGAGCGGCTGCTTCAGGCGCGCAACGGGCTGGTGCTGTTTGCGAGCGCCGTCGCGCCGGCGGTCAATCTTCGTTCGGCCGTGCCGGCGCAGCCGCGCCTGCCGCGGGCGCTCCGGGACCTCAGCAACGGCGACGCCGCGATGGAGCGGGTGCAGGCACGCGCAGCAAAGCTCGCCGCGCGTGATATCCCCATCCTCATCCAGGGGGAGACGGGCAGCGGCAAGGAGTTCCTGGCGCGGGCGATCCATGACGGTTGCGGCGGCAGCGGGGCCTTCGTCGCGGTCAATTGTGCGGCGATCCCCGAGCACCTCATCGAATCCGAGCTCTTCGGCTATGCGCCGGGCGCCTTCACCGGCGCCAGCCAGAAGGGTAAGCGCGGCCTGATCGAGGAGGCGAGCGGCGGCACGCTCTTCCTCGACGAGGTCGGCGATATGCCGCTTGCCCTGCAAAGCCGGCTCCTGCGCGTGCTCTCGGAGAACGAGGTGCAGCCGGTCGGGGCGCTCAAGGCGCGCGCGGTGCGCCTCAGGGTTCTCTCCGCCTCGCATCGCGACCTTGCCGAACTGGTGCGGGAAGGCCGCTTCCGGCAGGACCTCTATTATCGCCTCAACGCGGCGACGCTCAGCCTGCCGGCGCTTCGGGAGCGGCAGGATCTCGGCTGGCTCGTCGACCAGCTCCTCGCCCGCATCGAGAAGGAGAACGGCGCGTCCTACCGGCTCGACAGGGCGGCGCGAGCCGTGCTGCTCGCCCATGACTGGCCGGGCAACCTGCGGGAACTTTCCAATGCGCTGCGCGTGGCGGCGGCGCTGTCGGAGGGCGGCGTGATCGGCACCGACAGCCTGCCGGATTACCTTTTCGCCGAACCGGCCGCCGCCCGGCCCGGCGGCGAGGACGTCCTGCGCCAGGCTCTCACGGACTGCGGCAACAATGTTTCCGCGCTCGCCCGCAAGCTCGGCGTCAACCGCTCCACCATCCACCGCCGCCTCAAGCGCCTCAACTGACGCAACGGCTGCAACACGTGTTGCACGCCACCTGTTGCATCCCGCCCCGCGGTCCGGCTTCCCTTGATAGAAGTCGTTGACAAGAATTGGAAATTCTTCCATCGGCCGTTCTGGCACGGTGCTTGCTGATCCTCCTGCGCAAGAAAGACAGGAGGAACTCAATGAAAGCTCTGCGCTTCCACGCCGCCAAGGACCTGCGTATCGAGGAGGTCGATGCGCCGTCGTCGCCCGGCCCAGGCGAGGTGCTGGTCGAGAACCGCTTCTGCGGTATCTGCGGCACGGACCTGCATGAATACGCCTATGGCCCGATCTTCGTGCCGAAGGAACCGCATCCGTTTACCGGTGCGCACGGCCCGCAGATCCTCGGCCATGAATTCGGCGGGGTCATCAAGGCCGTGGGCGAAGGGGTCGGCCATGTGAAGCCGGGCGACCGTGTCTCGATCCAGCCGCTGATCATGCCACGCCATGGCGACTACTATGCCGACCGCGGCCTGTTCCACCTCAGCGGCAACCTCGCGCTCGCCGGCCTGTCCTGGCATTCCGGCGGCATGGCGCAGGCAGCGCTTGTCAACGACTATAACGTCCAGCCCATTCCCGATGCGCTGAGCGACGAGGAAGCCGCCCTGATCGAGCCGACCGCGGTCGCCGTCTACGCCTGCGATCGTGGTGGCGTGACGGCCGGCAACAGCGTGCTCGTCACCGGCGCGGGGCCGATCGGCATTCTCGTCGCCATGGCGGCGCGGGCGGCCGGGGCCTCGCAGATCTTCCTGTCGGATCTGAACGATACCCGGCTGGCTCTGGCGCGGGAGGCGCTGGGCGAGGTGCGCACCATAAACCCAAGGACGGAAAAGGTGGGCGACGTCATCCGCGCAGAGACGGAGGGCGGCGTCGGCTGCGATGTCGCCATCGAATGCGTCGGCAACGAACATGCGTTGAAGAATTGCGCGGACGCCGTGCGCAAGCAGGGCGTCGTGGTGCAGACCGGGCTTCACCCCGGCGAGAACCCGCTGAACTGGTTCGACGTCACCTTCAAGGACATCGACATCCGCGGTTCCTGGGCCTACCCGACCCACTACTGGCCGCGCGTCGCCCGGTTGATCGCCAGCGGTCAGATTCCGGCGAGCCGCATCGTCACGAAACGTGTCTCGCTCGGCGAGACCGTCACCGAAGGGTTCGACCAGTTGCTCGACCCTGCCGGCAAGCACCTGAAGATCCTGATCGACCTCACGCGCTAGGCCGGTCCGTTCTGCGGGACGGTTGAGGAGCCGTCCCGTTTCCACTGAGCAGGAGGAGAAACGATGCTCGAGAAAACCCCCACCACCCGCGTCCAGACACTTCTCGATACGCTCGGCGCGGCCCTTGCCGCCGGCCGGATCGACGATGCCGTCGGCCTTTTCGCCGAGGAGTGCTATTGGCGCGACCTCGTCGCCTTCACCTGGAACATCAAGACCGTCGAGGGCCGCGACCAGGTGCGCGACATGCTGCAATCGCAGCTTTCCGCCGCCAAGCCGTCGAACTGGCGGGTCGCTTCGGGCGAGGAGGCGACGGAGAACGACGGCGTCCTCGAAAGCTGGATCACCTTCGAGACGGCGACCGGCCGCGGCTACGGCCTCGTGCGCTTCAAGGACGGCCTCATCTGGACGTTGCTGACAGCGCTTTCCGAGCTGAAGGGCCATGAGGAGAAATCCGGCTTCACCCGCCCGCTCGGTGCGAAACATGGCCAGAACCTCGGCGCAAAGACCTGGAAGGAGGAGCGCGAGGAGGAGGAGCGCACGCTCGGCTACGAGAAGCAGCCCTATGTCGTCATCATCGGCGGCGGGCAGGGCGGCATCGCGCTCGGCGCGCGGCTGCGCCAGCTCGGCGTGCCCACCATCATCCTCGAAAAGAACGACCGGCCGGGCGATAGCTGGCGCAAGCGCTACAAGTCGCTCTGCCTGCACGATCCCGTCTGGTACGACCACCTGCCCTATATCGACTTTCCGAAGAACTGGCCGGTCTTCGCGCCGAAGGACAAGATCGGCGACTGGCTGGAATTCTACACGAAGGTCATGGAGCTGAACTACTGGACGCGCTCCACCGCGCGGTCGGCGAAATGGGACGAGGCGGTGCAGGAATGGACCGTCGTCGTCGACCGCGACGGCGAAGAGGTGGTGCTGCGGCCGAAGCAGCTCGTCTTCGCGACCGGCATGTCCGGCAAGGCGAACATCCCCGACTTCAAGGGACGCGAGCGCTTTGCCGGCGACCAGCACCATTCCTCGCAGCATCCGGGACCGGACGGCTACAAGGGTAAAAAGGTCGTCGTCATCGGCTCGAACAATTCGGCCCATGACATCTGCGCGGCGCTCTACGAGGCGGGCGTTGACGTCACCATGATCCAACGCTCGACGACCCATATCGTCAAGTCGGACACGCTGATGGATATCGGCCTCGGCGCGCTCTATTCCGAAGAGGCGCTGGCGAACGGCGTGACGACGCAGAAGGCCGACCTCATCTTCGCCTCGCTCCCCTACCGGATCATGCACGAATTCCAGATCCCGCTCTACGACAGGATGCGCGAGCGCGACGCCGACTTCTACGCGGCGCTGGAAAAGGCCGGCTTCCAGCTCGATTGGGGCGCGGACGGCTCGGGCCTCTTCATGAAATACCTGCGGCGCGGCTCCGGCTACTATATCGATATCGGCGCTTCCCAGCTCATCATCGACGGCAAGGTGAAGCTTGCCGCCGGGCAGGTCGAGGAGATCACGGAGAATGCCGTGAAGCTTTCGGACGGCAGGGAGATCCCGGCCGACGTCATCGTCTATGCGACGGGTTACGGCTCGATGAACGGCTGGGTCGCCGACCTTATCGACCAGGAGACGGCCGACAGGGTCGGCAAGGTCTGGGGCCTCGGCTCCGACACGCCGAAGGATCCGGGTCCCTGGGAGGGCGAGCAGCGCAACATGTGGAAGCCGACGCAGCAGGCGGCGCTGTGGTTCCACGGCGGCAACCTGCACCAGTCGCGCCACTATTCCCAGTATCTGGCGCTCCAGCTCAAGGCGCGCCTGGAAAACCTCCCCACGCCGGTCTATGGCCTCCAACCGGTTCATCACCGGAAATAGGCCGGCACCTCAAGCGGGCAGCGCACGCCGCTGCCCGCCGTTTCCTTCCCGCATTTCGTCTCGCCGGGCGACCGCATGTCCTACGCCCTTCTTGCCAGCGGCGGCTTCCGGGTCTATCGACGGCGCGGCCATGTCCGTTCGGGGAGCCCTGCCATGCACGACATCCGCAAGATCGAAGCCGCCGACAAGCCGGGCTTCTACCGCGAACTGCGCGCCCAGGCGGAGGGCCTGCTGCACGGCGAGCGCGATGCCATTGCCAATGCCGCCAATCTTTCGGCGCTGGTCTACGATGCGGTCGCCGATCTCAACTGGGCGGGATTCTATTTCCTGAAAACGCCGGCGGAACTCGTGCTCGGTCCCTTCCAGGGCAAGGTCGCCTGCGTGCGCATTCCCGTCGGCAAGGGTGTGTGCGGCAGCGCCGTCGCAGAAGGGCGCAGCCAGCTCGTGCCCGATGTGCACGCCTTTCCCGGCCATATCGCCTGCGATGCCGCCTCGCGCTCCGAGCTCGTGGTGCCGCTCATCCGCGATGGTGCGGTCCTTGGTGTGCTCGATCTCGACAGCCCCACGCCCGGCCGCTTCACGGCGGAAGACCAGGCCGGTTTCGAGGCGCTTGCCGCGCTCTATGTCGCAGGCAGCGACATCTGAAGGGGAGCATTGCAGCGCACGCATAGCTGCACTGCACAATAAATGTTTTCCATCTGATCAAAAAACAGCCATAGTGCACACAGCTGATGCACATGGCGGTTTTCCTCCCAGTGCCGCCGCAGCAGCTGTTCCCCTCTGGAGGTTTTTGACCTTCACACTTCATGGGCCGCGGTTTCCGTCGGCCCATTTTTTTTGCCGAAAGCGAACCCGTCTTGCTTGGTTGGCGGCCTTATGCCGCCGCTAGCCTTCCGCCTCCGGCTGCCGGCGATTTTCCGTCCGGCACAGTTCGCCGCTTTCCCGGAGGATGGCGCGGAGATGCGGGGGGAGGGAAGCGGTCAGGACGGTTCCTTCCCCGGGTGGATCTGATACCCGCAGGATGGCTGCCGCGGCTTCCTCGGCCGCTGCGAGGGCGGCGACAGCGGCAAGGAAAGCGTTTGTCCGGTGCTGGTCGGCAAGGCCGATCTGGGCGGCGTCGATGGCGCGGCCCGCCTCGGCGGTCATCGCGTCGGCCGCGGCGAGCCGCGCCGAAAGAAGACCGCTCACGACGGGTTCGCCCGTCGCCTCGTCGAGGAGATGCCGCAGGGCTGCGCGGGCGCCGCCCTTCCGGCGTGCCGCCTCGAGCAGCAGGTCGAGCGAGCGGGGAACGCCATGCGTGGCCGCCTCGCCGGCAGGCTGCAGCAGCGTATCGCCGTCGACAAGCACATCCTTGAACAGCACATGCTCGGCGGCCTGCGTGCCGCCGGCCACCGGCTCGCAGCTATTGGCGATGTAATGCAAGCCGTCGAGGCGCGTGGGAAGCAGCAGGACCGCCGGCCGGCCGCCGTCGAGGCGCACGGGCATCAGCAGCCAGTCGGCGTGGCGGGCGCAGGGCGTACAGAGGGCCTCGCCGCCCAGCCGCCAGGCAAGGCCGCTTGCGGCGAGCGGAAGGCCATCGGCCGCCTCGCTGTTCCGGCGGGCGGAGGCCCGGGCGAGGCGCGCGCCGGCGAGGACCGCGGAAAAGACGGTGTTCCGCTGGCTCTCGCTGCCGTGGCTGCGGACCTTTTCCACGGCGACGAAATGGGCCGCGAGGACTTCCCCGAGCGCTGCCGAACCGGCGGCGGCCAGTGCGCAGACCTCGGCGAGGACCGTGTTGGAAACGTCGATCCCGCCATGTTCGGTCGGCACCGATATGCCGAAAAGGCCGGTGCGGGAGAGAAGTTCGTGGCGGGCTTCGGCCGCCGCGCTGTCCTGTGCGGGCAGGCTGAAGGCCTCCGCTATCCTGCCGGCGGCGGCAATGGCTTCGTCTTCGGTTCCGATGATGGCGGCCGTTCGTGCCGAGCGGTCGAGTGCCGATGAGAGAGTACCCATGTCGTCTGCTCCTTGCGGGATGCTGTTCCAGGGCGCACAGGCATTATCGGGTAAGAAAGACCATATTCTATAGAGATTGTATAGATCGGTTTGCCGTTTCGAGATCGGTCACGGTGTTTCGCGCGGCCCCGCCCGGCGGGCAAGCGCCGATTTTCCGGCGCTCCGGAGCCGGTGAAAAGTGCCGGTCGATTATTCTACTAAAAAGGTAGAAAATTATCGGAGGCTGCGTTATCCTGTCTTCCGCTTCTGGCTCCATCGTGCAGGGAAGGGACAGGCATGTTCTTCGAGACGATCACGGGAGAAGGTGCCCCGCCTGCGGGCACGCCGACGATGGCAAGGATCGCGGTGATCGGCGCGGGGCCTTCGGGCCTTGCCACGGTCATTGCGCTGATGCGGCGGTTCCACCGCCCCTTCGAAGCATGGATGATCGATGCCGAGGATGCGCCCGGCGCCTTCGGCGACGGGCCGGCCGGTGCGGCGCTGACGGCGGAGCCGGCGCGCGATCTTTCGATCCTTCCCGACCGGCCGGACGATTTTGCCCGCTGGCTGAAGGACAACCTCCTTGCCGCCGGCACGGTTTCGGCCTTGCGAGGCCCGCAGGACCTGCATGTGCCGCGCGCGCTGTTTCGCGATTATGCGATGGGCCGCTTCGGCGAGGCGCTTTCCCTGCGCAGGGACGTCCGCATCCGCACCATCAGCGGCACCGTGGGCCATCTCTGTACGAACACCGAAGGCGTGCGCGTCGCGTTCCGGGATGGCGAGGGCGCCGTCTTCGACCACGTCTTCGTCGCGACCGGCTTCGGTGCCGCGCAGCGCGAGGCGGCTTCCTGGCGTGGTGCGATCGCCGCGGCCGAGCGGCTTTCGGCCCAGGAGAACCCGCCGCCGCTCACCCTTGTCGGCAACGGCCCACGCCTTGCCGCCATCCTGCTCGATCTGAGGAAGCGGGGCTTTGCCGGTGACATTCACGTCGCTGCCGCGGCCGGCCGGCTGCCGCAGCCGCATGGCCGCGGTTACGAAGGCATGGCCTTCGGCACACCGCCCGCCAGCCGTTCGCTGCGCGAGGCCTTCCGGTATATCCGCGGGGAATGCAGCATCGCGCAAGCCAGCGACGGCGGCCGCTGGCAGGGCGTCGTCGATGCGGCTTCCGACCGCCTCTCCGTGGTCTGGCGCAACCTGCCCCAGTGCGAGCGCAATCATTACCGCCGCCACCTCCTTCGCCTGCACCGACATTTTTCGGTCCGCATTGCGGGCGAGATCCACCGTCGCCTCGCCGCGGAATTCGAAACCGGCCATACCCGCTTCGTTCCGCCGCGCGATCCGAAGTCGGGTGACGAGAATACCGTCGACTGCCGCGAGGTCCCCTCCGCCCGTGCCCTCGCCGGGCTGCTCGGATGCGATGTCGCGACCCTCTCCGTCGACGACAGCGGCCGTCTCCTTCGCCAGGGCGAGCCCCTGCGCGGGCTTTCCGTCGTCGGGGCGGTCGCGTCCGGCCTGCGACCGGGACCCTTCACCTTTGCCGAAACCGTGCGGCAGGCCTATCGCAGCGTTCTCGCCGCGCCCCTTTCCGGCCCGGCCCGGGCCCTGCACGGCTAAAAAATCCGGCGAGCGGGCTGAAAAGACCGGTTTTTCGCGGATGCATTTTGCGTTCATGCAGCCACTTTCGAGATGAACTGTGCGTGCGGTGCCGGGAAGGACAGTTCGTCCGTTGCGCCGTTTCGGCCCTTATGAAACCGGTTTTGCGAATTTTCCGAGCATTGTTGACTAAGTCTACTAAATCCCTAGGCTTTTATTCGAGGCAGAGACCAGGAGGTTGGAGATGTCGACGTTTATGAAGAGGGCCGGGGTTTTCGCCCTCAGTCTGGGGCTCGTGTTCGGCGGGGTGACGGGAGCGGTGGCGCAGACCACGCTGCTCAACGTCTCCTATGACCCGACGCGCGAGCTCTACAAGGATTACAATACTGCCTTCGCGGCACACTGGAAGGCCGAGACCGGCGAGGACGTGACGATCCAGCAGTCGCATGGCGGCTCGGGCAAGCAGGCCCGCGCGGTGATCGACGGGCTGGAGGCCGATGTGGTGACGCTGGCGCTCGAAAGCGACATCAACGCCATCGTGGAAAAGACGGGCAAGATCGCCAAGGACTGGCGCTCGCGCCTGCCGAACAATTCCGCGCCCTATACCTCGACCATCGTCTTCCTGGTGCGCAAGGGCAACCCGAAGGGCATCCATAACTGGGGCGACCTCGTGAAGGGCGACGTGCAGATCGTCACCCCGAACCCGAAGACCTCGGGCGGCGCGCGCTGGAACTACCTTGCGGCCTGGGCCTGGGCGAACGAGGAATTTTCCGGCGACCAGGACAAGATCAAGGCCTATATCGCCGAGCTCTTCAAGCGGGCGCCGGTGCTCGATACGGGCGCGCGCGGTTCGCTGACCACCTTCGCCCAGCGCCAGATCGGCGACGTGCTGCTCGCATGGGAGAACGAGGCCTATCTCGCGGGCGCCGAGTTCGGCGCCGATTCCTTCGACATCGTCGCCCCGCCGATCTCGATCCTCGCCGAGCCGCCGGTCGCCGTGGTCGACGGCAATGTCGATGCCAAGGGCACGCGCAAGCAGGCGGAAGCCTATCTCGAATATCTCTACTCGGAAGAGGGCCAGAACATCGCGGCCAAGCACTTCTATCGCCCGTCGAAGCGCGAGGTGGTGAAACCCGAGTTGCTGCAACAGCTTCCCGACATTAAGCTGGTGACGATCGACGACCCGATCTTCGGCGGCTGGGCAAAGGCACAGCCCGAGCATTTCGGCGACGGCGGTGTCTTCGACCAGATCTACAAGCCGGGGAACTGAGTAACTTGACGACTTCTGCTGCCGCTTCGGTGCGGTGGCGACTGAGACAGCCAAGCGTCATTCCGGGCTTCGGACTGACGCTTGGCTTTTCGCTCGCCTACCTCACGCTCATCATTCTCATTCCGCTCGCCGGCCTCGTCTGGCGTTCCGCCTCGCTGTCGGGCGGGGAGTTCCTCGCCATCCTCGCCGACCAGCGCACGCTGAATGCGCTCAGGATCTCCTTCGGCACGGCCTTCGTCGCCGCGCTGATCAATGTCGTCTTCGGCGTCATCGTCGCCTGGGTGATCGTGCGCTACGAGTTTCCCGGCCGGCGCATCGTCGATGCGGTCGTCGACCTTCCCTTCGCCCTGCCGACGGCCGTTGCCGGCATCGCGCTCGCCGCGCTCTATGCGCCGAACGGCTGGATCGGCCAGGTGCTGAACATCTTCGGCATCAAGGCCGCCTTCACCCCGACCGGCATCGTCATCGCGCTCGTCTTCATCGGCCTGCCCTTCGTGGTGCGCACCGTGCAGCCCGTCATGGAGGAGATCGACAGGGAGGTCGAGGAAGCGGCGGCGACGCTTGGCGCCAACCGTTTCCAGACGGTCTTCCGCGTGCTTCTTCCGGGGCTCTCGCCGGCCATCCTGACGGGTTTCGCGCTCGCCTTCGCCCGCGGCGTCGGCGAATACGGCTCGGTCATCTTCATCGCCGGCAACATTCCCTACGTCTCCGAGATCGCGCCGCTCCTCATCGTCATCCGGCTGGAGGAATTCAACTACGGCGCGGCGACGGCCATCGCGACGATCATGCTGGGGCTGTCCTTCGCCATGCTGCTCGTCATCAACCTGATCCAGGCCTGGAGCCGCAGGAGGTACGGTTATGGCGCATGAAACCCGACGCCTGCGCTCGCCGACGACCGAAACGCCCGTCGCGCGCTATACGCTGATGGCGCTCGCCTTCCTGTTCCTGGCGCTCTTCCTCCTGCTGCCGCTGGTCGCGGTCTTCATCGAGGCCTTCCGCAAGGGAGCGGCGGAGTTCCTCGCTGCCTTCGGCGATCCGGACACGCTGGCCGCCATCCGCCTCACGCTGCTGGTGGCCGGCATCGCGGTGCCGCTCAACCTCATCTTCGGCGTGGCGGCGGCCTGGGCCATCGCCAAGTTCGAGTTCAAGGGCAAGGCGTTCCTGACGACCCTGATCGACCTTCCCTTCTCGGTCTCCCCGGTGATTTCCGGCCTCGTCTATGTCCTGCTCTTCGGCGCCGGCAGCGTGCTCGGGCCGTGGCTGAAGAGCCATGGCATCGAGATCCTCTTCGCCGTGCCGGGAATCGTGCTTGCCACCGTCTTCGTGACCTTTCCCTTCGTCGCGCGCGAACTCATCCCGCTGATGCAGGAACAGGGCACGGGCGACGAGGAGGCGGCGCTGTCGCTCGGGGCATCGGGCTGGCAGGCCTTCTGGTACGTGACGCTGCCCAACATCAAGTGGGGGCTGCTCTATGGCGTCCTGCTCTGCAATGCGCGCGCCATGGGCGAGTTCGGGGCGGTTTCGGTGGTTTCGGGCCATATCCGCGGCCTCACCAACACCATGCCGCTGCATGTCGAGATCCTCTACAACGAGTACAATTTCGTCGCCGCCTTCGCGGTGGCCTCGCTGCTCGCCGCGCTCGCGCTCGTCACGCTCGTCGTCAAGACGGTTCTCGAACTTCACTACGGCGCGGAAATCGCTGCCGGTCGCAAGCATTGATTTGAAAGGCACGCCCGCAATGGACGTCAGTGTAAGAAACATCCGCAAGGAATTCGATCGATACCCGGCGCTGAACGATGTCTCGCTCGACATCCGCTCGGGCGAGCTGATCGCCTTGCTCGGCCCGTCGGGATCCGGCAAGACGACGCTGCTGCGCCTCATCGCCGGCCTCGAGCAGCCGACGCTCGGCAGCATCCACTTCGGCACGGAGGATGCCTCGCACAAGACCGTGCAGGAACGCCATGTCGGCTTCGTCTTCCAGCACTACGCGCTGTTCCGCCACATGACGGTGGCCGACAACATCGCCTTCGGTCTCACGGTTCGCCCGCGCGGCCAGCGTCCGCCCAAGGCGGAAATCCGTCGGCGGGTCGGCGAGCTGCTCGACATGGTGCAGCTCTCGGGCCTCGAAAAGCGCTATCCGAGCCAGCTTTCCGGCGGCCAGCGCCAGCGCGTGGCGCTTGCCCGCGCAATGGCGATCGAACCCAAGGTGCTGCTGCTCGACGAGCCCTTCGGCGCGCTCGACGCCAAGGTGCGAAAGGAGCTGCGCCGCTGGCTGCGCGAGTTCCACGACCGCACCGGCCACACGACCGTCTTCGTCACGCATGACCAGGAAGAGGCGCTGGAGCTGGCCGACCGCGTCGTCGTCATGAGCCAGGGCAAGATCGAGCAGGTCGGCTCGTCCGACGATGTCTACGACCGGCCGAACTCGCCCTTCGTCTTCTCCTTCATCGGCGACAGCGCCAGCCTGCCCGTGACCGTGGACGCGGACGCCATCCGCTTCCAGGCGGCGCCCTTCGGCATCGCTCCGCATGCCGGCGATGTCGCCGCCGGCGCCGGCACGCTGTTCTTCCGGCCGCAGGATGTGGTGCTCGTCTCCGACCCGCAGGCGCCTGCCCTCGAAGGCCGCATCGCCACGACCCGGCGCCTCGCCGGAACCCGCATCGCCGACATCGACATCGGCGGGTCCGGCGCTTCGCATCACGTCGAGATCGAGATTCCGCTCGATGCGCAGGCGGCGAACGGCGCGACGCTGCGGTTCAGGCCGACGCGATGGAAGTTGTTCGGCGGCGAGGTCTAGGGGCCGTCCGGTGGGGGCGCGCGCTTATGCGTTGCGGAAGATGCTTTCGAGCTTTGCCGGCGGCGGCGGCGCGTAGCCGCCGAGGCGCGAGGTGCGCATATTGAGGCCGGCCATGGCCTCGGCGAGCTTCACCGCGCAGGACACGCCGTCGAGCACCGGCAGGCCGTGTTCCTGCGCGAGATCGGCGGCAAGGCCCGCCATGCCGGCACAGCCGAGCACGATGGCCTCCGCGCGGTCCTCGCTGACGGCAAGGCCGATCTCGGCGCTGATCTTCTGCCGGGCATTGGAACCGGGCTTCTCCAGTTCCAGCACGGCGACATCGGAGGCGCGCACGCGCGCGCAGCGCGCGTCGAGGCCGTAGCGGGCAAGGTTGTGCTCCAGCGCGGGCACGGAACGGGCGAGCGTGGTGACGACCGAGAACTTGTTCGAGATCATCGAGGCGAAATGATAGGCCGCTTCGCCGATGCCGATCACCGGCCGGTCGGTGAGGCAGCGCGCCGCGTCGAGGCCGGTGTCGTCGAAGCAGGCGATGACGACGGCGTCGCAGTCCGGGTTGCGGCGGATCGTGTCGAGCAGGCCGGCAAGGCTCATTGCCTCGTCGAAATAGCCTTCGATGGAGACGGGGCCGTGCGCCGGGTTGACGGCGGTGATCTGCGTGCCGGGAGAGGCGGCGGCGCGCGCCGCCTTCCCGATGTGGTCCGTCATCGATGCAGTCGTGTTGGGGTTGATGACGAGGATTTTCATGTCAGAGTTCGCCTCCGAGGTAGGCAGCCTTGATGCGGTCGTCGTTCATCAGTTCCTTCGAATTGCCTGACAGCGCGATCGACCCGGTGGAAAGCGCGTAGGCGCGGTTGGAGATGGAGAGCGCCATGCGGCTGTTCTGCTCGACGAGGAGGATGGAGACCTTCTCGTCGCGGCTGATGGCGACGATGGCGCGGGCAATGTCCTGCACGATCTTTGGCGCGATGCCGAGCGACGGCTCGTCGAGAAGCAGGAGTTTCGGGCGGGCCATGAGGGCACGGCCGATCACCATCATCTGCTGCTCGCCGCCCGACATGGTGCTCGCCTGCTGGTGATAGCGTTCCTTGAGGCGAGGGAAGCGCGTCAGCACGTTCTCCAGCGTCTGCTCGATCTCCGCCTTGTCGGTGCGGGTGAAGGCGCCCATCAGCAGGTTGTCCTTGACGGACATCAGCGGGAAGGCGCGGCGGCCCTCCGGCACCATGGAGATGCCCCGGCGCACGATCTCGGCGGCGGGCGTGCCGTCGAGCTTTTCGCCCTGGTAGGTGATCCGGCCGGACTTGATCGGCCGGAGCCCCGTGATCGCCCGCAGGATCGAGGACTTGCCCGCGCCGTTCGCGCCGATCAGCGCGACGGTCTCGCCTTCGCCCACGTCGATCGAGACGCCTTTCAGCGCATAGATGTGGTCGTAGTAGAGTTCGACATTTTCAACGCTCAATATGTTCGTCATGGCTTACATCCCGATCGCGGCATCTTCGGAGCCGAGATAGGCCTCGATGACCTTCTCGTCCTCCCGGATTTCCTGGGGCGTGCCCTCGGCGATCTTCTGGCCGAAGTTGATGCACACGATCCGGTCGCTGATCTTCATCACCGCCGGCATGTCGTGCTCGACGAGCAGGACCGTGACGCCGCGCTCGTCGCGAAGCCGGCGCACGAGGCCCACCATCTTCATCGTCTCGTCGTGGTTCATGCCGGCGAAGGGCTCGTCGAGCAGGATGACCTTGGGGTCGGTGGCTAGGCCGATGGCCATGCCGAGTGCGCGAAGGTGGCCCTGCGGCAGGCTGGAGGCGAGCGCGTTGCGGATCGCCTGCAGGCCGAGGAAGTCGACGATATCGTCGGCCGATGCGGCGAAGGCCGCCTCGTCCTCGCGCGCCTGCCTGGTGCCGAGGAAGAAGCCGAGGAGGCTCGCCTTCGAGCGCAGGTGATGCGAGACGATGATGTTCTCGCGCACCGTCATGGAGCGGAAGATCGTCGTTTCCTGGAAGGTGCGAACGACCCCCATGCGCGCCACCACGTGCGGCGCAAGGCTGGAAATGCGGCTCCCCTTGAACAGCACCTCCCCGGTCGTCGCCGGCACGAAGGAGGAGATCAGCTTGAAGAGCGTCGACTTGCCGGCGCCGTTCGGGCCGATCACCGAGAGGATCTCGCCTTCCTTCACGTCGAAGGAGACGTCGTTCACCGCCGTCAGGCCGCCGTAGCGCTTGGTGACGTTCTTGATTTGCAGGATGGGGGTCATGCGCGGCCCTCCTTCTTGTCGAGCAGGCTCAGGACGCCGTTCGGCAGGACCAGCATGAGCAGGATCATGACGCCGGAGTAGATGAGGAGCTGGTATTCCCTGGCGATCGACAGCAGGTCCCAGCCGAAATAGAGCAGGAGCGTGCCGAGCATCGGGCCGAAGACGTATCCGAGGCCGCCGAGGAAGCAGTAGAGCATGAAGTTCACGCTGTCGGCGACCACGAAGGAGGACGGATAGATCGACTGCGAGATGGAGGCGAACATGGCGCCCGCGATGCCGCCGAAGAACGAGGAGATCGCATAGGCGAGCACCCTGAGATAGGCGGTGTTGACGCCGATCGAGGCCGAAAGCTCCTCGTTCTGCTGGAGGCTGCGGCACAGGTGCCCGAGCCGCGAGTTCACGATGCGCCAGAGCACGAGATAGGTGACGACCATCAGCGCGACGGCCATCATGTAGAAGCCGAAGCGCGGATTGGAGAGCGACCCGAAGGCCGGGATGACGGTGAGGCCGAAGATCGAGAGCTCGCCCGGCAGCGGGATCGAGGTGATGCCCTTCGCGCCGTTGGTAATCGGCAGGGCAAGGGCGGAGAGGCGTGCGACCTCCGTCAGCACCAGCGTCACCATGGCGAAGTAGACGCCGCGCAGGCGCAGGATCGGCAGGCCGATCAGCACCGAGATGAAGGCGCAGAAGAGACCGGCCAGCGGCAGGGTCAGCCAGAAGGAGACGCCGGCCTGCGTGACGAGGATCGCCGAGACATAGCCGCCGACCAGCGCATAGGCGCCCTGGCCGATATTGATGCGGCCGATATAGAAGGTGAGCCAGACGCCGGCGGCGCCGACGGACAGCAGCGCAACCGAGGTCAGCGTGTAGAAGAAGTCCCAGCGCCCGGTCGCGCGGATGAACAGCGGCACCAGCACGAAGACGGCGACGAGGAAGACGGCGAAGCCGAGAAGTTTCTTAGCGGTCATGGTCTTAACCCCACGGCTTGCCCATCAGCCCCTGCGGGCGGACGGCCAGGAACACCATCAGCGTGGCGAAGATGACGAGATAGGTGATGTCGCCATAGGCGGAGAGCACGGTCAGGCCGACGCTCTCCATCATGCCGAGGATGAAGCCGCCGGCGATCGCGCCGGAGATCACGCCCGCCCCGCCGATCATGATCATCAGGAAGGCCTTGATCGAGGTCGGGCCACCCATGCCGAGATTGACGCCGGTGATGGTGACGAGAAGGCCGCCGACGAGGCCGGCGAGCATGGCGCCGAGCGCAAAGCCGAGCATCGAATAGCGCGAGACGTCGACGCCCAT
This sequence comes from Shinella sp. PSBB067, assembly GCF_016839145.1. NCBI lineage: Bacteria > Pseudomonadati > Pseudomonadota > Alphaproteobacteria > Hyphomicrobiales > Rhizobiaceae > Shinella > Shinella sp. PSBB067. The sequence continues at coordinate 2,788,592 of NZ_CP069303.1, read as the reverse complement.
CAGCTGGGCCGCCATGCGGTCCTGCGCGAGCGCCCGCATGGCGCGGCCGGCGCGGGAATAGTTCATGAAGCCGATGAAGGCGACGATCAGCAGGATCGCGAGGACGCCGATCAGGATGCGGTCATAGGGCATGATGATGCGCATGTCCCAGTTGAACACGCCGTTGACGACCTTCGGCACGCCGCGCTGCTTTTCGCCGAACAGGAGCAGGATGACGGCGTCGAGGAAGAAGGCGATGCCGGCGGCGAGCAGCATGGTCGATTCATCGCGCTTCGACCGCCGCACGACGGGGGCGAAGAGGAATTTCTCGATGGCCGCGCCCAGGATCGCGAGGATCGCCGCCGAGGCGAGGAGGCCGACGATGAAGGGCAGGCCGAACTGGACGACGACCGTGTAGGTGACGAAGCCGCCGAAGACGTACATCTGCCCGTGGGCGAAGTTCAGCACGTTCATCAGCGAGAAGATCAGCGTCAGCCCCAGGGCGATCAACGCATATTGCGCACCAAGGTAGAGACCGTTGGCGATTATCTGTTCCATCGTGAGCCTCCAATGGAAGGTTCAGGCAAAGAGGGGCCCGGCCGGACCTTGCGCGGTCCGGGCCCCGTTGCGGTATGCCTCAGGCTCCGATCAGTCGACCTGGCCGACGAACAGCGTCTCGAACTTGCCGCCCTTGTACTCGTTGACGACGAGCGGGACGGAGACCTGACGCTTCTGGCCGAAGGAGGTCATGCCGACATATTTCAGCTTGGCGTCGCCCTTCATGAAGGGATTCGGCGCCTCGAACGTGTCCATGGTCTTCTTGTATTCATCGACGTTGTCGATGGCCGCCGGGTTCGCCTTCAGCGTCTCGATGATGTATTCGAGCGCATAGACCTTGGTGTTGGACTCGTCGTTGTATTCGCCGAACATCTTGGTGTAGCGCTCGACGAATTCCTTCATCGTGTCGCTGGCGAGTTCCGGCGTGGAGGCGCCGCCGACCGAGATGAAGCCTTCGGCAAGGTCGCCGGCGCCTTCCTGGAGCACGGCGGCGTCCTGCGCCGTTTCCGTGGAGATGAGGCCGGTATAGCCGAGCTCGCGCGCCGAGCGGATGAGCTGCGGGGCGTTGGCCGGCGAGACGCCCGAAAGCACCAGAAGGTCGGGCGCGGCCTGGATGACCGGCAGCAGCACCGGCGTGAAGTCGGTCGTGTCCACCTGGTAGGTCACGTTGCCGGAAACCACCTCGAGGCCGAGCGCCTGGGCGGCGGCAATACCGGATTCACGCTGGCTCAGCGGGTCCGATTCGTTGGCGGCGACGAAGGCGGCCTTCTTCACGCCCTTGTTTTCCATGAGGTATTTGTAGATGGCGGGACCCGACTGGTAGTTTGCCACCATGCCGAGGATCGCGTTGGACGCCGGCGGGGTGAACAGCGCCTTCGGGAAGGAATAGGGGAAATACATGATGCCGTTCTGCTCGGCGACCGGGCGGACTGCGGCGGCGCCGTCGTCGACGTTCGGGCCGACGACATAGTGGATGCCGTCCTGCGCCATCTTCTCCATGCCGGCGATGGCACGCTTGGGGTCCTTCTGGTCGTCGAAGGGCACGATCTGGATATTGTAGGTCTTGTCGCCAATCTTGACGCCGCCGAGCTCGTTCAGCCAGGCCGCGCGCGCTTCCATCGAGCGCTGGTTGGAAATGCCCCAGGCCGCCGCCGGGCCGGAGGTGACGCCGACGAAGCCCACCTTCAACGTGGCGTTCTCGGCATGGGCGAGCAGCGGCAGCGACAGGACGGTCGCGGCTGCGAGGACGGAAAACTTCAGGAATGAGCGCTTGTGCATGATGTTCTTCCTCTGGGGCCATTGATCTTTATGGGTATAGGCACACGGGCCGCGAGAGGCGGCCGCGATGGGCCTTGGCGAGGGTATTGAGCGCATTGTTAACGATCTTGTCAAGTGGTGTAAACAACGGCAACATTGCCGTGTCGACGAAATAGGCGCTTGTTGGTCAACCAGAACGGCCCTATTTAAGGGAACGGTTGAGGCGGGAGACTCGTGTCGAGGTAGATGCGGTGATGGATGTGGCTACGGAAAACCCGGTGGACGCGGAGGAGATCGACGAGAGCGACATCGTCGATCGCATTTTCGAAGCGGTCATCGAGCAGAGATTGCCGCCGGGCACGAAACTCTCCGAATCCGCCCTGTGCGAGGCCTTCGGGGTCGGGCGCATGCGCATCCGCCGCAGTCTCCTGCTGCTGGCCAGCCGTGAGGTCGTGGAACTGCATGCCAACCGCGGCGCCTTCGTCGCCTCGCCGACGGCCGAGCAGGCCCGCGAGGTCTTCGAGGCTCGCCTGGCGCTGGAGCCGAACATCGCGCGCCTCGCCGTGCAGCGCGCGACGGAAGAGGACATCGCGGTGCTCAACCGGCACCTGGAAATGGAATATGTCGCGCACAAGGAGCGGCACCGGCACGACGCGATCCGCCTTTCCGGCCAGTTCCACACGCTGATGGCGCAGATCGCCGGCAATGCCGTCCTCATCCGCACCATGAAGGAGCTGGTGACGCGCACATCGCTGATCATCGGCATCTTCGGTGCGCCCGGCGTCAGCAATTGCCGCGACGACGACCACGCCGCGATCGTCGGGGCGTTCCATACCCGCGATGCCGAAAAGGCGGCGTGGATGATGACGCTGCATCTCCGCCATATCGAGAACCACCTGCAACTCGGCGCCAAGACGACCGACAGCGTCGATCTCGTCCAGCTCTTCGCCAGGCCCTAGGTGTTCAGTCCCGGCATCTGGTGGATCGGGTTTAGGATGAATCTGTGAGGCTCTGATGTCCAGATCTTGCAGATGTATTCGTATGGCGTGAGTCCACTGAGGGTCTTGAGCCTGCGGGCGAAGTTGTAGGCTGCCATGAAGTCCGTCAGGTGTGCTCGGAGCTGGTCGTGGCTATCGTAATGGAAGCGCTTGACGGTGGCCTCCTTGATCGTGCGGTTCATCCGCTCGACCTGCCCATTGGTCCATGGATGGTTGGGCTTGGTCAGCCGGTGTTCAATGCCGTTTGCCTCGCAGATCATGTCGAAGCGCAGCGGGCGGGAGTAGATGGTATTCCGATTCCGAGGCTGCTCTGCGAACTGGATGCCGTTATCAGTGAGAATAGTATGGACCTGGTAGGGCACGGCTTCGAGCATATGCTGAAGGAATTCCCAAGCGGTCTCCCTGTCTGCCTTGTCAACGAGTTGGGTCACGGCGAACTTGCTCGTGCGGTCGATGCCGACGAACAAATATAGTTTGCCTTCAGCGGTCTGAACCTCGGCGATGTCGATATGGAAGAACCCTATGGGGTAGCGCTTGAACTTCGACCGTTTAGGCTTGTCGCCTTCCACATCAGGCAGACGCGATATGCCATGCCGCTGCAAGCAGCGGTGCAGCGCGGATCGCGTCAGGTGGGGGATCGAGGGGTGCAGGGCGTAAAGGCAGTCGTCCAACGGCAGCAGTGTATGGCGCCGGAATGCTATGATCGCCGCCTCTTCATCCGCCGACAGGACTGTAGAGCGCGGTTCCGATGGCCCGGTCTTCATATCGTCCACCGTCGCGCGCTTGCGCCACTTCGCAACGGTCTTGGGGTTGATGCCCAGCTCCCGGCTCAGCTGCGCGAGCGAAGCTTGCGATCGCTGTATTGCTGCTCGGACAGCGTGCGTGGTCGTGGCGCTGCCGTGACGAACTTGTCCCATAGGGCTTCCTTCCATTCCAAAGAAAGGATCGCACCATCAAACCGTGGGATCAAACACCTAGGCGCTGAGGAGGAGGGCGACGGGCTCGGTCCCGAAGGCGCTCGACAAGGGCAGCGCGTCGCCGAGCGTCAGGGTGCGCCCGTCAAGGAGCGAGCGCATGCTGCGTCCCCGGAAACGCGGTGGAACGGCAAGGGCGATGTCGCGCGTGGCGGCCTCGCGCAGCCGCAGCGCATCCGGTTCGATCTTTCCGAATGTCAGCCGCGGAACCGCTGTAATGGCGAAGGCGTCCGGCGTGCCGCACAGGAAGGCGAGCGCCTGCCGGCCGCCATCCGAGGCGTCCAGCGGCAGGTAGGGGCCGTCGAAGACATCGGCATGCCGGTTGCGCGCGGCGAGCACGGTTGCGACCAGCCATTGCTTGTAGTGCGGGAAATGCGTTCGCGAAGCGGGCGGCTTTTGCGGCACGTCGAGGGACGCGGTGTCCAACGGCCGCCTGTTGTCGGGATCGACCAGCGAGAAATCGCAGCGCTCGCTGCCCTGGTAGACGTCGGGGATGCCGGGGGCGGTCAGCTTGATCAGCGTCTGCGCCAGCGAATTCATCAGCCCGGCCTCGATGAAAGGCGAAAGCGTTTCGGCGAAATCGTCGAGGAACGCTTCGTGGCCGAGCAGATGGTCCACGAAGCCGGCCACCTTCTCTTCGTAGTCGAGATCCGGCTGGCTCCAGTTCGAGCCGATCTTCGCCTCGCGCAATGCCTTTTCGACATAGGCCCGCATGCGCACGCCGAGCGTCTTCATCGCGGCGCCATCCGCGCGTCCGTCAGTTGGCCAGGCTCCGGCCAGCGACTGGTAGACCAGCCATTCCACGCCCGGCTCGGGCACGGTGCGGCCTTCATGATGGCGGCGAAGGGGCGCGTTGAGCGTCGTCCAGCGCCGCGTTGCCGCGATCCATGCGTCGGGCGCCTCGCTGAGGGCGTAGAGCCTAGCCCGGGCATCCTCGCCGCGCTTGGTGTCGTGTGTCGCGGTGGCCGACAGGCCCTCCGGCCGGGATCGTGCGCGCGCCTGCATGGCGGTGTGGAAGGCGGCGACGCCGCCGGCGGGCCGGCCGGGATCGCCGCCGACCTCGTTGAGGGCGATGAAGGCGTTCTCGCGATAGAACAGCGTGTCCTCCAGCGCCTTCGCCATGATCGGGCCGCTCAGTTGCTGGAAGCGCATGCGGAATTCAGGGCAGCCGGGCAGGGCGCTGCAGGTCTGGTCGTCGACGAGCAGTTCCCAGATGAAATCGACCGCCTCGCACACCTCCGGACGCATGTCCGTGCGTGCCTGCCGGCGCGCGGCAGCGAGAAGCTGCCGGTCGCGTTCGTCGGCGCCCGACGTCGCGGTCGTATAGGTCCGGTAGACCGGCAGGGCGACGATCATGCCGCAGATCGCCCCGGCTAGCGCGGCGCGGGAGAGACCGGCATCGGTCCGGTCGGCCATGTCCTTTGCCAGCCGGACGATGCGGCGCACTTCGCCTTCGAAGTTCTCCGAAAGCATCTGCCGTTTGCTGGCGTTCCTCTCGTGCGCATAGGTCCCGCGGTGACCCTCGGCCTTGAGGGGGCGGAAGGCCTCGGCAAGCCGCCCGCCTTCCCGTTCGTCGGCGAATGCATCGGCAAGCGAGGCGATGAATTCGTATCCCGTCGCACCCTGGACCGGCCAGTGCGCCGGAAAGGGCTCCTCCTTTTCGAGGATTTTCTCGACGACGATATAGACATCGGGGCCGACGGCGTCGCGCAGGCGCTCCAGATAGGCCCGCGGGTCGGCAAGCCCGTCGACATGGTCGATGCGCAGGCCGTCCACCGTTCCTTCGCGCACTAGGTCGAGGACCAGGCGATGGCTGTCGTCGAAGACGCGCGGGTCTTCGGCGCTGAGGCCGGCAAGGCCCGCGATCTCGAAGAAGCGGCGGTAGCTGAGATGGCGGCTCGCCGTCTTCCAGTCCGTGAGTTGCCAGGGCTGTGCGGCGTGGATGGCGGCGAGCCTTTCCGGGTCGGCCGAGATGGCGGCAAGGTGCTTTTCCAGGGCCGCGCGCGTGCCCGGGACGGCGAATGCCGGCGAGAGGACGGCCCGGCCCAGCGGATCGCCCGCTGGATCGGCCTTGAGGGGAAGGTCCCCATGCCCGTCGAATACATCCCCGTAGGTGCGGGGATGCAGCGGGTAGCAGGTGTCGTGATAGCAAAGGGCGAGGGCGTCGTGCCCGGGATCGAGCGCGAGGCGGATGGTGCCTTCCGCCAATTCCTGCGAAAAGTCCTTGCCGAGAAAGGGGAGCGTCAGTCTCTGCGACCAGTCGATGTCGAAATGGCCTGAAAACGGGCTTTCCGCGCCCCACACGACCACGCTGCGCCACCAGGGATTTTCCAGGCTGGCCGCCATGTGGTTCGGCACGATATCGAGGATGAGACCCATGCCGCGTCCGTGCAGGTCCCCCGCGAGCGCGCGCAGGCCGTCAAGGCCGCCGAGCGCCGGATCGATCTCGTTGGCGTGCGTCACGTCATAGCCGTGCGTCGAGCCGCCGACGGCGGTCATCAGCGGGGAGGCGTAGAGATGACTGATGCCGAGCCGCTCGAGGTAGGGGAGCAGGCCACGCGCCCCTCCAAAGTCCATGCCGTTGCGGAACTGGAGGCGATAGGTCGAACGGGGAGGTATCATGGGGCCCTGGAGAATGCGGGTTTCAGCCGCGCAATAATACATATCCTCCCGATTTGTTCCAAAAGGCTCAAAGACCGTGCCGGGCGAAATCCGAGCGCGATACCACACCCGACAGCCGGCTTTGCCGGTCCAGTACGGCAAGGCGGCGCAGGTGCAGCGACTGCATGTTGGCAAGCACGTCCGCGGCTTCCTCGTCGTCGTAGCAATAGGTGATGTTCGTCGTCATGATGTCGGAGACCCGCGTGGTCTCCGCGTCCAGCCCGGGCGCCACGGCGCGCAGGATGACGTCCCGGTCCGTCAGCGTCCCCACGAGCCCGCTCGCATCGGCGACGGGCAGGAAGGCGACATCCCATTCCGCCATCAGGCTTGCGGCATATTGCAGGGTCTCCTCCGGCCGAACGAGGTGGACGTTTCGAGTCATGATCTCACCGATATGCATGGGAACCTCCCGGTCGAAGGGTTTGCGGGAACAACCGCCAAAAGGCCTGTTGGTTCCGTCATCGACGTCTCCGGTCGACGGCAACGACGATCGCCGGCCCGGTCGTGCTTCCCGGCGAAAGCGAGAAGACGGCATCGCCCGCAACATCCGGCCAGGAATTGCCGCCCCTCGTCAAATTCGCGCGGATGGCGAGTGTTGCGCCCGCAAAGCGCCAGTCGATGGCGAGAATGCCGCTTTCGGCGGGCAGGACGCGCGGTTCGGCGGTGCCGGGAGCGCAGAGCAAGGGCACGATGTGGGCCTGCCGCAACCGGATGAGGTCGCGCACGAGTGCCAAATGCTCCCGGCCGGCGGGGGATTCGGCGCGCGACCAGTCGAGCTTGGAGCGCCGGAACGTCTCCTCGCCGTTGGGGTCGGGCAGATCATCGACCGACCTGCCTTCCGGCATCCCGCCGAATTTCTCCGCTTCGTCCTTGCGCCCCTGTTTCGTCGCATGCGCCAATTCCCCATCGAAATCGGCGAAGAAATAGAAGGGGCGCTGCTCGCCGTATTCCTCGCCCATGAAGAGCAGGGGGATCGGCGGGGCGAGCAGCAGCAGCGCCGTGATCACGTTGAGGAGCGCGGGGTCGGCGAGGGTCGAAAGCCGCTCGCCGAAGGCGCGGTTGCCGATCTGGTCGTGGTTCTGCAGGAAGTTGACGTTGACCACCGGGGGCAGCGGATCCTGCGGCGCCGGGCCGACCCGATCGTTCGAGATGTCTCTGTGGGCAAAGCCCCGGGCGGTCGATTCACGAAGCGTCCAGTCCGGGTCGGTCGCGAAGGGCGCATAGTGGCCGCCGACCTCGCCCGTCGCGATGACGTGCAGGGCGTGGTGGAACTCGTCGTTCCAGCCCGCCGTATAGTGGTGGACGATGCCGCCGTCGCGGTTCAGCAGGCTCTTCCGGCTCATTCCGTCCTCGACGACGAGATGGACACGGCGATCCGGCACGGCCCGGCGGACCGTCTCGGCCAGTTCGATCAGCACATGCGGCTCGCTCTCGTCGTCGATCTCGTCCGTCGCGTCGAGCCGCAGGCCGTCCAGCCGGTAGTCCTCGATCCAGTGCAGCGCGTTGCCGATGAAGTAGCGCCGGACCGCCTCCTCGTCGAAGGCGATGGCGGCGCCCCAGGGCGTATGGCGTTCGGGGTGGAAGAAGCCGGGCGCGACGCGCGGCAGGTTGTTGCCGATCGGGCCGAAGTGATTGTAGACGACGTCGAGCAGCACCATCATGCCGTGGCCATGCGCTGCGTCGACAAGCGCCTTCAGGTCGTCGGGCGTGCCGTAGGCCGTGTGCGGCGCATATTGCAGCACGCCGTCATAGCCCCATCCGCGGCGACCGGCGAAATGGACGACGGGCATGATCTCGATGGCGGTGATGCCGAGATGGCGCAGGTGCGGCAGGCGCCCGATGGCGGCGCGGAAGGTGCCCTCGGGCGTGAAGGTGCCGACGTGGAGCTCGTAGACGACCGCTTCTTCCCACGGTCGTCCCGTCCAGCCGGAATCACGCCAGGCATAGCTGCCGTGGTCGACGACGATGGACGGTCCTTCGATGCCGTCCCGCTGGGCGTGGGAGGCCGGGTCGGGGATCTCTGTTCCGTCCGTAAGCCGGAACAGGTAGGCGGTGCCTGCCCGCACGTCGTCCGTCTCCACGGCATGCCAGCCATCGTTTCCGGCCTGCATGGCGATTTCCCTGCCGTCGGCAAGGAGCGTGACAGTGCTTTCGGCGGGCGCCCAGAGATGGAACTGCACCCGGCCATCCTTCAGGACACGCGGTCCCCAGCTCTTTTGCATCGGCGTTGGCTCGCTCATCCGTTTCCTCTCTCGCGATTGCGCGAAAACGAACCGGCCGGCGGCGCAATTGTTCCGGAACAATGCCGGGTCTTTCGCGTTGCACCATCGCTTTTTTTCAGCCCCGGCGGAGACGGGCGCGGCGGCTCTGTCCGGGCGTCTCCAACCGGCAGGCCGCAATTCGACCGAAGGGGACGCACAGATGGGGTACTCGTTTTCCGAACTCGACTTCATGAAGCCGGAGCTCGGCGCCGAATTCACCGGCGAGGGCACGCATTTCGCCGTCTTTTCCGCCCATGCCGAGCAGGTGGAGCTTTGTCTCTTCAGCGATGACGGCAAGGAGGAGACGGCGCGGCTGCCGCTGCCCAAGCGCGAGGGCGACGTCTGGTCCGGCTATATTGCCGGGTTGAAGCCCGGAACGGTCTACGGCTACCGCGCGCACGGCCCCTATGAGCCGGATGCCGGCCACCGCTTCAATCCCAACAAGCTGCTGCTCGACCCCTATGCCAAGCAGGTCCTCGGCACGCTCGACTGGAACGATGCGCTTTACGGCTACCGCATCGGGGACCCGCAGGAAGACCTGTCCTTCGACGAGCGCGACAGTGCCCCCTTCATGGTCAAGGGCGTGGTCCAGGACCCGGCCTTCGACTGGGCGGGCGACCAGGCGATCCGCCGTCCCTGGACGGAGACGATCATCTACGAGGCGCATGTGCGCGGCATGACGATGGCCCATCCGGGCGTGCCGGAAGAACTGCGCGGCACCTTCCTCGGCATGGCGAGCGACCCGATCGTCGAGCATCTCGTCGATCTCGGCATTTCCGCCGTCGAGCTGCTGCCGATCCAGTATTTCCCTGACGATCGCTATCTGCTGGAAAAGGGCCTGCGCAACTACTGGGGCTACCAGACGCTCGGCTTCTTCGCGCCGCAGCCGCGCTTCCTGTCGGGTTCGGCCATCACCGAGTTCAAGACCATGGTCAAGCGCTTCCATGCCGCGGGCATCGAGGTGATCATGGACGTGGTCTACAACCACACCGCCGAAGGCTCCGAGCGTGGGCCGACGCTCAGTTTCCGCGGGCTCGACAATCTCAGCTACTATCGCCTGTCGCCCGACGATCTCCGCCACACCTACGATACGACCGGCACGGGCAACACGCTCAACGTCGCCCATCCCATGGTGCTCCGCATGGTGCTCGACAGCCTGCGCTACTGGGTCGGCGCCATGCATGTCGACGGCTTCCGCTTCGACCTTGCCAGCACGCTCGGCCGTACCCGGCATATCGAGTTCGACCGCGAGGGCACGTTCTTCGATGCGATCCGGCAGGATCCGATGCTTTCCGGCGTCAAGCTGATCGCCGAACCGTGGGACGTCGGAGACGGCGGCTACCAGGTCGGCGGCTTCCCCCATCCGTTTCGCGAGTGGAACGACAAGTATCGCGACGACGTGCGCCGCTTCTGGAAAGGGGACGGTGGGCTCGTCCCGGGACTTGCATCCCGGCTGACGGGCTCCGCGCAGCAATTCAACCATTCCGACCGGGGCGCCACCGCATCGGTCAACCTCATCAGCGCCCATGACGGCTTCACCCTCATGGACACGGTCTCCTACGGCGACAAGCACAACGAGGACAATGGCGAGGAGAACCGCGACGGCCACTCCGACAACCATTCGGACAATATGGGCGCCGAAGGCCCCACCGACGACGGCGGCATCCTCTCGGCGCGCTCCCGCCGCCGGCGCAACATGATCGCCACGCTGATGCTGAGCCAGGGCGTGCCGATGCTGCTGGGCGGCGACGAGCTCGGCAACGGCCAGCAGGGCAACAACAACGCCTATTGCCAGGACAACGAGATCGGCTGGACGGACTGGAGCGGCCTCGATGACCCGTTCCTCGATTTCTGCAAGGGCGCGATCGCCTTCCGCAAGGCCCACGCGGCGCTCCGGCAGGAGCGGTTCGCGACCGGCGAGCCGGCGGAGGACGGCACGGTCGAGATCGCGTGGTACAGGCCCGACGGTGCGACCATGCAGGACGCGGACTGGGAGGACGGCGAGCTTCGGATCCTCGGCCTCTTCCTCTCGCGGCCCGCCAATGGCGAGGGGCTCGACCGGCTCTTCCTCGTCTACAATGCGGGCGGGGACTGCGCGGTGGAGCTTCCCGCGGTGAATGGCATCACGGCATGGAAACGGGTGCTGGATACGGGGGCCGAGGAGGGAGCCTTCACGGAACATCCCGCCGAAAGCCCGGCGACGGTCTACGGCGCCAGCGTCGCCGTCTTCGAACCGGCGGAATAGCGTCCAGCATGGCGCCGGAGAACCTCAAGGAGACCGGTCTCGTCTACGTCTCCGACAGCGAGCCCGGAATCCGGCGCCAGCGCGCCGGCCGCAGCTTCTGCTATCGCCTGCCGGACGGTTCGCTGGTGCGGGATGCGGCCCTGAAGGCGCGCATCGCCTCCCTCGGCCTGCCGCCCGCCTACGAGAATGTCTGGATATGCCTTGCGGACAACGGCCATCTCCAGGCGACGGGCTACGATGCGCGCGGGCGCAAGCAGTATCGCTACCATCCCGACTGGCAGTCGCTGAAGAGCGGCGACAAGTTTGACCAGCTCATCGCCTTTGGCCGGGCGCTGCCAAAGCTCCGGCGCGCCGTGCGACGCGATCTCGACGGTGCGCCCGGCGTGATCGACACCATGCTGGCGGCGATCACCGTGCTGCTCGACGAGGCGCATCTTCGCGTCGGCAACCGCGCCTATGCCGAGGAGAACAAGACCTATGGCGCGACGACGCTCCTCAAGCGGCATGTCTCGCTCGCCGACGGGGGCATCGAGCTGCGCTTTACCGCCAAGGGCGGCAAGCGCGTGCGCAGGACGCTGAAAAACCCTCGGCTCCAGCGCCTGCTGGAGGACTGCGCCGACCTGCCGGGCCGCCAGCTTTTCGTCTGGAGGGATGACGGCGATGCGGCCCGGCCGGTCGATTCCGGCCGGCTCAACACCTATCTCGCCGATATTTCCGGCATCGCCGTTTCCGCTAAGACGTTCCGCACCTGGGCCGGCAGCCTCGCTGCCTTCTCCCTCGCGCGCCGCGCGGTAGAGGAAGGTGGCCGGCCGACGATCAAGGGCATGGCGCAGGCGGCGGCCGAGATCCTGCACAACACGCCGGCCATCGCCCGCTCGAGCTATATCCACCCGGATGTCATCGCGCTCACCGAGGCGCCCGGGGCGTTGCGTCTTGCGCTGCGTCGTCCGCCGCTGGCCGTCGCCGGGCTCAGGGCGGAGGAGGAGCGGCTGCTGCGCTTCCTGGAGAGCCGGCGGAACGCCCGCCGGCGCGCGCGCCGGAAAGCCCCGGCTTCTTCGTCTTGAGATCGCTACGTCGTCCAGGAATTCACGCGAAAACCGGCTTCCCTGGCGGCTTCGACGAAGGCCCGGCGGGCAAGGGCGGGATCGTCGTCGCTCGTCAATCCCTGCTCGCACACGCCCTGCGCCGTTCGCGCGGCGGCCCCGTTCTCGATCGGCCAGTGGTTCTTGAGGCAGAGCAGGGCATCGCGCGTGCTCTGCACGCGAAGCACCTGGCGGTCGCCTTCGAGCACCACGGCCTCGTCCCACAGCCGGTCTGTCGCAAAGATGGTCATCGCTCCTCCTCCGTCGGCTTTGCGGCCGGAAGATCGACGATGCCGACGATGCCGACGACCCGGCGCTCGTCGTTCACCACCACGAGGCGGCGCACGCCGAGGTCCCGCATGCGGGCCGCGACCGCTGCCGTCTCGTCGGTCTCGTTGCAGACTTCGGGCGAGACGGTCATGAATTCGGCGATGGTGGTGGAGGTGGAAAGTCCCCGGCCGAGCACCGATACGACGATGTCGCGATCCGTGATGATGCCGACGATGGCGCCGACGCCGGGCACTTCGACCGGCAGTGCGCCGACTTCCGTTTCGAGCATGAGCCGCGCGGCCGACTGGGCGGTGTCACTGGGCGAGACCGTCACGATCTGGGCGGACATCACGTCCTTCACACGCATTTCCCTGCGCTCCTCTTCACAGCCGCCCATTGACGAGGCTGCGGCCGTTGGGCGCGGCGGGCACGGCCACCTCGTCCCGCTCGGGGCGGGCAAGCGGAAGGTCGACCTGATGCGGCGCGACGACCTGGGGCTCCCAGGCGTTGCGGCGTTTGCGGGCGTTGCGGAGTTCGGTATCCGGGGTGACGGCGGGTTTGCGGGCAAGCGGCTTCTTCTTCTGGTTTTTCTGGCGCACGTCGGACTCCTGCGAACTGGCTTCGTCTTCCGACCCAACGCGAAGGCTTCGCGTTGGTTCCGAAAAAAGAGGGAACAGAGCCGCTCGCCAGGCATTCCTGCCCGACCCAGGCGGATGGAGGCATGCATGCTCTTTGCAGGAAAGATCGCCCTCGTGACCGGTGCCGGATCAGGCATCGGCAAGGCCACGGCGCTGGCATTCGCGCGCCATGGCGCAAGCGTCGGCGTTCTGAGCCGGACCGCCGAAGAGGTTGAGGCGACAGCAAAGGAGATCCGCGCGCTCGGCGGCTCGGCGCTGGCGCTCGTGGCCGACGTCACGGAGGAAGCGTCCATGCGGGCGGCGGTCGCGCAGCTTGCCGATACCTTCGGCGGGCTCGACATCGTCGTGGCCAATGCCGGCATCAACGGGGTCTGGGCGCCGATCGACGACCTCAAGCCTGAGGAATGGGACGAGACCATCGCCGTCAACCTGCGCGGCACCTATCTGACGCTCCACGTTGCGGTGCCGCATCTGAAGAAGGCGGGTGAGGGAAGCATCGTCGTCGTCTCCTCGATCAACGGCACCCGCACCTTCACGACGCCGGGCGCGACGGCCTATTCCGCCTCCAAGGCGGCGCAGGTGGCGATGGTGCAGCAGCTCGCGCTGGAACTCGGCAAGGCCGGGATCCGCGTGAACGCCGTCTGCCCCGGCGCCATCGAGACCGACATCGACGAGAACACAGCGCAGCGCGGCGCACACGAGACGGGCATTCCCGTCCACTGGCCGGAAGGCGACATACCGGTCTCGCAGGGCAAGCCCGGAGCGGCCGACGAGGTAGCCGACGCGATCCTTTTCCTCGCCTCCTCCAAGGCGCGGCATATCACCGGGGTGCCGCTCTGGATCGACGGCGGGCAGGGTCTCCTTCGCTGACGCGTTTGCCTCTGGCGCGATCGCCTCGCCTTGTGACAAGGTGCGGGGAAAATGCAGGAGGAGACCCCATGGCCAATCATCTTTTCGACGCGATCCGTGCTGCCGCGACGCCGGAGGCGGTCTTCATCGAAACGGCCGAGGGGCGGCTCTGGACCTATGGCGACATGATCAGGCTTTCCGGGCAGTTCGCGGGCGCGCTCCGCCGGCTCGGCGTGGCGCCGGGCGACCGCGTGGCGGTGCAGGTGGAAAAAAGCCCGGAGGCGCTGATGCTCTATCTCGCCTGCCTCAGGGCGGGTGCGGTCTACCTGCCGCTGAACACGGCCTATACGCTGGCGGAACTCGACTATTTCATCGGCGATGCCGAGCCGCGGCTGGTGGTCGTCGATCCGAAGGCCCGCGACGGCGTGGCGGCGATCGCCGAGGCCCATGGGGGCGTCGTCGAGACGCTGGATGCGACGGGCGGGGGGAGCCTCGTGCAAAGGGCCGGCAGCGAGGATGCGGATTTTCCCGACGCCGACCGCGAAGCGGACGATCTAGCCGCCATCCTCTATACATCCGGCACGACCGGCCGTTCCAAGGGCGCGATGTTGACGCACGACAACCTGCTGTCCAACGCCCTGACGCTGCGCGACCACTGGCGCTTCACCAGCGCCGACCGGCTGATCCACGCCCTGCCGATCTTCCACACGCACGGCCTCTTCGTCGCTTCGAACGTGACGCTGCTTTCCGGCGCCTCGATGTATCTCCTGGCGAAGTTCGACGCCGACGAGACGCTGAAGCTGATGGAAAGCGCGACGGTGCTGATGGGCGTGCCGACCTTCTATGTGCGACTGGTGCAGCATCCGGGCCTGACGCGGGCGGCGACCGCCGGCATGCGGCTCTTCGTGTCCGGTTCCGCGCCGCTGCTCGCCGAAACCCATCGCGGCTTTTCGGAAAAGACCGGCCACGCCATCCTCGAGCGCTACGGCATGACCGAAACCAACATGAACACCTCCAACCCCTATGACGGCGACCGCGTGGCCGGCACGGTCGGCTTCCCGCTGCCCGGCGTTTCGCTGCGCGTCACGGAGCCGGAGACCGGCAAGCCCCTGCCGGACGGCGAGACGGGCATGATCGAGGTGAGAGGCCCGAACGTCTTCAAGGGCTACTGGCGCATGCCGGAAAAGACCGCCGCCGAATTCCGCGCGGACAGTTTCTTCATCACCGGCGACCTCGGCCGGATCGACGGGCGCGGCTATGTGCACATCGTCGGGCGGGGCAAGGACCTCGTGATCTCCGGCGGCTACAACATCTACCCGAAGGAAGTGGAGGCCGAGATCGACGGCATGCCCGGCGTCGTCGAAAGCGCCGTCATCGGCGTGCCGCATCCCGATTTCGGCGAGGGCGTGACGGCGGTCGTGGTGCGGGCGAAGGGTTCGGCGCTGGACGAGAAGGCGGTGCTCGACGGGTTGAAGGACCGGCTGGCGCGCTACAAGCAGCCCAAGCGCGTGCTCTTCGTCGATGACCTGCCGCGCAACACAATGGGCAAGGTGCAGAAGAACGTACTGCGCGAGACCTATGCCGATCTCTACGGAAGCTAGCCGCGCTCGCGGTCGAAATGGCGCTTGAGGATGTCGAGCGCCTCGCCCGCCAGTTCGCCGACAATGCCGTTGCGCTCCCAGGAATAAAGCGAGGCGACGACGGGCGGCTCCGGCCCGAAATCGGGCAGGGACTTCAACCGCCATCCCCTGGTGGCATCGACGGGAAGCAGCGAAAGGCCGAGGCCCGCCTCGACCGCCATCAGCACGTTGCGCAGGCTGGCGGAGGTGAAGGCGACATACCAGCGCCGCCGCTCGCGCTCCAGCCGCTCGAACATGGCGTCGCGGTAGAGCCCGCCCGGCGGGAAGGTGACGAGCGGCACGGGATCGGGCAGGTCGCCCGCCGCATCCTCTGCGCTGAACCAGGCGATGGGTTCCGCGAAGCTCGCCCAGGCGTCGGCGCTCGGCGTGTCCTCCTTCAGCACCACGATGTCGAGCTCGCCTGCGCGGTAGCGGCGGGTCAGGTCGGAGCGCAGGCCCGTCGTGACGTCGAGCCGGACCTCCTTGTGGCGCCGCGTGAAGGTGGCGAAGGCGCGGGCCATTTCGGGCGTGGCGATGTCGTCGGGCATGCCGATCCGCACGGAGGTCGTGCCGGAGGTCTCGGCCACCAGCGTCAATGCCTCGCTCTGCAGGGCGAGGATGCGGCGGGCGTGGCCGAGCAGGCGCTCGCCCGTCACCGTCAGCCGCACCGGCCGCGCGGCGCGGTCGACGAGGTCGCGCCCGATCGCCTCCTCGAGGCGGGCGATCTGCTGGCTCATGGTGGACTGGGTCATGTGCAGGCGGTCGGCCGCCGCGGTGAAGCTGCCGGAATCGGCAATCGCCACGAAGGCCCGGAGCAGGCGCGGGTCGAGCACGGCATCTCCATCGAAATTCGGAATGATGCTCATCTAAACATCTAATTTGCGCATGATTCAAGCCGGTGGTAGCGATAGGTCGTGACAAGCGGGCAGTCAGCACGCCTGCAACGGTATTCAGCACGAGAGTCGAACGATGACGGATATGCGCTCCGGCCGCGACTGGGCAATGCTCGCACTGGTCGTCCTGGTCGGCCTCAACCTCCGGCCGTTCCTGGCCGCCCCCGCGCCGATCCTTGCCGAAATCGTCGCCGATACCGGACTCGGCTATGGCGGCATCGCGATGCTGACGCTGCTGCCGATGCTGCTGATGGGCGTGGGTGCCTTCGTCGCGCCCGGCCTGCAGGTGCGGATCGGCGCGCGGCGCGGGCTTCTCATCGCGCTCGCCATCCTGCTCGCCGGCTCGGCCCTGCGTCTCCTGGCGTCGAGCGGCGCCGTGCTGATCGCCACGGCGGCGCTCTGCGGCATCGGCGTCGCGTTCATCCAGGCGGCCTTTCCCGGCATCATCAAGGCACGCTTTCCCGGCAGCGTACCAGCGGTGACGGGCCTCTATTCGGCGATGATCATGGCGGGCGGTGCCTTCGGGGCACGGCTGATGCCCGTTCTCGTCCAGGCCGGCTTCGGCTGGCGGGCGTCGCTCGCCTGGCTGGCGCTGCCGGTCGCCGTCGCGTTCGTCGCCGCCTGGCGCATCCTCTCCGATACAAGGTCGAGCAGGCCGGACGGCGCGCTGGCGCGCCACCTGCTGCGCCGGCCGCGCACCTGGGCGCTGATGGCGGCCTTCGGGCTGATCAATTCGGGCTATACGTCGATGATCGCCTGGCTTGCGCCCTACTACCAGGCGCAGGGCTGGACGAGCGCCGACAGCAGCGGCCTCGTCGCCGTCATGGCGGTGTGCCAGGCGGCCGCGGCGCTCGGCCTTCCCCTTCTCGCGCGGCGCAATGTCGACCGCCGTCGCTGGCTGTGGCTGACCATCGCCCTGCAGGCGGTCGGCTTCCTCGGGCTTGCGAACGCCCCGGGCATGGCGCCCGCCCTCTGGGCGGGTCTGTGCGGCGCCGGCCTCGGCGGCAGCTTCGCGCTCGCCATCGTCACCGCGCTCGACCATCTGCCGCGACCCGAGCAGGCCGGGGCGCTCGCCGCGCTGATGCAGGGTGGCGGCTTTCTCCTTGCCGCCGCCGGACCCTATGCGATGGCGCTGCTGCACGGCTGGACCGGCGGATTTTCCGCCGGCTGGATGCTGCATTTCGGCTGCGTGCTGATAACCGCGCTGCTTTATCTCCGCTTCAATCCGCGCTCCTATCCCGAGGCGATGGCCTTCGCCTCATGAAAAACCCGCGCCGGTGGCGCGGGTCCGGAAGGCTTGGGAAGCGGTGACCGTTCAGCGGCGTGCGGCGAAGGGTTTCAGCGCCATGTGGCGGTTGACGTCCTTGTAGAGCAGGTAGCGGAACGGCTCCGGGCCGCCGGCATAGCAGGCCTGCGGGCAGAAGGCGCGCAGCCACATGAAGTCGCCGGCCTCCACTTCCACCCAGTCCTGGTTGAGGCGATAGACGGCCTTGCCCTGCAGCACGTAGAGGCCGTGTTCCATGACATGGGTCTCGGCGAAGGGAATGACCGCGCCCGGCATGAGCGTGACGATCGTCACATGCATGTCGTGACGAAGGTCCGAGGGGTCGACGAAGCGTGTCGTCGCCCATCCGCCGTCGGTGCCGGGCATGACGGACGGGGCGATGTCCTTTTCGTCGAGGATGAGCGGCTCAGGATGGGGCAGGCCGTCAACGGCCTCATAGGCCTTGCGGATCCAGTGGAAGCGGGCATGGGCGCCCGAGCGGTTGTGTAGGGACCACTTGAGGCCCGGCGGCAGGAAGGCGTAGCCACCCGGCTTGAGCGTGTGGCTGCCGGTCGGCAGGGTCAGCTCCACTGCGCCGTCGACGACGAAAAGCACGCCCTCGGCGTCCGGGTCCTGCTCCGGCCTGCCGCTGCCGCCGCCCGGGGCGACTTCCATGACATATTGCGAGAAGGTCTCGGCGAAGCCGGAGAGCGGGCGGGCGATCACCCAGCAGCGCGTCTCGTTCCAGAAGGGCAGGAAGGAAGTGACTATGTCCTGCATCACGCCCTTGGGAATGACGGCATAGGCCTCCGTGAAGACGGCGCGGCCGGTCAGGAGATCGCTCTGCGGCGGATGGCCGCCGAGGGAGGAGTAATAGCTTCTTTGCATCGTCTGAGGCCCTTTGTCCTGAGTGTTTCCGGTCGTCCTGGTGGGCTATTTCGCCCCCGCCTTCTCCAGCAGGGCGACGATCTCGCCGAAGCCGCGGTCGCGGGCATGCCGGAGGGGTGTCACGCCTTCGTTGTCGGCGAGGTCGACATTCGCGCCCGCCTCGATGAGAAGCTCGACGATGCGGACATGGCGCGGCCCGCCGTTGCCGAGGATGACGGCCTCCAGCAACGCCGTCCAGCCGAGGCGGTTGACGTGGTCGATGTCGACGCCGGCCCTGATCAGCGTGTCGACGGTCTCGACATGGCCGCGCTCGGACGCGGGAATGAGGGCGGTGCCGCCGTAGCGGTTGGTGCTCGCAAGGTCGGCGCCGTGGGCGAGCGTCAGCTTCAGGATGTCGAGATGGCCGCGCGCGCCGGCATAGAGATAGGGGCTGTCGCTGATGCCATCCTTGGCATTGACGTCGGCGCCGGCCTCGATCAGCGCGCGGGCGGCGTTCACACGGTTGCCGTGCGTGGCGACGAGAAGGGCGGTTGCGCCGCTTGCGTCCCGCGCGTCGATCTCCGCGCCGCCTGACAGCAGCGTTACGATGGCGGCGGCGTCGTCGGCCGCGGCGGCCTGGTGCAATTGAAGGTTCATGGCATTGTCGGCGGCGAAAAGGGGAGGACAAAGGGCCGCGAGGAAAAGCCAGGCCGAGAACGAAGCGAGTTTCAGCATGCGCTATCCCGTTGGTGTCATGCGAAACTAGCAGGCAGGAGGGGCATTAGAAAATTAAATGTGCAAATCAGGATCATGCAGAATCTGGAACATGGCGGGCGCCCGCTGGTGATGGCCTGCCATAACGCGAAGAACCCGGAGCGGATCGCTCCGCCCCGGGCCCTTGCCCCCGCCCCGAAAGGACGCGTTACAGGCCTGCCGCCGCGATGGCGGCATCCATGCGCTCGCGTGCCTTCTTCGGCAGCTTGCCGGTCTTGACCGCATCGAGATTGGCCGGCGCATCGCCGACGATCACGACGCCGACCATGCCCATGCCGACATGCGGCGTGCACTTGACGCCATAGGCGCCCGGCTTGTCGAAGGTGACCTTGTAATGCTCGTTCATCTTGCTCTTGAAGGCTTCGGCGCCCTCGGGAATCATGTCCTTGATCGTCTCGACATTGTGGCCCTTGTCGGTCGGGATGAAGGTAATGGTGTCGCCGGGCGCGATCTTCACGAAGGCGGGCTCGAACACCATGGCGCCTTCGGCGCCCTTGTTCAGCATGTGAACTTCGAAATCTGCTGCCGCTGCCGGAAGCGCGAGCGCCAGGATGACCGCTGCCGCGCCGACGATGCTCTTTGCCATGGTACGCACTGGAATTCTCCTTGATGACGAACGTCTCACGTTCATGCGCTAGGAGGTAGACCCGCAGGACCGCTCCTTCTTTGACTTTAATCAAACAAGGCGGTGAAGGTGCGTGGCGTCCTGTCGCAGGTTTGCGTCTCAGGTGACCGTGACGGCGATCTCGTCGAGCCCGACGGCATAGCCGTAGACGCAATCGAGTGCGTGCTCGGCCGGAATGTCGCTGCCGACGCTTTTCAGCGCCACGACCAGCTCGACCTCATGGTGAACGTCGCTGCTTGCCGGAGGATAGGGAAAGCCGCTTTCGGGCGCGACGAGCGTGTCCGGATTCTTCTGGAAGAAGAAGGGCGGCTCCCTGGTCGGATCATGGCCCATTTCGATGGCATGGTCGGCGAAATTACGGCCGACGCAGTAGATGCGATGCACGGGAAAGAGCGCCGAGGCGCCCCTGACCGGCAAGGCGGGAACGGGAGCCGGGGCGAAGATAAAGCTGCGGCCGGGCGGGGTGTCCTGGGCGGTCATTGGCGTGCTGCACTTTCAAGAGACGGGGTTCGATCCGAACGCTGGCACGGGGAGGGGGCCGCGATCGATCCGTTCTCCTTGCCCTATACTGTCTTCCATTGCGCAGGCCGGAAAAATCGCGGATAGAGGCAGGACGACGAACGGTGCCCCTGTGGACATGAACAATCCCGACGAGACGAAAGACAGGCCCCGGCGCGAGCGCCGGCGTTCGCTGGCGATCGGCCTATTGAAGGCGCGCGAGGCCGTCATGAGCCATTTCCGGCCCATCCTTGCCGATCACGACGTGACCGAACAGCAATGGCGGGTGCTGCGCGTGCTGGCCGACGCGGGCATGCTGGATGCCTCGGAGGTCGCGGAAAAGGCTTTCATCCTCGCGCCGAGCCTCACGCGCATGCTGCGCTCGCTGGAGGAGCGCCGTCTCATCTCCCGGCACAAGGACAAGGACGACGGTCGCCGCGTGCTGCTGCGGCTCGCGCCGGCCGGCCAGGCGGTCATCGACGAGGTGATGCCGGATTCCCGCCGGGTCTATGCGGATATCGACACCCGCTTCGGCGCGGAAAGGGTCGAGCAGCTTCTCGACATGCTGGAAGAGCTCGCCGCCCTCAAGCTCGACGGCAAAGGGGGCGGCGAGGAATAGCCGGATCGTCTCAGCCGCCGAAGCTGCCGGCCTGCGTCGGCACATGCACGTAGTTGCGGTCGAAGTAGAGGAGCGCGTGCCCATCGTTCCGGCAGCGGATGTCCACGACCTCGCCGATGAGGATGTTGTGGGTGCCGACGAGCCGGGCCTCCGTCAGCCGGCAGTCGAAGGAGACGATGGCGTCGGCGAGCGCCTGGTTGCCCGAGGGCAGGTCCGTCCACGCGGCTTCGCGGTAGCGCGTCTCCATGTCGGCCTCGCGGCCCGCGAAGGAGGCGGCGAGCGCCTTGTGCTCCTGCGTCAGCACGTTGACGCAGAACCGCCTGTTCTCGATGAAGAGGCCGGTCTGGGCCGAGCGGCTGTTCATGCAGACCAGCAGCGTCGGCGGCTCGTCCGTCACCGAGCACATGGCGGTGGCGGTGAAGCCGCCGCGACCGGCGGCTCCCTTGGTGGTGATGACGTTGACGGGCGCGCAGACCCGCGCCATCGCGTTGCGGAATTCCGTCCGGGAGACGTTGAGGTCCATGGCCCGGCCCTCATTCGGCCGCGTCGCGCACGGCTTCGTCGCCGAGCGGGGGGAGCCAGGTGTCGCCGGTCCAGCCGTTCTCGTCGTAATCGGCCATGCACTGGTCGACGAGCGCTTCCATCTCCTTGAGCCGACCGCCGCGCTCGGCGCCTTTCAGCACCTGCAGCCGTACTTCCTCCGGCGCGCCGGCATAGTTGAGCTCGTAGAGCGCATGGCGTCCGCCGAATTCCGTGCCGGTCGCGTCCCACAGCAGCTTCATGATCTTGATGCGCTCGACATGGCCCATATCGTTCGAGCCGCGGACATATTGCGCGAGGTAGCGGTCGATCTCCGGGTTGGCGAAATCCTTCGCGGAAGACGGCAGGTAGATGAGGCCCGAGGCGACGGTGCGGCGCACGATGTCGATGACCTTCGGATAGGCCTCCGACATGAAGGTGCGGTAGCACAGCGCGGCTTCCAGGTTGGGCAGCACCGTGCCGTTCGCCCAGGGGATGGGGTTGTGGGCCATGGCGTTGGAGAAGGACCAGAACTGGTGGCGGATGGCGATCACCTCGCCGAGCATCGCCTGGTTGCCGCGGAAGGCGTCGCCGCCCGTCGCGCGCAGCGCCTTGGCGAGCAGGCCGGCGAGGAAATCCAGCTTCACCGCAAGCCGCGTGCAGCCCTGGAAGCAGTAGCCGTGCATGAAGCCCGAGGCGGGGTGGAAGGAGAGGATCTTGGCGGCATCGCGCAGCACCAGCACGTCCTCCCATGGCACGAAGACGTTGTCGAGCACGAGGATGGCGTCGTTCTCGTCGAAGCGCGAGGAGAGGGGGTAGTCGAAAGGATGGGCGGCCGTATTGGCGGTCTGCTCGTAGGAGACGCGGCAGAACATCTTCACGCCCGGCGCATTCATCGGCAGGATGAACATCACCGAGAGAGACGGGTCCTCGGTCACGGTCGCCGAGCTCTGGGCGAGGAAGTTGTAGTGGGTCAGCGCCGAGGAGGTGGCGACGACCTTGGCGCCCGAGACGTAGATGCCCGCATCCGTCTCCCTGGTGATGTGGACGAAGACGTCCTTGACCGCATCGGCCGGCTTGTGGCGGTCGATCGGCGGGTTGACGATGGCGTGGTTCATGAAGAGCACGCTCTCCTGCGCGCGCTTGTGCCAGGAAAGCGCATTGTCCTTGAACGGACCGTACCAGTCGGCATTGGCCCCGAGGGTGTTCATCAGCGCGGCCTTGTAGTCCGCCGTGCGGCCCATCCAGCCGTAGGACATGCGCGCCCAGTCGGCGATGGCGCCCTGCTGGGCGACGAGGTCGTCGGCGGAATGGGCGACGCGGAAATATTTGTGGGTGTAGCCGCCGGAGCCGGTATCGGTCGGCGAGGTCAGTCTTTCCTTACGCTTCGGGTCGTGCAGCGCGTCGTAGAGGCGCGCGATGGAACGGGCCGAATTGCGCATCGAGGGATGGCTGGTGACGTCTGCGATACGCTCGCCGTTGATATAGACCTCGCGCCCGTCCCTGAGGCTGGCGAGGTATTCGGCGCCGGTGAACGGCCGGGTCTTGTCTTTGCGATGATCTTCCGCACGCATGGATATTCTCCTCCAAAATCCTGACAAACGCTAAGTCGGCAGAGGCGGAAGCGCCATGGACAAACAGGTCAATTCGCTGGTACTTTTTCCGGCATGATTACCCGCAACGACGTTCCGGCCTTCTTCGTCTACGGCGAGCCGAGCCGCGCGCTCGACGTCGGTTTCCTGCATGTCGAAACCGTCATGGAACGCAAGAGCTTGCATTTCGGCCGCGTCGCGCCGCACAAGCATCCGCTGATGGGGCAGGTCACCTACTGGTTCAAGGGCGGCGGGCGCTACCGGATCGAGGATCGCACTTGGAATTTTTCCGCTCCCGCGATCAGTTTCGTGCCAAGCAACGTGGTGCACGGCTTCGATGTCGGCGACGAGGCGGACGCCATCGTCGTCTCGATCTCCGACGACCTGCTTCGCGCCATGGCGGGGCAGGTCGACCTTGCACTGGATGCGCCGATGCTGCTTTCCGGCGAGGCGGAAATACCCGGCTGGACCAGGATCGGCACGCTGCTCGGCATGGTGATGGAGGAATATCTCGGCGGGGCGGCGGCCAGCGAGCGGGTGCTGGCGGGGCTTGTCGGAGTCGTGCTGTCGCTGATGGCCCGGCTCGGCGGCAATGTCGGCTTTGAGGCCGCCTCGCCGGCGGTGGCGCTCGGGCTGGAACTACGCCGCGCCATCGACGGTCACTATCGCGAGGACTGGCCCGTCGGCCGCTATGTCGAGCGGCTGGCAACGACGCCGCACCTGCTCGACAAGGCGGCGCGCACCGTGTTCGGCCAGACGGTGAAGGACATGGTGCTGGAACGACGCCTGCTGGAGGCACGGCGCCTGCTGCGCTTCACCATCCGCCCGGTGGAGGATATCGGCCGGGAGATCGGCTTCGAGGACCCGGCCTATTTCTCGCGCTTCTTCCGCAGGCGTACGGGACTGTCGCCCACGGAATGGCGCCGGCAGAATTCGGAGGCTGCCGGCACCGGCTGATCAGGCATCCTGCCAGTCGACCTCAAGTTCCTCGCGGAAGGCGAAGCGGACGAGGTGGCGTATCACCACGTCCTTCAACTGCGCCATGTCCGCCGCATTCGGTGCGGAAAGGTCGAGATGCAGCGCTGCGCCGTCGGCCTTCAGCCGGCAATCGCCGATCGGGAAGACGATCTCCCCCTCATGCTCGTCGAACCTGACGGCGAGCTTGTGGGCGAAATGCTTGCAGAGCTGCTGCAGGTAGCGGCTCGCTTGCCCGGTGGCGATGGCGGCCCTGCTCGTTGCCGATGCCATCAGCTCTTCTCCACGGTCCGGGCGGCAAGGTCGAGCGCGGCGGCGATGGCTTCGGCTGCCTCGTCGCTGATGTCCGCCCGCCGCAGCCGCAGCCGCATGGCGAGTTTCAGGTTCTCCATGGCACGCACGACCGGGGCGGGCACGCCCTCGCGGCCGCGCGGCCCGCCGCTGCCGGCGCGCGCCATGAGCTCGTCGATGGCGGCACGGTTGGCGGCGAGGAAGGCCTTGCCTTCCGGCGTGATGGAGTAGCGCTTGCGCCCGCCTTCGGCCGGCTCGATCACGGCATAGCCCATGTCGTCCAGCCAGGAGAGCGTCGGGTAGATGACGCCGGGGCTCGGGCTGTAGCTGCCGCCGAAGCGCTCCTCGATGGTCTTGATCAGCTCATAGCCATGGCTCGGTGCGTCGGCGATGATGGCGAGCAGCAGGAGGCGCAGCTCGCCGTAATCGAAGAGGCGTCCGCCGTGGCGGCCGCCGCGCCCGGGACCGTGATGCCCGCCGCGGTGGAAGGGACCCGAACGATCGTCGGGCGGTGAAAAGTGGCGGTGAGGGCCGCATCCCATTCTGTGTTTCATGGTTCCGATATAAATCTCGATATATCGGAAATCAAGATATATCGAGATTTATATCTTTAAAAAGTTTCCGATGGCCGCTATCGTCGTATTCCCGGAGATATAGCGATGGAGATGGGCATGGTCCGGCTGAACGAAATCCGCACGAACGAGGTCGCGATCACGCCGCCGGAAGCGGTGGACGCCGCGCTGGTCTTCATCGGCCGGATCACAACGCCCTGGACTTCGCGCATGGAAACGCCGCGGCAGGGACGCCATGACGGGCCGGTCTGCACCATCGAGATCTTCGAGCCGTGGATACAGGCGCTTTCCGGCGTCGAGCGGTTCGAGCGGCTGGAGGTGCTGTACTGGCTGCACCAGTCGCGCCGCGACCTCGTGCTGCAGAGCCCTGCCTCGAACGGCGAGGTGCATGGCACCTTCTCGCTGCGCTCGCCCGTCCGGCCCAATCCGATCGGCACGTCGATCGTCGCGCTGGAGAAGATCGAGGGCAACCGCCTCTTCGTGCGCGGCCTCGATTGCCTCGACGGCACGCCGCTGATCGACCTGAAGCCGGACCGCACGCTCTTCAAGCCGATCGCACCGCCCCAGCCGGGTGATTTCGAAACCGGCCGGGTGCATATGTGCAGGAAGGCCGGCGACTAGTCGTCGACGGCGACCATCACGTCGGAGGCCTTGACGACCGCATAGGCTTCCTGCCCGGCGGCAAGGCCGAGTTCGTTCACCGCTTCGTTGGTGATCGAGGCGGTGATGACCGACCCGCCCCCGACGTCGATGCGGACATGGGCGGTGGTCGCACCGAGGACGACCTCGACGATCTTGCCCTTGAGGCGGTTGCGTGCGCTGATCTTCATGCGATTTCTCCTTTGGTTGAAACGGAAAGCTAGCGGTATCGGGCCGGAATGGAAGCCCTGCCGGCGCTTTCGTCGCATCAATTCCCGGTCACCGCCACCGCGCGGTGCGCGCGATCCATTCCCGGGTGCGGGCCTGCGGGTCGGCGTTCAGCGTGATGTCGGTGACGACGGCGGCGCTGTCGGCGCCGTTTTCGAAGACGGCGGAAAGGCGATCCGGGTTGAGGCCGCCGATGGCGACGAGGGGCAGCGGCGCGATGCGCGCCTTCCAGTCCGCAAGCCTTTCGACACCCTGCGGCGCCCATTTCATCTTTTTCAGGATCGTCGGCCAGACGGGGCCGAGCGCCACGTAGTCGGGCCTTGCGGCGAGCGCGCTGTCAAGCTCGGCTTCGTCATGGGTGGAAAGACCCAGCTTCATGCCGGCGGCGCGGATGGCCGCGACATCGGCCTCGGCCAGGTCCTCCTGCCCGAGATGCACGAAGTCGCAGCCCTCCTCGATGGCGATCCGCCAGTAATCGTTGACGACGAGCTGGCAGCCATGCTCGGCGCAGACGGCCCTGGCGCGGCGGATTTCGCTCCGCAGCCGGTCTTCCGGTACGTCCTTCATGCGAAGCTGTACCAGCCTGATGCCGACGGGCACGAGGCGTTCGATCCAGCCGGAACTGTCGACGATGAGGTAGAAGGGATCGAGCTTCATGAAAAGACGGCCTTTCCGATGACGGGGGTGGAGGGCACCGCCATGTCGCGCGGCTCCAGCGGTACGGCCTCGTGCGCGAGGCGGCCGGCGTCGATGGCAAGCGCGAAGGCTTCGGCCATGGCGGCGGGATCGCCCGCACCGGCGACGGCGGTGTTGAGCAGCACCGCGTCATAGCCGAGTTCCATGACACCCGCTGCATGCGAAGGGCGGCCGATGCCGGCATCGACGATGAGCGGGATATCCGGGAAATGCGCCCGGAAGGACCGCAACGCCATGGGGTTCGCCGGCCCCATGGCCGAGCCGATGGGCGCGCACCAGGGCATCAGCACGCGGCATCCCGCCTCGATCAGCCTCTCGGCCACCACCAGGTCGTCGGTCGTGTAGGGAAAGACCTGGAAGCCTTCGCCGGTCAGGATGCGCGCCGCCTCGACGAGGCCGAAGACGTCTGGCTGGAGCGTGTCGTGATGGCCGATCACCTCCAGCTTGATCCAGTCGGTGCGGAAGACCTCGCGCGCCATCTTCGCCGTCAGCACGGCCTCCCTGACGCTGTGGCAGCCGGCCGTGTTGGGCAGCACGCGCACGCCGAGGTCGCGGATCAGCTCGAAGAAGGCGTCGCCCGCCTTGCCGCCGGCCGTTTCCCGCCGCAGCGAGACGGTGACGATCTCCGCCTTCGAGCGCCGCACGGCGTCTGCAAGGATGGCGGGGGAGGGATAGCGCGCCGTGCCGAGCAGCAGGCGCGAGCGGATCTTGCTGTCATAGAGGGTCGGCATGTCAGCCTCCCTGCATGGGCGAGAGGATTTCGATGCGGTCGCGCTCGCCGAGCGTGAAAGCTGCACGGTCCTCGCGATGCACCAGTTCGCCGTTCACCGCCGTCGCCAGCCATTCGCCGTCGTAGCCGAGTGCCGACAGGAGGTCCGCGAGCGTCGTGGCGGCGACCTTCTGTTCCTCGCCGTTAATGATGAGGGTCATGATGCCTTCCTTTCCGGTTGCCGGAGGAGAAGCCGGGCGACCTTCGCGGCCATGGCGGGGGCGAGCAGGAAGCCGTGGCGGTAGAGACCGTTCACATGGATCGTGTCCCCGTCCTCCGTCACGCGCGGCAGGTTGTCGGGATAGGCGGGGCGCACGCCGACGCCGGTTTCCACGAGCCTCGCCTCGCCGAAGGCCGGGTGCAGGGCATAGGCGGCGTTCAGCAACTCCATCAGCGAGCGGGCGGTGACGGGGCCGTCGTCGCCGCTTTCGATCATGGTCGCGCCGACCATGAAGCGGTTGCCGTCCCGCGGCACGATGTAGATCGGGTGGCGGGGATGCAACAGGCGGACGGGGCGGGAAAGACGAAGCTCGCCGGTTTCAAGCTGGAGCATCTCGCCGCGAACGCCCCTGAGCCCGGGCAGGCGGCCGATGCGGGCGGCGCCGGTGCAATCGATCACCCGTTCATGGTCGCCGGCGTACCTGCCGTTGCCGAGAACGAAGCGCATGCGGGCTTCCTCCAGCCCGGCCGTCAAGGCGGAAAGGGCCAGGCGCGGGTCGAGATGGGCTTCCTCCCGGAAGAACAGGGCCTTGCCGAAGCGCCCCTCAAGGTCCGGTTCCAGCGCTGCGATCCCGGCCGCATCGAGCCATTCCCAGCCGCTCGTCCGGCCGGCGAAGCGGCTGAGTTCGCCGGCGTCGCGTCCGCCGGCCACGACCAGCGTGCCCTTGCGGTGCACATGACCGGGCAGGGCCGCCTCCCACCAGTCAGCCGCCTGGCGGCCGAGCGTGAGCACGGGTTCTTCCGCGCTTTCCCGCTCGCACCAGGGGGCGAGCATGCCGCCGGCAAGGCCGGACGCGCCGCCTGCCACCTTGTCCGCGCGCTCTGCGACCGTGACGTCGAAGCCGTGGCGGTAGAGCTGCCAGGCGACGGTGAGGCCGGCGACGCCGGCGCCCTTGACGAGGATGTGCATGGTCATTCTCCCGAAAGCGGCATGTAGAGGTCGCCGCCTGCGCGGAATTTCGCAGCCATGGCCTCCAGCCCCTCCTTCTGCGCCTCGGCGCGGATGTCGTGCGAGATGCGCATGGAGCAGAATTTCGGGCCGCACATGGAGCAGAAATGCGCCACCTTGTGCGCCTCTTTGGGCAAGGTCTCGTCGTGGAAGGCGCGGGCGGTCTCCGGGTCGAGCGAGAGGTTGAACTGGTCCTCCCAGCGGAACTCGAAGCGGGCGCGCGACAGCGCGTCGTCGCGGATCTTCGCGGCCGGGTGGCCCTTGGCGAGATCGGCGGCATGGGCGGCGATCTTGTAGGTGATGACGCCGACCTTCACGTCGTCGCGGTCGGGCAGGCCGAGATGTTCCTTTGGCGTGACGTAGCAGAGCATGGCCGTGCCGAACCAGCCGATCATCGCCGCGCCGATGCCGGAGGTGATGTGGTCGTAGCCGGGGGCGATGTCCGTCGTCAGCGGGCCGAGCGTGTAGAAGGGGGCCTCGCCGCAGGTCTTGAGTTGCTTGTCCATGTTCTCTTTGATCTTGTGCATCGGCACATGGCCGGGGCCCTCGATCATGACCTGGCAGTCCTTCGCCCAAGCGATCTGAGTCAGTTCGCCGAGCGTTTCGAGTTCGGCGAACTGGGCGGCGTCGTTGGCGTCGGCGATCGAGCCGGGGCGCAGGCCATCGCCGAGCGAGAAGGTGACGTCATAGGCGCGGGCGATGTCGCAGATTTCCTCGAAATGCTCGTAGAGGAAGCTCTCCTTGTGGTGATGCAGACACCACTTGGCCATGATCGAGCCGCCGCGCGAGACGATGCCGGTGACGCGATTCACGGTCAGCGGGATGTAGTGCAGCCGCACGCCGGCATGGATGGTGAAGTAGTCGACGCCCTGCTCGGCCTGCTCGATCAGCGTGTCGCGATAGACCTCCCAGGTCAGGTCCTCGGCGATGCCGTTCACCTTCTCCAGCGCCTGGTAGAGCGGCACGGTGCCGATGGGGACCGGCGAATTGCGGATGATCCATTCGCGGATATTGTGGATGTTGCGGCCGGTCGAAAGGTCCATGACCGTATCGGCACCCCAGCGGATGGCCCAGACCATCTTCTCCACCTCTTCCGCCATGGAGGAGGTGACGGCGGAATTGCCGATATTGGCGTTGATCTTCACCAGGAAGTTCCGGCCGATGATCATCGGCTCGGCTTCCGGATGGTTGATGTTGGCGGGGATGACGGCCCGGCCGCTCGCGACCTCCTGGCGCACGAATTCCGGCGTGACGTAGTCGGGAATGTGCGCGCCGAAACTTTCGCCGTCACGCGCCAGTGCCTCCTTCGCCGCCCTGCGGCCGAGATTTTCGCGGATGGCGATGAATTCCATCTCCGGCGTGACGATGCCGGCGCGGGCATAGGCGAGCTGCGTCACCGCCCTGCCGCCGGTCGCGCCGTGCGGGCGGTTTCGCACGGGGAATTCCGGCGTCAGGCGCTCGCCGGTGGCAAAGCCGTTGTCCTCGGGGCGGAAGTGGCGGCCGTCATAGGCCTGCGTATCGCCGCGGGCGGCGATCCAGCCTTCGCGAAGGCGCGGCAGGCCGGCGTCGATGGAAACGACATGCGTGGGATCGGTATAGGGGCCGGAGGCGTCGTAGACGATGACGGGCGGCTCGCCGGAGGTCGGGTGCAGGGCGATCTCGCGCATCGGCACGCGGATATCCGGGTGCAGTTCGCCGGGAATGTGGATCTTCCGCGAGGCGGGAAGCGCGCCGGTGGTGACGGTCGGGGTGAGCTTCTGGGCGGCAATATTCATCGTGAGGCTCCAAGTGTTCGTTTGGAGACCCAGTCCTAGAGCCGGAATGATGGAAGGACGCGGGAGACGGAATCCGGGTTGCGGATTGCCTGCCACAGCGCTTGCACCGTCCCTACGCCAGTATGAACTGGATCAGGTTCAACGGGTCACTGCGCTGCGAATGCCAGCAGTATCTCAGCCCCTTGTCGGGACCCCCCTGGTGAATGTCTCAAGCAAAGACGCTGCGTGGAGATTTGTCAACGGGGTAATTTGCGTAAGTTATTTCTTACGTTTTGTTGCGCCGCATTCTGTCTTTTCCTGTGTCATGCCCGGGCCTGTCCCGAGCATCTGCCAACGTCCCGGGTTTTGATGCTTTGGTAGATCCTCGGCTCTAGGCCGAGGATGACGACGGTGAGCATGGGGCCGTTGACGGCAAAAGAAACGGCGGGGTCTTGCCCCGCCGTTCCCTTCGAGCCGCTGATCAAGAGTCAGCTGCTCTAACGACTATTCGCGCTCGCCCGTGAAGTTCAGCAGGAGCTGGAAGATGTTGACGAAGTTGAGGTAGAGCGACAGCGCGCCGAAGACGGCCATCTTCTGCTGCGATTCCTGGCCGATATTCTCCGCATACTGCTCCTTGATGTTCTGCGTGTCCCAGGCGGTGAGACCGACGAAGACGAGGATGCCGATCACCGAGACGGCGAACTGCAGGGCGCTGGAGCCGAGGAAGATGTTGACGATCGACGCGATGATCACGCCGATGAGGCCCATCATCAGGAACGAGCCGAACTTGGAGAGGTCGCGCTTCGTCACGTAGCCGTAGAGGCTGGTCGCGCCGAACATGGTGGCGGCGATGAAGAAGGTGCGGGCGATGCTCATGCCGGTGAAGACGAGGAACACCGAGGCGAGCGACAGGCCCATGACGGCGCAGAAGGCCCAGAAGGTCATCTGTGCGGCGCTGGCCGACATGGTCTGGATCTTGAACGAGAAGAACAGGACGAAGGCGAGCGGCGCCAGCATCACCACCCATTTCAGCGGGGAGGAGAAGATCGGCACGTAGAGCGCCGGCGTCGAGCCGACGATGAAGGCGATGAGGCCGGTGATGACGAGGCCTGCGCCCATGTAGTTGTAGACGCGCAGCATGTGCTGGCGCAGGCCCTCGTCGAAGAGGGCGGCGGACTGCGCCTGAGCGCCGTAGCCGAATCGCTGTTGTACGGGTTCCATCGGGAGTCTCCTTCGGTATGGAAGCGGTTGATCAGTAGAGCGTGCGGGAAAGGTCCCGCGCGGTTTCGGCCAGGTCGTCGGCCTTGCGGCTTTCCGACACCAGCGCATAGGCGACGTCGCCGATCTGCCAGTAGGCGGCACGGGCATTGTCGGCGTGGAAGACGAGGACGTGCTGCACGGCGAAGGAGCCGGGACGCACGGCGAAGAGCGAAAGGCGTTCGTCCTTCGCAGGCTCCAGCACCAGCTCGACGCTGGGGCCGTAGGCGGAGGGGAAGACCTGGGTGTCGATGACGTTCCAGCCCTTCGGCAGGTCCGGCAGAACGATTGCCGTCGCGGAGCGGATTTCCGCCCGGTCGAAGGTATCGGTTTCCGGCAGGGAGGCCATGGTGTCGCGCAGCAGCGTCGTCCTGTGCGCGCGCACCGCTTCCTCGACGAAGGCGGGCGGCGGCGTGGAGGCGATGACTTCCGTGGCGCCGAAGGGGCCGAGCACGGCGTGGGCGGTCCAGCCCGCGGCAATGAAGAGGGCGATGGCGGCGGCGCGGCGGAAGACGGAAAAGACGCGGCGGCGGGACAGCGTGCGTTCGAGCAGGCGCGCGGCCTCGCGCGTCTCCTGCCGCGTCACCGTGCGATGGTCGGCGAGCGCAAGACGCAACTCGTCTCGCACGCGAAGATCCTTCATGATCTGCGCGGCGACGTCCGGCCGCTCCGAGAGATAGGCCTCGACCTCGATCCGGCGGCCGACGGCGAGCTGGTCGTCGACATAGGCGTTGAGATCGGCTTCGAGGATGGGGTCATTGCTTGTCATCGCCGGTGCCTCCGACAATTCTGAGATGGGTGACGGGTGCGGACATGCCGTTCTGCTCGAAGGCGCGCAGCCGCTGGCGCGCGCGGGCCACGCGCGACATCAGCGTGCCGACGGGAATGGCGAGCGCGTCGGCCGCCTCCTGGTAGGAAAGCTCCTCGATGGCGACGAGATGCAGCGCTTCGCGCTGGTCTTCCGGCAGGCCGAAGAAGGCGTTGCGGAGCTGCGTCAGGCGCACGGAATGATCCTGGTTGGCCGGCGTCGCGGTTTCCGCGATCTCGGCCGCGGCATCGTGGCGGCGCTCCTGCGAGCGGCGCTGGCGCAGGCGGTCGACATGCGCGTTGTGCAGGATCGACATCAGCCAGTTGCGCACATTCGCGCCGGAGCGGAAGGTCGACTGGCGCTCGTAGGCCTTCACCAGCGCGTCGTGCACGAGGTCTTCCGCCTCGTCCGGATTGCGGACGAGCGACAGCGCGTAGCGCCTGAGCGCCGCAAGCTGTCCGATCACGTTGAAGCCGGGTGTCTTTCCGTTCATGCCCCAGTATACGGGTGCCGGCCCGCTCTCATTCCATCGCCGCCCGAAAAAAAATTCAGAGCCAGTGCAGCACGATGGCGGCGAGGGCGATATAGCGGCCGAATTTTGCGATGGAGACCACGAGAAGGAATCGCCAGAGCGGCTCGCGCATGATGCCCGCCGCGACCGTCAGCGGATCGCCGATGAAGGGCAGCCAGCTCAGAAGCAGGCTCCACCAGCCGTATCTGCGATACCAGGTTCCGGCGCGCTCCAGCGATGCTGCGCCGACGGGAAACCAGCGGGCTTCGCGAAAACGCTCGATGCCCCGGCCGAGCAGCCAGTTGACGAGCGAGCCAAGCACGTTGCCGGTGCCGGCGACGAGGACGAGCAGGGCGGGCGCATGATTGCCGGAGACCAGCAGGCCGGCAAGCACGGCCTCCGACTGCGCGGGCAGGATGGTGGCGGCGATCAGGGCGGCGAGGAAGAGGCCGCCATAGGCGGCGAGCGCAGTCATCTTTGCCGGGCGGACTTGCCGCTCCGTTGATCCCTGCCGTTCATGCCGCCTCCGCTCCGCCGCCATTGGCAGTCCGGCGCTTCCGTAAACCGTGTCGCTGGCCAGGGGAAGGGGAGGAGAGACTTTTGCGGGCGTCGGCAGCGATCAATAGCGGTGGAGATGCTCTGCCGTACTAGCGCAGACACCGCCCGAAATGTCATCGAAGCGGGTGGAAGGATCCACGGCGGTCCGGTTGTCGAGGCCGCCGGCGCGACCGGCGCCGTGGAGGAACGGCGGCCGGATTACGCCGGCGTACCGGCCGCTCAGCAGATCGCCGACCGGTTCATCAGCACGATGTCGTTCGTCGTCAGCGTCATGCGGGAGGGTTCGTCGATCTGGTCCAGAACGGCCCTCAAGGCCTTGTCCAGGCAGAATTCGACGACCTCGGCATCCAGCGATTTGGCGGATTCCAGCGCGTAGGCGACAAGGCGGGCCAACGCCATCAGTTCGGTGCCCCGATCTTCGGTCTCAGTGGTTTCGATTCTCATGCTTTACGTCCCCGAGCAATGCTCACACTCAAGCCAGCAACGAGTATAGGCGTGACTCCCGCATTCTGCGCGTGACGCGAGCGTGACACACGCGGAATGGGAAATTGCACGTTCTATTGCGTTCTGGGTTGATCGCTCGCGGTGCGCCAGAGCGTGGTGGCGCGGAATGTCCAGTCTCCCCGTTTTGCAGGGGCTTGCGGCCGAAAATCCGTGAGCGCGCGAAGCAAAGCAAGCGCGTCCTGGCGCTTCTGGTTCACCGCTTCTGCGTGGAAAAGTTGCAGGAGTTGTCGGCGGTTGTCCCCGCCGCTGCCGGTCCTGTCGAGGATGGCGGGCCACGTCCGGTCCTTGTAGAAGAGGGCGCGTGCGGCCTCGCGCAAACGCGCTATGTCCTGATCGCCGAGCCGTCGCGACGCCGCAAGGCGGTCCAGCGTGGCGTCGACATTGACCATGGGAAGCGACAATGCGGGATAGCCGAGTTCGGCGGGGCCGTGCAGCAGGGCGACGTCGGCGTCGTCGACGCGCCGCCCGGCGGCATAGTCCTCATAGATGCGGCCGATGCCGATCATGCCGAAGCCGTCGCACTCGGCCGCGCGCAGCGCGCCCATGCTGGCCGCGCCGAAGACCGTGACGCCGGCTTCCAGCGCGTGAAGGATCTCCTTGTGCCAGACCGGCGCGACATGCTCGAAATTGCCGTCGACGAGGCCGATCGCCGTTGCGCCGGCCCGCACCGCCGCAAGCACGTCGCCATGCGCCGCCGGCGGGCGGGCTTCGATCCCGTCCTGGCGGAGCGCGGCGGCGTCGGGAAGGCTTGGGCCGGCGAAGAGGATTTTCATGGCGTTCCGAACAGCATGCGGGAAAGGGCGCGGGGGCCGACGGCGTGGCGTCGCGCGCCTTCGGGATTTTCAAGGGCCGGCACGACCATCTTGACCACGGAGACGGGAAGGGAGGCATCGCCGAGCGGCACGGCCACGATCGGGGCGATGCCGGAGGCGGTGAGCTTTTCCAGGCACCAGGCCAGGAGCGCGGCGGCATCGCCGCCGGGTGCGGGATAGGCGGCGGCCACGCCGGGCCACGCCTCGAAGAGGGCAAGCGTCTCCGGCGGCAGCGGCCGGGTGAAGGTCTCGGCGAAGAGATCGTCGCGCGCGCCGCTGATATAGGTGAGGCGCGACTGGGCGACCTCGGTCAGCGCCCGGATGACGGCCCGTGCAGCCACGGGATGGGTACCGTAGCCGATGGTTGCGTCGTGGAAAAGCGGCTGCCTGCGGGCGAGGATGCCGGCCTCGGCGAGCACCGCGGCATAGCTGGGGACGGCAAGATCGCTGGTGATGTCGAAGAGGCGAAGGTCCAGCCCTGCCTCCCTGAAGCGGCCGAGCAGCCTGTCGACGACGGGATCCGCGATGCCGGCGGGGTCCATGGCCGTGGCAAGGCGCTTCTGGCGGGGCAGGAGGCGCCATAGCCGGTCGGCGTCCCGCTCGATGCGTTCGAGCAGGCCGTGCAGGATGGCTTCAGGTTCCGAATTGCCGGAGGCGAGGCCGTCGGAGGATTGCCAGAAGCGTGGCGCGGTGTTCGTACGGTCGAGGATCACGGCCTCGCGCGGCACCCAGACGCGGCCGCCGGTCGCCACGTCGTACCCCGCCAGCCACTCGACCACCTCGTCCTCGCCGATGAACGGCTGTCCGGCCGCGACGAAGATGTCGAGCGGCAGGCACGCCTCGCCGGCTTCGGCGAAATCGCGACGGGAAGACCGGCGTGCCGGCACGGGCGGGTCGCCCGCCACGGCGCGTTCCAGCGCCTCCATGGCGGCGGAGACCTTGGCGTCGATGTCGGTGATGCCCTTGCCCTGGTTGATGACGATCGAGCGGGCATTGGGGCTGACGGCATTCCAGACCGGGATGCCGACGCGGTCGAGCCCGGTCAGGCGGGAAAGCCGGGTGATGCCGAACCGGGGCAGAAGCGCCCCGATCCGGTTCCAGGTCTCTTCGGGGCCGCAGATGCGGTCCGAATAGGGGCTGTTGCTCACTTATCCATGAAGCCGCCGGAAGCGTCCATGAACCCGCCGGAGACATCCATGAAGCCGCCCGAAACGGCATCCGCCGAGGAGGCGAGCGCGGCGAGGTTCACGCCCTTGACGATCGTCGCGCCGGCCTTTCGCAGGTCGTCGGCGGCCTTGAGGGCCCCGCCTGCGGGAACGCCGATCTGCGAGACGGTGCCGGCATCGAGGTCTGCGACCCAGAGCCCGTCGTCTCCTTCAATGCCCAGAACAACCAGTCTTGCCATGTCCAATTCCTCTCCTGTTCGATTGCATGTTCAAAAACCCGCCTTCTTCAGCCCCTCGTAGTAGTGCTGGCGCTGCCATTCCTCCTTGAAGGGGACGATGGCCATCCAGGCGTCGAGGTCGAAGTCCGGATGGACGGCGTAAGTGCGGCGAATGAAGTGCCGCGCTTTCTTGACATCGCCCAGCATGCTCCAGCTCGCTGCCGAAAGGCGGTCGGCGGCGGTGCGGTCCTTCATGCGGGCGATATAGTCGAGCGCCTGCCGGTAGAGGCCGAGCGAATAGCTGGCGCCGGCGGCGGTCCAGAAATACTCGTCCGGCGGCAGCGGGTTCAGCTCGATGGCGTGTTCGATCTTCCGGAGGCCGATGTCGGGCCGCGAGGCCTGCACGAGCGTATCGGCATAGCTTGCGATGACATTGGCATAATGCGGGCTCAGGGCCTCGGCGCGGTCGAGATAGGCGGCGCTTTCGTCGAACTGGCGGGCATAGAGCTTGACGACGCCGAGTTCGCGGTAGCCGGAGGGCAGGCGGTCGTCGGTGCGGATGGTGTCCTGCGCATATTGCTCGGCCATGTCCAGCAGTTCGCGGTCGTTGCGGGCCGTCACGAGCCATTCGAGGAAGTAGCTGCGGGCGAGGCCGCCGAGGGCCGGGGCGAAGCCGGCGCTCAGTTGCAGGGCTTCGCGAAAGCTCTTGCGGGCGCGGCGGATGTCGCGCAGGTCGAGGTTCTTCAACTGCCCCTGGCCGATCAGGAAGCTGCGATAGGCATCGGCGTCGCGTTCGTAATCGCCGCGCACCAGTTCGTTGCGCTCGATCTCGGTGGCGATGGCGCCGGCGATCTGGTGCGCGATCATCTGCCGGGACCGGGCGAGCCCCTCGGCCGAAAGCGGGAAGCGCTCGGCCCAGATGACCTCGTCGCTGCCGAAGAAGATGAGCTGGACGAAGAGCGTATGTCCATCGCCCTCGTCGCGAAGCCGCGTCTCCAGGATGTAGCTGATCTTGTGGCGCTCGTAGGTCGCGGCGCGGTCGGCCTGGAGCGAGATCTGCGCGGCGGTGTGCGGCGCGATGATCGAGATCGAGCGCAGCGCGCAGAGGCCGATGGTGACGTCCTCGATCAGGGCCTCGGAAAAGCGCGCCGCCATGCGCGAGGCGAAGGCGGTGACCGGCGGCAGCAGCACGACACGCGGCGGATTCTGTCGCGGCTGGACGACGGCCGCCTCTTCCGGGACGAGGACCCGGGCGACGGGCTGGAGCGTCATCAGGGCCGTGGGCACGGCCGGGCGGCCGGTCAGGACCGCGCGCACCTCCTCGTCGTCGGGATTTGCCTCCAGCAGGCGAAGGGCGGCGGCCGAGCGGGCTTGCCGGGAAGTGCCGCCATCGCCCGCCGTCTCTTCTAGGAGGGCGCGGCGCAGCAGGGCCATGTGCGCCGCGCGTTGCAGGCCAATCCAGCTGGCGAGCGCCCGGTTGACGGGGCGGACATGCTTGAGGAAGTCTTCGGTGAGCAGTCCGGCGAGACGGTCGAGACCGGCATCCTCGCGGACCTGCGCCACATCGCTTTCGACCGGCTCCGGCCCGAGGGCGATGGTTGCGTCGGTGAAGGCAAGATAGGTCCGGCCAAGCTCGCGCTGGCGTTTCTGGATGCGCGAGACGGTCTGCCGGAGGCTGGCATAGGCGGCGGCGGTGTTCGTATCGTCCCAGAACAGGCTCGCCGCGTCCGCCCTCGGCATGTCCGCCAAGCCACGCGCATGGAGGTAGCAGACGATCAGCAGCGCCTTTTCGGGAAAGACGATATCGCTACCGCCCTCGTCGAGCAGGCGCAGATGACCGAGCGTCTGCAGCCGCGCCGGCATTTGGGATCAGATCCGCAGTTCCGGTGCGTTTTCCGCGCGTTCGTTCGCCTCCGCGCCGGCGCTCGCCCTGGAGAGGGCGGTGGCGAGCGCGATGATCGACTTGCGGATGCCCGCGTCCCCGATCTTCAGGAAGGCACGATTGAGGTCGAGGCCTTCCTTGGAGGAAACGAAGGTGGAGACGTCGCCGGTCTCGTGGGCCATGCCCGCTGCGGGCCCGGCGTTCTCGTCGTCTTGGAAGAAGAAGCTCGGCGGCACGCGGAAGACGTCGGAGATCGCCTGCAGGCGGCTGGCGCTGATGCGGTTCGTGCCCTTCTCGTATTTCTGCACCTGCTGGAAGGTCACGCCCAGCCTGTCGGCGAGCGCCTCCTGGCTCATGCCGACCATCAGCCTGCGCAGGCGGACACGGGAGCCGACGAAGACGTCGATCGGGTTCGGTGTTTTCTTGATCATGGGACTTTCTCCCCAAAAGGGCATGCCGGGGCATGACGAGATACGAATATCCCGTCACTGTGCTTGAATCGCCGCTCCGACGCAACTACCGGCGACCCAATTTCATCGCTACCGTAGCGTGAGGCAGCGTGTGCCGACGGCCTAGATGTCGTAGCTCTGCGGCGCGCTGAGCGAGGCGATGAACTTCCTCGTCCTATCGCGTTCGGGTGTCGAGAAAATGGCGCGCGGCGGTCCCTCCTCGATGATCACGCCGCCGTCGAGGAAGACGACGGCATCGGCGACGCGCGAGGCGAGGCGCAGGTCATGCGTCGCCATCACCATCGTCGTTCCCTCGCGGGCAAGGCGGCTGAGGACCTCCACGACCTCCTCGGCAAGCTCCGGGTCGAGCGCGGAGGTCGGCTCGTCGCAGAGAAGGACGCGCGGCGAGGGCGCGAGCGCCCGGGCGATGGCCACGCGCTGCTGCTGGCCGCCCGAAAGCGTCGCCGGCCAGGCATCCGCCTTGTGCGCCATGCCGACCTTTTCGAGAAGCTCCATGGCGCGGGCCCTTGCCTTGTCGGCCGGCCATTTCAGCACGGTGACGAGGCTCTCCATCACATTGGCGATGGCGGTCTGGTGCGGGAAGAGCTGGAAGTTCTGGAAGACCATGCCGGTCTGGCGGCGCAGCTTCTGGATCGCGTCCCAGCCGACCTTGCGGCCGGGGGCGAAATCGATCTTCTCCTCGCCGAGGCGGATCGAGCCCGCGGTCGGGATTTCGAGGAGGTTGATGCAGCGCAGAAGCGTGCTCTTGCCACCGCCGGAGGGGCCGACGAGGGACGTCACCGTGCCTTCGGCCAGCCGCAGGCTGATGTCGCGCAGCACGACATTGTCGCCGAAGCGTTTCTCGATATGCGTGAGTTCGATCATGTGCGGGCCTCCAGGAAGCCGCCATAGCGGGCGAAGCGCTTTTCGAGCCGCACCTGCAGGGACGAGAGCACCGAGCTCAGCGCGAGATAGATCAGCGCCGCCTCGATATAGAGGATCAGCGGCTCGTAGGTGGTGGCGACGATGCGCTGGGCCGTCTGGAAGAGTTCCGGCACCGTGACGGCGGCGGCGAGCGAGGTGTCCTTGACCAGCGAGATGAAGGTGTTGGACAGCGGCGGCACGGCGACGCGCGTCGCCTGCGGCAGGATGGTGCGGCGCATGGCCTGCGACCAGCTCATGCCGATCGAATAGGCCGCCTCCCACTGGCCGCGCGGCACGGAGGAGATGACGGCGCGGATGATTTCCGACGTATAGGCGCCGACATTGAGCGTGAAGCCGATGAGGGCCGCCGGGAAGGCGTCGAGCAGGATGCCGACGCTCGGCAGGCCGTAGAAGATCACGAAGAGCTGTACGAGGAGCGGCGTGCCGCGGATCACCCACACGTAGAACCGAGCGATATCCGAGAACGGCCGCGGGGCGAAGAGCCGCACGACGGCGGTCAGGAGGCCGAGCGCAAGGCCGAGCACGAAGGAGGCGAGGGTGAGGGGAATGGTGAAGACGAGCGCGGCCCAGAGCAGCGGGGCAAGCGAGTCCAGCATCAGTTGAAGCCAGGGCGGCACGGGGGCGATCCTCCGAAATGCGGCTGGCCGGGTCATCCCCGGCCAGATCGTCGGTCTATCTATAGGTCAGGAACAGGCCGGCGCGAAGCGGCCGGCCGAAGATTACTTCGAGACGTCCTGGCCGAAATACTTGTCCGAGATCGCCTTGTAGGTGCCATCGGCCTTGATCTCGGCGAGCGCCTTGTTGATGGCGTCGAGCAGTTCCGGCTCGCCCTTGCGGATGATGATGCCGGAATAGTCGGCGCCTTCCTTTTCGGCGGCGATCCTCACATTGGCGTCGGGCTTGTGCTTCTTGAAGTCGAGGAAGGACAGGCTGTCGTTGATCGTCGCGTCGGCGCGGCCGGTCAGGACGAGCTGGATCGACTGGTCGAAGCCGTCGGTGCCGACGAGCTCGGCGCCCGACTCCTGGGCGAGTTTGCCGAAGTTGCTGGTCAGCGACTGGGCGGATTTCTTGCCCTTGAGGTCGGCGAAGCCCTTGATGCTGTCGTCGTCGGCGCGCACGATCAGCACGGCCTTGGAGGCGATATAGGGCTCGGAGAAGTCGTATTTCTG
This sequence comes from Shinella sp. PSBB067, assembly GCF_016839145.1. Classification (NCBI taxonomy): domain Bacteria; kingdom Pseudomonadati; phylum Pseudomonadota; class Alphaproteobacteria; order Hyphomicrobiales; family Rhizobiaceae; genus Shinella; species Shinella sp. PSBB067. Next base: position 2,748,179 of record NZ_CP069303.1, on the reverse strand, counting down.
CTTGCGCGCCTCGGTGATGCCGACCTGGTTGATCACGGCGTCGTAGCGGTTGGCGTCGAGGCCGGCGATCAGGCCGTCCCACTTGCCTTCCAGGAACTCGGCCTTCACGCCGAGCTTCTTGGCGACCGCCTCGCCGATCTCCACGTCGAAGCCGACAAGCTTGCCGTCCGTGTCATGGTAGGTGAAGGGGGCGTAGGTGCCTTCGGTGCCGATCTTCAGCGCGCCGGCCGACTGGACGGCGGCGAGGTTTTCACCGGCAAGGGCAGGGGCGAGGGCGGCGGCCTGCAGGGCCGCGGCGGCGGCGAGGGTCTTCAACCAGTTCATCTTGGGACTCCGTTTCCGGTTCAAGTGTTCGATGAGGGACCAATCGCAGAAATCGGTGCCAAACGATGCGCAGAAAACTGCGATTTATTTGGGTAAAGGCAAATATTTTTCTCATCTTTCGTCGCAAACCGTTGCGCAGGCTCGCGATTTCATCGCTTCGCCGGACCGCGCTCAGGTTGTGCACATGCTGGCATTTCCTGTTTTCGGGGTCTTGCCAAGCGCTGAAACAGGGACAATTGATTGGGCACCCAAAAGAACAACGGGGAAGGAAAACAAAATGGCAAGCAAACTCATCAGCCTGCGCGCAGCGCTCCTGGCCGGCGCGCTCCTCATCGGCGCAAGCCCGGCGCTCGCCGAAGCGGTGCTTCACCGCGGCAATGCCGGCGAGCCCCAGACGCTCGACCAGGCGCACACCTCCATCAATATCGAGGAGTTCATCCTGAAGGACCTCTACGAGGGCCTGACGATCTATGACGCCGCCGGCAAGATCGTCCCGGGCGCCGCCGAAAGCTGGACGGTCTCCGACGACGGCACGGTCTACACCTTCAAGCTGCGCGAGAACGCCAGGTGGTCCGACGGCTCCCCGGTGACGGCGGAAGACTTCGTCTTCTCCTTCACCCGCGTCGAGGACCCCAAGACGGCCGCGGGCTACGCCAACATCCTCTACCCGATCAAGAACGCCGAAAAGGTCAACAAGGGCGAGCTCGGCCTCGACCAGCTCGGCCTCAAGGCCGTCGATGCCAGGACGCTGGAAGTGACGCTGGAACGCCCGACGCCCTTCTTCCTGGAACTGCTTGCGCACCAGACGGCGCTGCCGGTCTCCAAGGCAAGCGTCGAGAAGAACGGTGCCGATTTCGTCAAGCCCGGCACGATGGTCTCGAACGGTGCCTTCAAGCTCGTCAGCCATGTGCCGAACGACAACCTCGTCGTCGAGAAGAACGGCGAATACTGGGATGCCGCCAACGTCAAGCTCGACAAGGTGATCTTCTACCCGATCGACGACCAGGCCGCCTCCGTCCGCCGCTTCGAGGCGAAGGAGATGGACCTCGTCTACAACTTCTCGGCCGACCAGATCGAGCGGCTGAACAAGAGCTACGGCGACCAGGTCCATGTCTCGCCGACACTGGCGACCTATTACTACGCCTTCGATACCCGCCAGGAACCCTATAGCGACGTTCGCGTGCGCCGCGCGCTCTCCATGGCCGTCGACCGCGATTTCCTCGCCAAGGAGATCTATTCCGGCTCGCAGATCCCGGCCTATTCCATGGTGCCCCCGGGCATCCAGGGCTATGAGCCGGCGGCCGCCGATTTCGGCGCGCTCTCCCAGCTCGACCGAGAGGACAAGGCGCTCGAACTGATGAAGGAAGCGGGCTACGGCGAGGGCGGCAAGCCGCTCAAGATCGAGATCCGTTACAACACCAACCCGAACCACGAGCGCGTGGCGACGGCGGTGGCCGACATGTGGAAGAACACCTTCGGGGCCGACGTCTCGCTGGTAAACCTCGACGTGTCCTCGCACTACGCCTACCTGCAGGAAGGCGGCAAGTTCAACGTGGCGCGCGCCGGCTGGGTCGCCGACTATGCGGATGCGGAGAACTTCCTCGCCCTCAGCACGAGCGGCAACAAGACCTTCAACTACGGCCAGTTCAACAATGCGGATTACGACGCGCTGATGAAGAAGTCGTACGAGGAGCGCGACCCTGCGGCGCGCGCCAAGGTTCTGCACGAGGCGGAAGCCCTTCTCATGCAGGAGCAGCCGATCGCGCCGCTCCTGACGCAGGCCGACCTCTGGCTCGTCTCCAGCAAGGTTCAGGGCTGGCACGACAATGCCGCCAACCAGCACCTGAGCCGCTTCCTCAGCGTTTCGGAATGATCCGCTGCCGCCGCGCGGCCCGTTAAGGCCGCGCGGCGCGTTCCTGGGGAGTCCTGGTCATGCTTGCCTTCGTTCTGCGGCGCCTCGCAAGCGCCGTGCCGACGCTGTTCATCGTCGTCACCATTTCGTTCTTTCTGATGCGCTTTGCGCCCGGCGGCCCGTTCAATCTCGAACGCCCCCTGCCGCCCGCCACGATGGAAAACCTGATGCGGGCCTACCAGCTCGATCAGCCGCTCTGGCGACAGTACCTCACCTATATCGGCAATGCCGTGACCGGCGATTTCGGCCCGAGCTACATCTACAAGGACAACACGGTCGCCGAACTCATCGGCAAGGGCCTGCCCTATTCGATCGAGCTCGGCTTCTACGCGCTGCTGCTGGCGCTCATTGGCGGCGTCATCGTCGGCACCATCGCGGCGCTGCGGCAGAACAGCGTGCTCGACTTCGCCGTCATGTCGGTCGCCACCGTCGGCGTCACGGTTCCGAACTTCGTCGTCGGCCCGGTGCTGACGCTGATCTTCGCCATCGTGCTCGCCTGGCTGCCGGCCGGCGGCTGGGGCGACGGGTCGATGCGCTTCCTCATCCTGCCGATGATCGCGCTGGCGCTGCCGCAGCTCGCGGTCTTCGCGCGTCTGACGCGCGGCTCGATGATCGAGGCGCTGCGCACCGACCATATCCGCACCGCGCGGGCCTATGGCCTGCCGGCGAAGTCGGTGGTCGTGGTGCATGCCATGCGCGGCGCCATGCTGCCGGTCGTCTCCTATCTCGCGCCCTGCGCGGCGGCGCTCCTGACCGGCTCGGCCGTCGTCGAGACGATCTTCACCATTCCCGGCGTCGGGCGCTATTTCGTGCTCGGCGCGATCAATCGCGACTATACGCTCGTGATGGGCACGGTCGTGCTGATCGCCATCTTCGTCATCGTCTTCAATTTGGCTGTCGACATCGTCTACGGCCTGCTCGATCCGAGGGTGCGCCATGACTGACGCCGTCGTCTCCCCCGCGCCCGAGCGCGACGTCAAAGGGCGTAGCCTCTTCCAGCTCGCGCTTCTGCGCTTCCGCCGCAACCGGCCGGCCATGGCGGGCAGCGTCATGCTGGTGCTGATCGCCTGCTTCTCCTTCCTCGGCCCGTTCTTCATCAGCCACAGCTACGACCAGGTCTTCTCCTCCTATGTCACGACGCCGCCGAGCCTCGAGCCGCGGCCGGGCGCCGATGCGCTGGAGGAGGCGATGAAGAGCGTGGCGGGGCGGGCGCGCGTCGAGCTCCAGTCCTTCTCCGTCGAGGGCGAGACCTTCACGGCGGTCGTGACGGCGAAGGACCCGATCGATCCGCGCACGACACGCTATTTCGACCGCGCCAACGAGTTCGACAGGACCGCGGTCGTCTCCACCGACGACGACGGCCGCAAGCTGACGCTGACCGGCATCGTCGACCGGGAATATTTCCTGTTCGGCACGGATACCAACGGGCGCGACCTCATGGCGCGCGTCATGCTCGGTGGGCAGATCTCTATTGCCGTCGGGCTTCTTGCCAGCCTCGTCTCGCTCGGCATCGGCGTCGTCTATGGCGCGATCTCCGGCTATATGGGCGGGCGCGTCGACAATGTGATGATGCGCTTCGTCGAAATCCTCTATTCGCTGCCCTTCGTCTTTCTCGTCGTGGTGCTCGTCGTCTTCTTCGGGCGCAGCTTCGTGCTGATCTTCATCGTCATCGGGGCGGTGGAATGGCTCGACATGGCCCGCATCGTGCGCGGCCAGACATTGTCCTTGAAACGGCGGGAATTCATCGGGGCGGCGGAAGCGCTCGGGCTGACGGACTGGCAGATCATCCGCCGGCATGTCATCCCCAACACCATCGGCCCGGTCGTCATCTTCGTAACGGTCATCGTGCCGAAGGTGATCCTGCTCGAAAGCTTCCTCTCCTTCCTCGGCCTCGGCGTGCAGGCGCCCCTGACGAGCTGGGGCTCGCTGATCGCGGAAGGCGCCAACAACATCCAGTCGGCGCCGTGGCTGCTCGTCTTCCCCGCCATCTTCTTCGTCGTCACGCTCTTCTCGCTGAACTTCGTCGGCGACGGCCTGCGCGACGCGTTCGATCCGAAGGACCGCTGACATGGCAGAGACCAGAGAGACCATGGAACCGATCCTTGCCGTCCGGGACCTCAAGGTCTCCTTCACAACGCCGGACGGTGACGTCGACGCCGTCAAGGGCATCGACCTTGACGTCCGCCCCGGCGAAACGCTGGCGGTGGTGGGCGAATCCGGCTCCGGCAAGAGCCAGACCATGATGGGCATCATGGGCCTGCTCGCCGCGAACGGCCGCGTCTCGGGCTCCGCGAAATACCGCGGCCGGGAGATGGTCGGGCTTGCCCCGAAGGCGCTCAACGAGATTCGCGGCGCGAAGATCACCATGATCTTCCAGGAGCCGATGACCTCGCTCGATCCGCTCTATCCCGTCGGCAGGCAGATCGCCGAGGTGATCGTGCATCACCGCGGCGGCACGCGGAAGCAGGCGCGCCCGCGCGTTCTTGAATTGCTGAAGCTCGTCGGTATTCCCGACCCGGAACGCCGCATCGACAGCTACCCGCATGAAATGTCCGGCGGCCAGCGCCAGCGCGTCATGATCGCCATGGCGCTCGCCAACGAGCCGGATATCCTGATCGCCGACGAGCCGACGACGGCGCTCGACGTGACGATCCAGGCGCAGATCCTCAAACTCCTGCGCGACCTGCAGAAGCGCTTCGACATGGCGATCGTGCTCATCACGCACGACCTCGGCATCGTCCGGCATTTCGCCGAGCGCGTCGTCGTCATGCGGCGCGGGGAAGTGGTGGAGCAGGGCGCGACGGCGGCGATCTTCGACGCTCCGAAGGCCGACTATACCCGCATGCTGATCGAGGCCGAGCCTTCGGGCCGCAAGGCGCCGCCGCCGGACGATGCGCCGATCATCCTCGAAGGCCGCAACGTCGTGGTCGACTACAGGATCGACGGCGGGTTCCTCAAGACGAAGGCATCGACCTTCCGCGCCGTCGACAACGTCACGATCAGCCTGCGCGAGGGGCAGACCATCGGCGTGGTGGGCGAGTCCGGCTCCGGCAAGTCGACGCTGGGGCGGGCGCTGCTGCGGCTCATCTCCAGCGAGGGGGCCTATCGTTTCGGCAGGACGGACATTTCCCATCTCGACCGCACGGGCATGCGGCCGCTCCGGCGCGGCATGCAGCTCGTCTTCCAGGATCCCTACGGCTCGCTCTCGCCGCGCCAGACGGTGGGCGAGATCGTCACGGAGGGGCTCTACGTGCACGAACCCCAGCTTTCGCGGGCCGACCGCGACAGGCGGGCGATCGCGGCGCTGAAGGAGGTCGGGCTCGATCCCGCCGCGCGCAACCGCTATCCGCACGAATTCTCCGGCGGCCAGCGCCAGCGCATCGCGATTGCCCGGGCGATGATCCTCAAGCCGCAGGCGGTGGTGCTGGACGAGCCGACCTCCGCGCTCGACCGCTCCGTGCAGGGCCAGGTGATCGAGCTCCTGCGCGATCTCCAGTCACGCCACGGCCTTTCCTATGTCTTCATCAGCCACGATCTTTCGGTGGTGCGCGCCATGTCCGACTATGTCGTGGTGATGAAGGACGGGAAGATCGTCGAGGAAGGGCCGACGGATGCCATTTTCAGCGCGCCGCGGGAGGCCTATACCAAGACCCTGATCGGCGCGGCCTACAATATCGGGCCGTGAGACCCAAACGCAGGAGACGGGATGGCCGAGAGCCGCTTGCCGCATATCGTGCTCTTTTCGGGCGGCACCGCGTGCCGCTCGACCAACCTGGCGCTTCTGTCCAAGCCGGTGCGGCTGACCCGCATCGTGCCGGCCTGGGACAGCGGCGGCAGTTCCAAGGTGATCCGTGAAAGCCTTGGGGTGCTCGCCGTCGGCGATATCCGCCAGGCGCTGATGACCATGGCGCATGGCGAGGGCCGCGCGGGCGACGTGGTGAAGGTGTGCAATGCGCGCCTGACCAGCGGCACGCAGGCGGATGCCTGCACCGAGTTCGCGCTCTATGCCGAAGGCCGCCATCCGCTGCTGGAGCGCATGGAGCCGGGGCTGCGCGGCGCGATCCTCAATTACCTGCGCACCTTCCGCGCGGCGATCGGCGCGGACTTCGATTTCCGCAACGGCAGCATCGGCAACTTCATCCTCACCGGCGCGCATCTCGCGCATAACCGCGACATCAACACCGCCATCTTCGTCTTCCGCAAGCTCTGCGACATCACTGGCCATGTCTGGCCGTCCACGACCACGGACGGCGTCGATCTTTCCGCGGTGCTGAACGACGGCACGCGGGTGGAGGGGCAGCACCGGGTGACGGCGCTGGAGGAGGGGGCCGGCCGGGCGGGCATCCGCGAGATCGCGCTCTCGGCGGCGGGCGGCGCGGTGCCGGCCAATGACGCCGTGCTGGAAAGCCTTGAAAGCGCCGATGCCATCGTCTTCGGGCCGGGCAGCTTCTTCACCAGCGTCCTGCCGCATTTCCTCGTCGAGGGCATCGTGCCGGCGATCGCGCGGAACGTGCATGCCCGCCGCGTCTTCATCGGCAATATCCTGCAATGCCGGGAAACCCGCGGGCTCGATCTGGCACGCATGCTCGATATTGCCGGCGCGCTCTGGCGGGAGCGCGGCGGGGCGGAGGCGCGGCCGTTCACCCATATCCTCGCCAACCGCCAGCTCCTGCCCTTCGAAAAGACCGTCGGGGCCTTTGCCTATCTCGGCAACGGGGCGCTGGAGGAAACCTGCATGCGGCTCGGCGCGGAGGCCGTCATCGGCGAGTTCGAGGATGCCTGGCAGCGCGGCCATCACGACGGCCGGGCCGTCGCCGACGTCGTCAGCGCGCTCCTGCCGGGCTGAGGCCCGCCGACGGCATCCAGGCGCGCCTCTTGGCGAAGGCGAGGAAATCCTCGCCGGCCATCGGGCGCGCGAAGGCGTAGCCCTGCAGGACCTGGCAGCCGAGACGGCGCAGCAGCTCGGCGTGCGCCATCGTCTCGACCCCTTCGGCGACGGTCTCGATGCCGCGCACCTTGCCGATGTCGATGATGGAATGGACGAGGCTTTGCTGGGCGGTCGATTCCAGCAGCGGCTGGATCAGCCGGCGGTCGATCTTCAGCCGCTTGGGCGAGAGTTCCAGGAGGCTGACGATGGAGGCGTGGCCGCTGCCGAAATCGTCGATCTCGATATCGATGCCGAGCGCCTTGATCTGGTCGATCGCCCGCTTCAGCCCATCGTCCGCCGTGTCGAAGGAGATCGATTCCAGCAGCTCGAAGGTGAGCGAGCCGGGGCGGATGTTCATCGCCTTCAGCTTCTCGATCAGGCCCTCGTCGTGCAGGCGCTGGCAGGAGACGTTGACCGAGACGCGCGGGATGTCGAGGCCCTGGGCCTCCCAACGGATGGTCTGGAAGAGCGCCTGCTCGAGGATCGCCTCGTCGATCTGCGCCACGACGTTGAGGCTTTCGGCGACCGGCAGGAACATGTCGGGCGGGATGAAGCCGCGCGTCGGGTGCTCCCAGCGGGCGAGGGCCTCGACGCCGACGATCTCCAGCGTCTCGGCGTCGAACTGCGGCTGGAAGAAGGGACGGAACTCGCGCTGCTCCAGGCCGCGCAGGATGTCGTCGCCAAGGCGCTTCACCTCGACGGTGCGCAGGCGCAATTCGTCGTTGAAGGCCTCGACGCGATTGCGGCCGCGGCGCTTGGCCTCGTAGAGCGCGAGGTCGGCGTTGACGAGGAGCTGCTCGGCCGATTCCTCGGCATCGTTGCGCGTGGCGATGCCGATGCTCGCGCCGATGCGACAGTCGTGACCCCGGATCGCCATCGGCTCGCTGATCGCCTCGATGAGGCGTGCGGAAAGGGCAGGGAAGTCGGCCTCTGCCGGGTCGCGGCGCGACAGCAGCACGAACTCGTCGCCGCCGATGCGGGCGATGAAATCCTCGGGCGGCACATGGGCGCGCAGCACGCCGGCCGCCTGCTTCAGCACCGCGTCGCCGGCGGCATGGCCGAGCGTGTCGTTGATGTCCTTGAAGCGGTCGAGGTCGATGTGCAGCAGCGTCAGCGGGGAACCGTCGTCGCCGGCAAGGGCGAGCCGCTGGTCGAGGAAGCGGCGGTTCGGCAGGCGGGTCAATGCGTCGTGCAGCGAATTGTGCTCCATGACGCGGCGGGCCTCCTCGAGCGCCCGGTTCTGCGCCTCGGCCGTCAGCTTGGCCTGCAGCAACTCGGCGTGCAGCCGGATGTCCCCGGTCACGTCCCAGTTGGCGCCGACGATGCGTTTGGCGCCGGAGGCGGTGCGGTAGGTCATGCCGTGCGCCCGGATATGACGGATCCCGCCGTCGCGCCGCAGCACGCGGAACTCGGTGATATAGGGCTTTTCCCTCTCGACGGCGTCTGCGAAGACGCGTTCGGCATCCTCAAGGTCATCGGGATGAAGCGCCGAGCGCCAGTCCTCGTAGCTGCAGATCGGCTGGGCCGGCGGCACGTTGTAGAGCTCGCGCATGCGCGCGTCCCAGGAGAGGGCATCGGTCTGCGTATCGTATTCCCAGACGCCGACCTGCGAGGCGTCCAGGGCGAGCTGGAGGCGCTGCGAGACGGTCTCCAGCCGTTCCTCGCGGTCCTGCAGGGCACGGATATGGCGATGCCGGTCCTTCATCAGGTAGCCGACCCAGAAGATGGGCGCGACGATGATGACGGCGAGCAGCGCGAGGCCGCCGCGGAAGAGGCCGAGATCGGCGGGCGCCTGATGCCAGCCGTTCAGCGGGGCCGCCGACATGGTCCAGACCTCGTGGCCGATGTCGATGGTCATCACGACCGGATCGGCATCGACCGTAGCAGCACTGCCGAAGACGCTTTTCGCCTCGCCGCCGTCATGCGGCTGGCTGGAGATCGAGGCGGCAATGCGCATGTCGTCCGTGAAGCCGCTGCCGGCGAGCAGCCTGTCGAGGTCGATCACGGCGGAGGCGATGCCGAAGAAGGCGTCGTTGCTGCCGGTGTGGATCGGGTAGCGCGCGATCAGGCCGCGTCCGCCCTGCACGAGATCGACCGGGCCGGTGACGATCAGGCGGTCGAGTTCCTGCACCTGCATGGCGGCCGCGCGCTGGCGTTCGTTCTTGCGATAGTCGAGCCCGAGGCTGCGCTCGTTGCCCTTCAGCGGATAGACACGGGAGACGACGAAATCCGGTGCGATGGCGAGATTGCGCAACTGGGCAGCATCGCGGAAGACGCGGCCGGACAGGGTGTCGAAACGCTCCGGCGACATGTCCGGCTCGGTCGAGAAGGCCGCGACGAGGCCCTGGACCAGCTTGATGTCACCGAGGATGTTGCCTTGCAGGCGCGAGCGCAGGAGGCCGAGCTGCTCCGTCGTGAAGGAGCGCAGATACTCCTCCTCCAGCCGGCGCTTCTGGCCGTCGACGAGGACGGCGGCGATCAGGACGGCGAACGCGACCACGATGGCGGGGACGTAATATCCCAGTCCTCGGAAGGAAAATGGCGCAGTCCGGTCGTTCATCGCGTTTCGTTTTTCTCCGCGCGCTGGTGCCGTGGACGGGCGTGCCCGGATCCCGGCTATCGGGGGACGATGGCAGATGCAGCTTAATATTTGCTGACGAGGCGACGGCGTGTCCCGATCCCGGCGGAACGGCGCGGCCGGGGCTTCCCGTCGCGGCCCGTTCGGGCTACTCCTCCGCACGAAGCGAAACGAAGAGGGCACCGGTTTGCCTGATGACAGTCAGAGGGCGGAAAGCGCGTTCGGGGCGCTCCTGCGGGCGATCCTTGCGGAAAGCCCGCTGAAGGCGGCCGGCTTCATCGTCACGATCTACGGCGACGTGGTGGAGCCGCGGGGCGATGTCGTGTGGACGGGCAACCTCATCGAGACCTGCGCCGCCGTCGGCATCAGCGAGACGCTGGTGCGCACCGCCGTCTCGCGCCTCGTCGCCGCGGGGCAGCTCTGCGGCGAGCGGGAAGGGCGGCGCAGCTTCTATCGCCTTGCAGCGCCGGCCCGCGCGGAATTCGCCGCCGCCGCCCGCCTGCTCTTCGGCCCGCCCGAGGCGGCGGACTGGCATTTCGTGCATCTGACCGGCGCGGCGCCCGACGAGGCGCTGCAGGTGCTCGAACGGGCCGGCCATGCCCGGCTCGGCCCGCGGCTTGCGGTCGGCGCGCGGTCCTTGCCGCCGCTGCGGCAGCCGGCCGTGGTGTTCAAGGCGGAGGTGCTGAGCGGCGAGCGGGACCTTGGAGCCTTCGCCGCGGACCACTGGAACCTTGCCCAGCATGCCGATGCCTATCGCGCTTTCCTCGGGCGGTTCGGCCCGCTTGCCGGCCTGCTTGAGGGTACGAACCGGCTCAGCGCGGCCGAAAGCCTCGTCGCCCGGCTCGTGCTCGTGCACCAGTATCGCCTCGTCGTGCTGCGCGATCCGCGCCTGCCGCAGGCCGCGCTTCCGGCGGACTGGCCGGGCGAGGCGGCCCGCCGGCTCTTCACCGGTCTCTATATCCGTCTCTCCCCGGAAGCCGACCGGCATGTCGCGCGCAATTTCGTGACCGCGGACGGCCCGCTGCCGGAGGCGAGCGAGGCGACGCTGCGTCGTCTTGCGCTGTTGCGCGAGGCGGTCTGAGGCACTTTTCCCCCGAAAGACGCCCTGTCTGTGCTATCCTGCGAATGGCAGGATTAAAACATCACAGAATTATGGAAAAGTACCGTTGATTTGTGATGTTTTGAATGCTAAATAGATAACCGATCGGTCGGTCAATCTTTCGAGGGAAGACGCCGACGATGGATGCCAGGGAGGAAGCCGCGTGTCCGAAGCCTTCATCTGCGATGCCGTTCGTACGCCCATAGGCCGTTATGGCGGGCTGCTGTCGTCGGTGCGTGCCGACGATCTTGCCGCCGTGCCGCTTGCCGGCCTGATGGCGCGCAATCCCGGCGTCGACTGGTCGAAGGTGGACGACCTGATCTATGGCTGCGCCAACCAGGCGGGCGAGGACAATCGCAATGTCGGCCGCATGGCCGTTCTGCTTTCCGGCCTTCCCGTTTCCGTTCCCGCCACCACCGTCAACCGCCTCTGCGGCTCCGGCATGGATGCCGTGGGCATGGCGGCGCGTGCCATCCGTGCCGGCGACTGCGATTTCGTCATCGCCGGTGGCGTCGAGAGCATGAGCCGCGCGCCCTTCGTCATGCCGAAGGCCGAAAGCTCCTTCTCCCGCGCCAACGCCGTCTACGACACGACCATCGGCTGGCGCTTCGTCAACCCGAAGATGAAAAAGGCCTTCGGCGTCGATACGATGCCGGAGACGGCCGACAATGTCGCCGCCGACTTCGCCGTCAGCCGTGAGGACCAGGACGCGTTCGCCGCGCGCAGCCAGGCCCGCTGGGCCGCCGCGCACGAGGCCGGCGTCTTTGCGGACGAGATCGTGCCCGTCCATGTGCCGCAGAAGAAGGGCGATCCGCTGGTCGTCGACCGCGACGAGCATCCGCGCCCCGGCACGACGGCCGAGCAGCTTGCCAAGCTCAAGGGCGTCAACGGCCCCGACCTTTCCGTCACCGCCGGCAATGCCTCGGGCGTCAACGACGGCGCGGCCGCGCTTCTCATCGCCAGCGAGGCGGCCGCGAAGGCGCAGGGCCTGACGCCGAAGGCGCGCATCGTCGCCATGGCGGCGGCGGGCGTCGAGCCGCGCATCATGGGCGTCGGCCCCGCGCCGGCCGCGCGCCGCGTGCTGGAGCGCGCCGGCCTGTCGCTCGGCCAGATGGACGTCATCGAACTCAACGAGGCCTTCGCCTCACAGGCGCTCGCGGTTCTGCGCGACCTCGGCCTGCCGGACGACGCGCCGCATGTGAACCCGAACGGCGGCGCCATCGCCATCGGCCATCCGCTCGGCATGAGCGGCGCGCGGCTCGTCACCACGGCCGCCTACCAGCTCCACCGCCAGGGCGGACGCTATGCCCTCTGCACCATGTGCATCGGCGTCGGCCAGGGCATCGCCATCATTCTCGAGCGCGTCTGACGCGTCGGAACAGGAGGAACGACCATGTATGCACAGATGGTGAAGACCGATGCCGCCCGCGTCCGGTCCCTCGACGAGATGGACCCCGTGGAGCGCGCCTTCCAGGAGCGCGTCGACGCCGGCCAGAAGATCGAGCCGAAGGAATGGATGCCGGAAGGCTACCGCAAGACGCTCATCCGCCAGATCAGCCAGCACGCCCATTCGGAGATCGTCGGCCAGCTTCCGGAGGGCAACTGGATCACCCGCGCGCCGACGCTGGAGCGCAAGGCCATCCTGCTCGCCAAGGTGCAGGACGAGGCGGGCCACGGCCTCTATCTCTATTGTGCCGCCGAAACGCTCGGCATCAGCCGCGACGAAATGTACGCGCAGCTCCATTCCGGCAAGGCGAAATACTCCTCGATCTTCAACTATCCGACGCTGACCTGGGCGGATATCGGCGCGATCGGCTGGCTGGTCGATGGCGCGGCCATCATGAACCAGGTGCCGCTGCAGCGCTGTTCCTACGGCCCGTATTCGCGGGCCATGATCCGCATCTGCAAGGAGGAGAGCTTCCACCAGCGCCAGGGCTTCGACATCCTGATGAAGATGGTGAAGGGCACGCCCGCGCAGAAGGCCATGGTGCAGGATGCGCTGAACCGCTGGTGGTGGCCGTCGCTGATGATGTTCGGCCCCTCGGACGATGCCTCCGTGCACTCGGCCCAGTCGATGGCCTGGAAGATCAAGCAGAATTCCAACGACGAGCTGCGCCAGAAGTTCGTCGACCAGACCGTGCCGCAGGCCGAATATCTCGGCCTCACCGTGCCGGACCCGGACCTCAGGTGGAACGAGGAAAAGGGCGGCTACGATTTCGGCGAGCCGGACTGGGAGGAGTTCTTCAACGTGATCGCCGGCAACGGGCCCTGCAATGCGGAGCGTCTCGACGCCCGCAAGAAGGCCTGGGACGACGGCGCCTGGTTCCGCGACGGGCTGACGGCCCATGCGGAAAAGGCAGCCGACCGCCGCGCCGCCGCCAAGATCGCCGCCGAATAAGTTTGGGAGAGAGAACCATGTCCAGCGAATGGCCGCTTTGGGAAGTCTTCATCCGGGGCCAGCACGGCCTCAACCATCGCCATGTCGGCAGCCTGCATGCGCCCGACGCCGAGATGGCGATCAACAATGCCCGCGACGTCTATACGCGCCGCAACGAGGGCGTCAGCATCTGGGTGGTGAAGTCCGCCGACATCACCGCCAGCGCGCCGTCCGAAAAGGGCCCGCTCTTCGACCCGTCGAATTCCAAGGTCTACCGTCACCCGACCTTCTTCGACATTCCCGATGAAGTGGGGCACATGTGATGGCGACCGCGGCGCTCGATCCGGCGGCCCGTCAGGCCGCGCTCTACGAATCCCTGCTGCGCATCGGCGACAATGCGCTGATCCTCGGCCATCGCGTCTCCGAATGGTGCGGTCATTCGCCTGTTCTGGAAGAGGATATCGCGCTTGCCAATACCGCGCTCGACCTGATCGGCCAGACCCAGCTCTGGCTCGGCCTTGCCGGCGAGGTGGAAGGCAAGGGCCGTTCGGCCGATGACATCGCCTATCTGCGCGACGGCTACGCGTTCCGCAATCTCCTTCTGGTCGAGCGCCCGAACGGCGATTTCGGCAAGACTCTGATGCGCCAGTTCCTGTTCGACGCCTGGCACTACCTGCTGCTGAAGGCGCTGAAGGGCTCTTCGGATGCGCGCATCGCCGAGATCGCGGAAAAGGCCTTCAAGGAGGTCTCCTACCATCTCGACCGCAGCCGCGACCTCGTCATCCGCCTCGGCGACGGCACGGCGGAAAGCCATCGCCGCATGCAGGCGGCGCTGGACGATCTCTGGCCCTTCACCGGCGAGATGTTCATGAGCGACGCCATGGACGGAGAACTGGTCGAGGCCGGCATCATCCCGGCGCCGCAGAGCCTCAAGGCGGGCTGGGACGAGATCGTCGCCGAGGCGCTTGCCGAAGGCACGCTGAAGAAGCCGGCCGACGGCTACATGCACAAGGGCGGCCGGCGGGGCGTGCATACCGAGCATCTCGGTTACATCCTGTCCGAGTTGCAGTTCCTCCAGCGCGCCTATCCGGGCGCCACCTGGTAGGAGGCGGCGATGGATCCGGCGCTCCGCCCCTCGGTCGACGAGGTCTGGCACTGGCTTTCCGAGGTGCCGGACCCGGAAATCCCGGTCATCTCGCTCACCGATCTCGGCATCATCCGCGATGTCGCCTGGCAGGGCGATACGCTGGTGGTGACGGTGACGCCGACCTATTCGGGCTGTCCCGCCACCACGATGATCAACCTCGATATCGAGACGGCGCTGAGGGACAAGGGCCTTTCCAGGGTGCGGCTGGAACGCCAGCTCTCGCCGGCCTGGACGACGGACTGGATCAGCGCCGGGGGCCGGGAAAAGCTCAAAGCCTACGGCATCGCCCCGCCGGTCGACGGCACGGCCGCCGACGGCGTGCTGATGAAACGCATCGACCGGCTTTCCGGCCGCTCGAACCTCACCATCGCCTGTCCGCGCTGCGGATCGACGAACACCGAAAAGATCAGCCAGTTCGGCTCGACGCCCTGCAAGGCGAGCTATCGCTGCACCGACTGCCTGGAACCGTTCGATTACTTCAAGTGCATCTGACCCTAGAGCGTGCCTGGCAAACACTGGTCCGCCTGACACGCTCTAGTTTCTTGTTTACCGCATTTTCCGACGCCGAAGCGATGCCGCTTCGGCTGGAATGCTCTAGGGAGAGGGCCCGCGCATGGCACGTTTTCATCCCCTGACCGTGACCGACATTCGCCGCGAGACGCGCGATGCGGTGGTGGTCACGCTCCGGCCGTCCGACGAGGACCGGGCCGTCTTCGATTTCACGCAAGGCCAGTACCTGACCTTCCGCCGCAGGTTCGAGGACGAGGAACTGCGCCGCTCCTATTCGATCTGCGCGGGCAAGGACGAGGGCGTCCTGAAGGTCGGCATCAAGCGGGTCGACGGCGGCTGCTTTTCCACCTGGGTCAATGAGAACCTCAAGGTCGGCGACACGCTGGAGGCCATGCCCCCGATGGGCGCCTTCTTCACGGCGCTGGAGCCGGATGTCGGCAAGCACTATCTCGGCTTTGCCGGCGGCAGCGGCATCACGCCCGTCCTCTCGATCGTCAAGACGGTGCTGTCGCGCGAGCCGCGTTCCCGCTTCACGCTGGTCTACGCCAACCGGCAGATCAGCTCCATCATGTTCCGCGAGGAGCTGGAGGACCTGAAGAACCTCTATCTCGGCCGTCTCTCGGTGCTGCATGTGCTGGAGAGCGAGGCGCAGGACATCGACCTCTTCACCGGCCGCGTCGACGCCGAGAAATGCGCCGCGCTGTTCAAGGGCTGGATCGACATCGGGTCGGTCGCCACCGCCTTCATCTGCGGCCCGGAGCCCATGATGCTGGCGATCGCCGCGGCGCTGCGCGAGCACGGCCTTCGCGACGAGCAGATCAAGTTCGAGCTCTTTGCCTCCTCTCAGCCCGGCCGGGCGCGGCGGAAGGTCGAGCAGGCCAACGGTGCCGACCATGGCGCGGCCTGCGAGGCGACCGTCACGCTGGATGGCGCCACGCGCGTCTTCAAGTTCCCCAAGCAGGGCCAGAGCCTGCTCGACGCGGCGCTCGAAAACGCCATGGACGCGCCCTATGCCTGCAAGGCCGGCGTCTGTTCCACCTGCCGCGCCAAGGTGCTGGAAGGCGAGGTCGAGATGGAGACCAACCACGCGCTCGAGGACTACGAGGTGCGCCAGGGCTACGTGCTGACCTGCCAGTGCTACCCGCTCACCGACCGCATCGTCGTCAGCTACGACCAGTAAGGGAGCTCGCCATGTCCGATACGATGCCGATCGAAGATTACCTGGCCAGGGGCGGCGTTCTCTCGTCGCCGGCCAACGTGCCGCCGCGCTATCGCGGCGAGCTCCTGCGCCTGATGGCGAGCTTCGTCGACAGCGAGCTGGCGGGCTCCGCCGGCTTTGCCGATACCATCAACGATGCGCCGGGCATCCAGGAGCGCATCTCCGCCGCCCGCATCGTGCTGGAAAAGGCCGACCATGCCGGCCAGGTTCTCGGGGTGATGGAGACTTTCGGGGCCGATGGCGGGCGCTACGCCGTGCACCATCCCTGGGCCGAGCGGCTCGCCCGCGAGGCCGATATCGGCGCGGCGCGGCAGGGCGGCGACATGCGCCTTTCCGTCTTCCACTACCCGCTCCAAGGCTGGGTGGATGCGGTGGTCATGAACGTTTTGATGGGCCGGGCGAGCGTCGTGCAGTTGAAGGAGCTGTCGCGCGTCTCCTACCAGCCGCTCGCCGAGGTCTTCCGCGCCGTCCTGCCGCGCGAGACGCGCCATGCCGAACTCGGTCTTGCCGGCCTCGTGCGGATCGTCGAGGACGAAGACGGCCGCGCGAAGGCCAGGGCCTCGGTCGCCTACTGGTATCCCCGCGTTGCCGTGAGCTTCGGCCATTCGGGCTCGGCCCGCTTCGAGACGCTGTCGCGTTTCGGCCTCCGGCACACGCCCAACGAGACCCTGCTCGCCGAATGGCGGGCGGAGGTCGATGCGCAGCTTTCCGCGCTCGGACTGAATTGAAAGGAAGACAGATGAACGTCATGGCAAACCGGCCGCGCCGGCTCGAAAGCTATGTCGGCGGCCAGTGGGTCGCCGGGGCGAAGGAAGGCGTGCCGCTGCTCGATGCCTCGACGGGCGCGCCGGTCGCCTTCATCGATTCCACCGGCATCGACTTCAGGGCGGTCCTCGCCCATGGCCGCGACAAGGGCGGCCCGGCGCTGCGCCGCATGTCCTTCCATGAACGCGCCGCCATGCTGAAGGCGCTCGGCCTTGCGCTGATGGAACGGAAGGAAGAGTTCTACGCCCTCTCGACCGCGACCGGCGCCACCCGCGCCGATAGCTGGGTCGATATCGAGGGCGGCATCGGCACGCTGCTCTCCTATGCCTCCAAGGGGCGGCGCGAGCTGCCGAACACCCGCGTCCTGCTCGACGGCGACGTGGAGCAGCTTTCCAAGGACGGTACCTTTTCCGCGCAGCATATCCTCAGCCCCCTGCAAGGCGTCGCGATCCATATCAATGCCTTCAACTTTCCCTGCTGGGGCATGCTGGAAAAGCTGGCGCCGACGCTGCTGGCCGGCGTTCCGGCCGTCGTCAAGCCGGCCAGCCAGACGGCCTATCTCACCGAGCTCATGGTCCGCCGCATCGTCGAGACGGGCATCCTGCCGGACGGCGCCTTGCAGCTGGTCTGCGGCTCGGTCGGCGACCTGCTTGATCATGTCGAGGGCCAGGACGCGGTGACCTTCACCGGCTCGGCCGCCACCGGCCAGCGCCTCAAGACCCACAAGGCGATCGTCGGCAATTCCGTCCGCTTCACCATGGAGGCCGACAGTCTCAACGCCGCCGTCCTCGGTCTCGACGCCGCGCCCGGCACGGAGGAATTCGACCTCTTCGTCAGGGAAGTCGCCCGCGAGATGACGGTGAAGGCTGGGCAGAAATGCACGGCGATCCGCCGCGTCATCGCGCCGCGCGCCCACAGCGACGCGCTCATCGAGAGCCTCAGGGATCGTCTCGGCAAGACGGCCATCGGCAATCCCGCCGACGAGGCCGTCCGCATGGGCCCGCTTGCCAGCCTCGACCAGCGCGAAGAGGTGCGCGCCCGGATCCGCGAACTTTCGGCGGATGCGCAGATCGTGGCGGGCGATCCCGACAATCCGAGCGTTGCATCGGGCGATACCGTCGCCGGCGCCTTCCTCAACCCGGTCCTGCTCTATTGCGACAAGCCGGCTTCGGCCCGCGCTATCCATGATGTCGAGGCCTTCGGTCCGGTCAGCACCGTCATGCCCTATGACACGGCGGAAGAGGCGGTCGACCTTGCCCACCGCGGCAAGGGCAGCCTCGTCGCTTCCGTCTTCACCAACGATCCGGCCTTCGCCGAAGAGGTCGTGCTGGGCCTTGCGCCGTTCCACGGCCGCGTGATGATCGGCAACCGCGTCAGCGCCAAGTCCTCCACCGGCCATGGCTCGCCCTTGCCGGGCCTCGTGCACGGCGGTCCCGGCCGCGCGGGCGGCGGCGAGGAACTGGGCGGCATGCGCGGCGTGAAGCACTACATGCAGCGCACCGCCGTGCAGGGCGCGCCGACCCTGCTGTCGGCCGTTACCGGTCGCTGGATGCCGGGCGCGCAAGCGCATGCCGGTGGCGAGCATCCGTTCCGCAAGTCGCTCGCGGAGCTGAAGATCGGCGACCAGCTCGTCACCGCCTCGCGCACGGTGACGCTCGACGACATCGAGCATTTCGCCAATTTCACCGGCGACACCTTCTATGCCCACATGGACGAGGAAGCCGCCAAGGCCAACCCGTTCTTCGACAGGCGCGTGGCGCATGGCTATCTCATCGTCTCCTTCGCCGCCGGCCTCTTCGTCGATCCGGCGCCGGGCCCGGTGCTCGCCAATTACGGCGTCGACAACCTGCGCTTCCTGACGCCGGTCAATCCGGGTGATACGCTCACGGTGCAGCTCACCTGCAAGGAGATCAATCCGCGCGCCAATGCCGAGCACGGCGAGGTGCGCTGGGATTGCCAGGTGACCAACCAGACGGGCGCCACCGTTGCGCAATACGACGTGCTGACCATGGTGGCCAAGACGAGGGAGTGAGCCGTCATGTCCACCGGCATTTTACGCGCGGCGGGATCTGCGGCATGGCCGGTTCAGGAGGCGAGGAGACGGTGTGCGTAAGCTTCAGGTTACGGCTTTGACGCCTTCGAGGATCAGCGTCGTTGCAATATCCGCATATTCGTCCCGCGTGATCGGCCCGTTGGGGCGGAACCACATGTAGACCCAGTTCATCATGCCGAAGAGCGACATGGTGACGGGCATCAGCAGGGGGCGATCTTTGTTGAGATCGGGATTGATGTCGCCGATGACGCCGGAGAAGCGCTTGACGATCTGCCGCTCGATCGCCTGAAGTTCGGAAAGCTGCTCCTGCGAGAGGGCGCTGGTGCCGTTGAGCTGCACCTTGTGCTCGTTGTCGGCGCCCTCGTAGTTCTCCAGCACGGCCTTGACGAGCATGCGCAAGCGATCCTGCGGCGGCAGGTCCGGGCGGTCGGCCGCCTCGATCGCGCTTTCCAGCTCCGTCAGGTGCGTGCGCACGATGTCGAAGATCAGCGCGTCCTTGCTCGGATAGTAATGGTAGAGCAGCGCCTTGGAGACATTGCTGTGCGAGGCGATCATCGACATGGAGGCCTTCTCCATGCCCATCTCGGCGAAGACTGCCGCCGCGCTTGTCAGAATGCCGCGCTGTTTTTCCTCGAAATCGACTGCGCGCGTGCGTGCCATGGGAAACCTGTTCTGCTTTTTACCGGGTCGACGACCGCTTCGGGAGGGCGGCCACCCTCCCTATACACGCTCGTTCCCCTACCGGACCATCCCGGTGCTCATTCTTTCGGCCGGTTGTCGACCACCCGCTTGGCCTTGCCTTCCGAACGGATGACGCCGCCGGGCTCATGCACCTGGATCTTGGTCGAGACGCCGACCACGCTCTTGATGTGATGGCCGAGTTCCTTCGCCGAGCCAGCGCGTGCGCCCTCGTCGGCCGATTCCGGCGTACATTCGACATGAACCGTCATGTTGTCCATACGCCCGACGCGGGTCAATTCGATCTGGAAGTGCGGCGCAAGGCCGCGGCATTTCAAGATCTGTTCCTCGATCTGCGTCGGGAAGACGTTGACGCCGCGCAGGATCATCATGTCGTCCGAGCGGCCGGTGACCTTTTCCATCCGGCGCATGGAGCGGGCGGTGCCGGGCAACAGCCGCGTCAGGTCGCGCGTGCGGTAACGGATGATCGGCAGGCCTTCCTTCGTCAGCGTCGTGAAGACGAGTTCGCCGAGCGCGCCGTCCGGCAGCACCTCGCCGGTCACGGGGTCGATGATCTCGGGGTAGAAGTGGTCTTCCCAGATGTGCAGGCCGTCCTTGGTCTCGACGCATTCGTTGGCCACGCCCGGCCCCATGACCTCGGAGAGGCCGTAGATGTCGACGGCGTGCATGTCGAAGGACTGCTCGATCTCCTCGCGCATGGCGTTCGTCCACGGCTCGGCCCCGAAGATGCCGACGGCGAGCGAGCTTTCGCGCGGATCGACGCCCTGGCGGCGGAACTCGTCGAGGATGGAGAGCATGTAGGAGGGCGTCACCATGATGATGCGCGGCTTGAAATCCTGCATCAGCGTGACCTGGCGCTCCGTCATGCCGCCGGAGATCGGCACGACGGTGCAGCCGAGCTTCTCGGCGCCGTAATGGGCGCCGAGGCCGCCGGTGAAGAGGCCGTAGCCATAGGCGACGTGCACGATGTCGCCGGGCCGGCCGCCCGAGGCGCGGATCGAGCGGGCGACCACGCTCGCCCAGGTGTCGATGTCGTTCTGGGTATAGCCGACGACCGTCGGCTTGCCGGTCGTGCCCGACGAGGCATGGATGCGGGCGAGCCTTTCACGGGGCACGGCGAACATGCCGAAGGGATAGGTGTCGCGCAGGTCCTTCTTGGTCGTGAAGGGGAATTTCGCAAGATCCGCCAGGGTCTTGAGGTCGGAGGGGTGGACGCCGACCTCGTCGAAGCGCTGGCGGTAGAAGGGGGAATTCTCGTAGGCGTGGGCCAGCGACCACTTCATGCGCTCCAACTGGAGCGCGGAGATCTCGTCGCGCGAGGCCGTCTCGATCGCGTCGAGGTCTCCGGGGCGGGGGGAAAGGTCTTCCATGAATGTCTCCTCCGAGAATGCGGGACGGCGCCGGCCTCAGCCTTGCTCCGGCAGATGGGCGCCCTTGACTGTTCGCGAGTGGCCGCGGAACTCCGCGACATGCTCGCCCTCCTGGTTTGTGATGCGGATATCGTAGATCCCGCCCCGTCCGCGGCGCGACACCTCCCGTGCCGTGGCCGTCAGCCGGTCGCCCCTGAAGGCCGGTGCGATGTAGGTCACCGAACAGTGCTGGGCGACGGTGCGCTGGTTGTAGGTGTTGCAGGCGAAGGCGAAGGCGGAGTCCGCGAGCGTGAAGATGTAGCCGCCATGGCAGGTGCCGTGGCCGTTCGTCATGATGTCCGTGACGGTCATGGCGATCGTCGCTTCGCCGGGGGCGACGGAAACGAGTTCCATGCCGAGATGGCGCGTGGCGTTGTCGTCGTCCCACATGACCCTGGCGCAGGCGCCGGCAAGCGTCTCGGGGGAAAGGCTGGCGGCATTCATCGGCCCTTGAACTCCGGCTTGCGCTTTTCAAGGAAGGCGGAGACGCCCTCGGCATAGTCGGCGCTGCGGCCGGCTTCGCGCTGCAGGTCGCGTTCGAGGTCGAGCTGCTGGTCGAGCGAATTGGTGGCGGCGGCCTGGATGGCGCGCTTCGTCATGCCGAGGCCCTTCGTCGGGCCGGCGGCAAGGCGCGTGGCGAGGGCCGTCGCCTCTTCCACGAGCCTCTCGTCGTCGACGGCGCGCCAGATGAGGCCCCAGTCGGCGGCGGTCTCGGCGTCGATCGGTTCGGCGGTGAGCGCCAGCGCCTTGGCGCGCGCCTCGCCGATGAGGCGCGGCAGGCTCCAGGTGCCGCCGGAATCCGGCACGAGGCCGATTTTGGCGAAGGCCTGGATGAAGCGGGCGGAGCGGGCGGCGAGCGTGATATCGCAGGCGAAGGCGATATTGGCGCCGGCGCCCGCGGCAACGCCGTTGACGGCGCAGACGACGGGCTTTTCGAGGCTGCGGATGAGGCGCAGCAGCGGGTTGTAGAAGGTCTCGATCGTGTGTCCGAGATCCGGCGCGCCCTTGCGCGGGTCACGGTCGCCGAGGTCCTGGCCGGCGCAGAAGCCGCGGCCGGCGCCGGTCAGCAGTACGGCGCGCACGTCCGCATCCGCGTGGGCGCGCTCGAAGCCGGCGCGCAGCGCAAGGTGCATCTCCTCGTTGAAAGCGTTGAGCTTGTCGGGGCGGTTCAGCGTAAAGCTCAGAACGCCATCGGCAAGGGCCGATAGAATGGTGTCGGATTCGGACATGATACCTCCCTGCCGCCCTTCCCGGGAGCGACCGTAAAAAAACTCTTGCATAAACCGACCGGTCAGTCAATTATAAAAGCACGACCTGGGAGGAGCCAGACATGACCGGACTTTTCGAGCGCCACCGCCCGACACTGACCGCCGCCCTCGCGGCAGCGGCCAGGCGTGATTTCTGGTCCGCCTATCCCGAGGTGCCGAGCGGCAAGATCTACGGCGAGACCGCCAGGGACGACGGCCTTGCCGCCTACAAGGCACGGCTCGGCAAACCCTTCGACCTCGCCGGCCATCCCTCGGACGGCACCGTCGGTGCGGAAGTCTCGCCTTACGGACCCGCCCTCGGCATCACCTATCCCGCCGCCTCCGTCGACAGGCTCGTCTCCGCCTCGCGCGCCGCCGCCCCGCAATGGGCCGCTGCCGAGCCGCAGATGCGCGTCGGCATATGCCTCGAAATCCTCGCCCGTCTCAATGCCCTGAGCTTCGAAATGGCGAACGCCGTCATGCACACGACGGGCCAGGCCTTCGCCATGGCCTTCCAGGCCGGTGGTCCGCATGCCCAGGATCGCGGCCTCGAGGCCGTCGCCTATGCCTATGCCGAGATGGTCCGCACGCCGGCAAGGGCGACCTGGACGAAGCCGCAGGGCGGGGGCGAGCCCATCGTCCTGGAAAAGCACTGGCGCATCGTACCGCGCGGCGTCTCCCTCGTCATCGGCTGCAACACATTCCCGACCTGGAACAGCTATCCCGGCCTCTTCGCAAGCCTTGCCACCGGCAACACCTTCATCGTCAAGCCCCACCCGGCGGCAATCCTGCCGCTCGCCATCACGGTCGAGGTCGCCCGGCAGGTGCTGGCGGAGGAAGGGTTTGCGCCCGACGTGGTGTTGCTCGCCGCCGACGCGCCCGGTTCGGAGATCACCCGCGCGCTCGTGCAGCATCCTGAGGTCGCCATCGTCGATTATACGGGCTCGGGCAGCTTCGGCGGCTGGGTACGCGCCAATGCCGGCGATGCGGACGTCTACACGGAAGAGGCGGGCGTCAATTCCATCGTGATCGCCGATACCGACGATTTTACCGGCATGTGCGGCAACATCGCATTCTCGCTGTCGCTCTATTCCGGCCAGATGTGCACGGCGCCGCAGGACATCTTCGTGCCGCGCGGCGGCATCGAGACGAACGAGGGCCATAAGAGCTTCGATGAGGTCGCGACCGGCATCGCCGCCGCCGTCGATGCCCTTCTCGCCGATCCGGCCCGTGCGGCCGGCGTCTGCGGCGCCATCGCCAATCCCGCGACGCTGGAGCGGATCGCCGAAGCGCGCCAGCTCGGCCGGGTGGTGCGCGATTCCGCGCCGGTCGAAGGTCTCGGCGACGCGCGCACCGCAACGCCTCTCA